>CAYYNM010000018.1:0-26692 GCA_964472945.1 uncultured Methylomarinum sp. | reverse complement strand
TCGCTTTCAATGTGCCTCCTGTCGTCGAACTTTTTCAACGTTACCTGAATGCATTATATTTTGATTCCCAACTGCAAGCCCCAGTTTAAAACAAGGTACTCTGGGTTGCGTTATTTCTAAAATACATTGCCCAATACTTAACTGATCACCAATAGTAAAACTGATTCATCAAAACCTGATATGGTTAAATTTTCACCAAAAGCACCAGGCTTTAACTCCGTATTTTGAAGTACCTTCCGCCAATAGATATAATGGTCTGATGAGAAGGCATATACCGCCTTATGCTCACCTCCATGGTTTTTTAGACCAGCTTGTTGATCACCCTTTAAATTACTTTTTGCTACAAAAACAGGCACGTCTACAGAGTACTTAAAAATTCCTGTAGATATTCTCTTTCCCTTATATTTGATATCAGTAGACAGGGCCGTATTAATGGATAAAAGGTAACTACTCACCCTTCATACTCTAAGGCGGGTGTAGGCTAGTGATATATCAGGCTTGCATAACAGGGATGTTATGCCGAGCAACATGGATGTATTTACGCGTCCTGATAAATCACTAGCCTACACCCGCCAAACTGCGATAGTGTAAGTAGATACCCTTCAAAAACAATAGAGGCTTCTAACCTAAATATCTCGACTCGCAAGATAATTATAGCGAGTCGAAAATACATGTCTTATTTAGAACAAAATTTAACGAATTAAAATATTATCGCCTTTACCCAGTTTTGGATCCGCATCCGGCATATTCATTAATACCGTAATGGCTCCCCGTAATGCAGCCCCCATTGCATGATCAACAATGGCGTTATTTGTTGGATGATCAGCAGGTGAAACCAAATCAAAGGTACTGGCTTCAGCTACAGCTACGTTATATGTTTGAATGCCATATAAGGTGTTTTTTGGATTTCCGCTAATATAAACTCTATCCCAAATACCTGCGATAGGATGAAAGGCCACTGGATTGTTAATGTTAGCATTGACAAAAAATATCCGTACCCGTTCGCCTGGTTTAGACTGTAAAGTCAATGATGCATTTTCATCATGTACAGGATCATAATGGAAGATTTTTCCGTTAATTAATGAGCCTGTCCAGCCACGGTTCTCAATCATTGCATCTTTGTCTTTCGCATTAGGAAAATACTGAGACTGAATCAATACATATTCACGGTCTGGTTTTGGATAGGCTTCACTGTAGCCTTCTTTAGGGTCAACAATAATAATACCATACATGCCACGTGCTATATGTTGTGCCATTGTTGCTGCACCACAGTGATACATAAAAACCCCTGGGTGTTTGGCAACAAAGGTAAAATGTTTGCTTTCACCTGGCTTAACTTCACTAAACTCTTTTAACACATCAACCACAGCGGCATGAAAATCCATGGAGTGGCTGTTTTTATTCGTTTCAGGATTGACTAATGTAAAGTCTACGGTATCGCCTTCGGTAACACGGACAACAGGACCTGGAATTTTTCCATCATAAGTCCAAGCGGGATACTGAGTTCCCTTATTATCTATAACAACAGTGCTCTCTTTTGCTGTCATGGTGACTTTTACAGTCTTAGCAGCAAGCGGTTGCGCGATGAATAGAGCCAGCATAACAATACCAAAAACCTGGGGTTTTGCTGGATTAGATAAAAATTTAATTTTCATGACTACCCTCTTATTAATTATATTTATTTAACATGAATAAGGAAATAAACTTAGCATTGACAAAGTTGGTGTAAGTGCTTAACCAAGCCTTGTATTTCCTCATCTGACAAAGTAGAGCCCCAAGGTGGCATCAATACAGATTTAGTGATTGATTGCCCACCTTCCTTGATCACCTTGAAAAGCTCCTCATCGGTTCGTGCCGACATTTCTTTCGCATCCGTGTGATCGCGTGGCTGAGTTGACATATCAGCCACATTAATTCCTTTTCCATTGCCTTCCAGTCCATGGCATTGAACGCAATATGTCTGGTAATTATCTTTTGCCGTTTCAGCACCAACCTCAACACAAAAAACCAGCAATAAAGAAGCAATAACTAAAATAGAATGTTTCATTTGAAATTCTCCTTACTTAAAGCACGTAAGTAATGCACTATTTTTTGTAGATCTCGTTCTTTCAGATGCTTATTAGGCATAATGCTTTTCGGCTCCCAGACTTGAGGATTACGCATAAAACTGATTAAATAATCCTCCTGCAAACGGCTCGCGGCAGTATAGACTTCCGGTCCGGAGAGACCTCCATAACCTGGTTCGATTTGATGACAAGCCAGGCAGCCTTTAAATTTATCAAAAGTCATCTCGCCCAATGTCATAGAGACCGTTCCGGGTTTATAGTCCCCCCCTGTAATTAATTGCTGATTTTGTTTTAAGGTCATTAATATCTCAGTGGCTTGTTTTGCCTCATCCGCAGTTAGCTGAGGATGTTTAACCAGGCTTGCTGTATCAATAACATCTGATTTTTCACCTTTGACAATATGATTACCGTAAAATAGACCGGCAGGTCTGATTCTTACTGGGTTTTGCAACCACTGGACTAACCATTCCGGTTTATATTTAATCCCTGCCGAAGATAAATCAGGTCCTTTTCTTTCCCAAAGCGCTTTTAGGGTCTGTGCTGGTTTACCTGAAACGGCATGGCAGGATATACATTGACTGTCAAGACTATTGCCTTCTATTTCAGCATTGACAGGTGACATCCAACTGCTCACGCCCAGTGACAAAATAATCAAAAATTGTTTATATGAATGAGTAGTGCTGATTTTCATCTTATTGATCTCTGGCTCTGCGTCTACGGTTTTTACTTTCAATTGGTTTTCCTGCAAAGATTGACTGGTTATATAGTCCATAGTCTTTTTTCATCGATTCAGTAAAGAAAAAATCGGCATCGTAACTTTTGTCTTTCCATGCATACCAATCATCCATTGGTATACTGACATATTCAATAACAGTGATTGCTCCACCAGGAAATTTGCCTGCATTGGTCACATGGGTATCAACATGATCATGTGCAATCCAACGCCCCGGGTTATCCATTTTTACAATAGCGTCATAACGTTCTCCAGGTCCCACAAGCAAAGTATCCGCAGTATAAGGTTGTGCCAATGGCAATCCATCTTTATGAGTCACTAACATATCGTGTCCATGAGGGTGAAAAGAATGAAATCCACCTCCTGCACCATATAAACGGAACCGCACCACATCGCCTTTTTTGACGCGTAAAGGTTGGGTTGATGGAAATGAACGACCATTAATGGAGAAATAATCGACTAAGTCAGCCGGCGTTCCGCCTTGACCAAACTTACTCGCATTACTCGATTCCCAAGTGCTAAACATAACAATGACATCTTTAGTGACGGTTTTTTCCAGCTCGGTAGGGTTGAGCGGATCAACGACAACAGGTCCCCACATGCCTCTAATCCCTACATGCTCATTAACATTGGTATGACAGTGATACCAGAGACTGCCCGTTTTCTCAGCCTTCCATTTATAGGTAAAACTGTCACCCGCTTCAATGGCTTGTTGTGTTATGCCTGGCACACCATCATTACGCCAGTTATTATTTTGGTAAAAACCATGCCAGTGGATGGTATGTGCTGTAGAGGTATTATTGGTCACCAGCACTTCTACATCATCGCCTTCTTTCACATGAATTAATGGCCCTGGCACCTGACCATTAAAAGCAAAAACTTTGTAATCCAATTTTGGCGCAACTTTAATTGTCACTTCTTCAATGGTCATTTCAAATTTGTGCTGCTTTGCTTCTGCCCAGCTCACCCAAAAACACAGCATAAAAACACAGGCAATTTTGTTGAATCCTATCTGATCTTTATTACTTGCAGATCGTTTTAATCTCATCCCATTACTCCTACAGTTGAATTAATCATAATTCTTAAAAATTCATAACGTGGAGCATAGGATAAGATCAATCGTATTGTTTGTCAACTATTAACTGTATAAAGGATTATATATTTATAATGCCATTAATCTGTTTTTTCTAATGCGTCGCGTGAGTTTTGCCTCTAACCATGATATAATTACTCCATCACGTTATGAAAGGCCCACTTTTGGTGGTCTTTTAAAAAATCAGAGACAGGAGATTACATGGAAATAATTGGATTTAGTGAAACACAACAAAAGATACTGTGTTTTTTAGTCAAAGAAAAAGAAGGGATGACTGTTGATCAATTCTCTAAACGTTTAGAAATTTCAAGAAGTGCAATACACCAACACATGACAGTACTCGAAAGAGATGGCTTGGTTAGAAAGTCAGCTTCCAAACAAACAGGTGGACGACCTGGAACGACCTTTGTCTTGACAGAAAAAGGAATCCATATCTTCCCCAAACACTACAGCCTTTTTGCTGAAATGCTGGTCAAATTGATTAAACAAAAATTAGGCTCTGAGGAACTCACACTCTATCTCAAGGAGCTTGGTGTATCACTTGCAGAAACAAGAAAGGATGCTTTAAAAAACAAACCCATTGATGAAAAAATTAAAATGACTGCTGACATTATGCAGGAATTGGGATATGAAACGCAGTTATCAGAAGGAGAACCAGGAGAAAACTTAATAATTGATGCGTATAATTGTGTCTTTCATGATCTGGCTAAAAGTGACCCTGAAGTCTGTGAAATGGACTTATCACTGCTGTCATCTCTTCTTGATAGTCAAATTGAACATACCTGCTGCATGGCAAAAGGGGGTGGTAGATGCCGATTTTTAGTGCACCCTTTAGACTAAGGTGAATAAGGAGTGGCTTGCTTTTCAGGTGACAAATATTATCAATATTTTCTAACGTTTTTGTCTCCACGAATCAACGCTTCATATCCCCGAGCTTTATGCAGAGATAAACAGAAAGACAAAGCAATAAAGGATGGATAAGTCACCATTATTTAATATAGGCAATATACCTTTCGATGCGTGAACCATCCAATACGCAAAAGCCATAAAACCACTGTACAAGAATACTATCCAACGTGTATTCCACCAACTAAAGTTTCTTAGAAATTCATCAAGCCACCATGCAAAGTAAAACAGTTACCACCGAATTTACAGGGGAGCTGCTATATTTGGGGCAAACTCTATCAAAATCCGGACCCAAAGTTGCTTCGGCAATGAGGCGCAGAAAAGTAGCCGAAGGGGGTAAAGACTCCATGCGACAACTGTCATTCCTGCATGCTCTTAGAAGGAATCCATCTGACCTACACAGTAGATTCCCGATAAGAACACTCGGGAATGACGAAAATAAATTGTTAAGTTAATTATGCCTGCCTACTTATAACGCGTGCACACGGGGTCGGGGCTTGACTCTTGCGTAGAAAAAAATGCAACCAAAGGGGCTGCTCTAGTCGAGAGAATAAAACAATAAAAAGGCAAGAATCAAGACGCGACCTTTTTTCTCTCTTTCTCTCTTTTTCTTTAACTAATCTACTGATCTAAAATAACCGCAAATATAACTTATTATATAAATCCAAGTATTTCTAATATAATTAGTAGCATCATTAACAAAAGGAATCATTATGAACTTTATCTTTCGCAGTTTTCTTGCTTTATCTATTTTGTCTTTAACAGCATGTTCTAGTTTGTATTATAGTGGACTGGAGAGTATAGGGATTCCCAAGCGGGAATTAATGATTCACCGGGTTGAAAAAGCGCGTGATACTCAGGAAGAAACCAAGGAACAATTCAAATCTGCTCTTGCACAATTTACTGCCGTCACAAACTTTAACGGTGGTGATTTAGAAAAAACCTATAATAAGCTTAATGATGAATACGAAGACAGCGTATCACAGGCAAAATTAGTTAGAAAACGTATTGATGATATTAAAGATGTTTCTCAAGCTTTATTTGATGAATGGAAAGAAGAAATCGGCCAATACAGCAGTGCATCCTTAAAACGTAAGAGCCAAAGGCAACTTAATTCGACAAAACGTCAATATAAACAACTTATTCAAGCAATGGAACGCGCAGAAGCCAAATTAGAACCTGTTTTAGCTGTATTTAAAGACCAGGTGCTTTATTTAAAACATAATTTAAATGCTAGAGCCATCTCTTCACTTAAAAATGAATTGACAGGTATTCAATCAGATGTTTCAAGCCTGATAACGGCAATGGAAAAATCTATTAACGAAGCAAATACTTTTATTAACTCTATGGAAAATAAATAGCCCAATATTTATTCATTACTTCGGTGTGGTAGAGACAAGGCATGCCTTGTCTCTACCACACAATGGCAATAAGCTTTTAACCTGAATCCGTGACTTCACTACGGCACAGAATACAAGCCATTGAAGTCACTGACTCAGGTTTAAGTTAATTTCTTAAATGTCCATTGCCATAAACCACCCACTTATAACTTGTTAATTCATCTGGTCCAACAGGGCCACGAGCATGTAACTTATCTGTACTAATACCAATAACAGACCCCAAACCATAATCACCACCGCCCGACAACCGAGTCGATGCATTGATTAATACCGATGCAGAATCAACTTGCTGTTCAAATTGCTGTGCCATTTTTAAGTTTTGCGTCACTATACCGTCAGTATGACCAGACCCATATTTATTAATATGCCTAATTGCCTCATCAATTCCATTAACTATTTTTATAGAAAGAATCGGTGCTAAATATTCACTATTCCAATCATCTTCTGTCGCTAAAGGTATATCGGATAAAAACTTTTGGGTTTGTTCACAGCCTAAAAGTTTGATTTTATTCAAATCAAATTCAGCTTTTAGATTCGGCAAAATCTTTTCAGCACAGTTTTTATCAATTAATAAGGTCTCTAATGCATTACAAACCTGAATGCTTTGGCATTTAGAGTTAATAACAATTTCTACCGCTTGAATTAAATCAGCATCTTCAGCGATATATTGATGACAAATCCCATCAAAATGCTTGATAACAGGAATCCTAGTCCCTCTGGCAATTCTCTCAATTAAACCTTTTCCACCACGAGGAACCAATACATCAATATATTTATCCATTTTTAAAAGCTCTCCAACGGCATCATGACCAGGTGCTCGGATAATCTGTATTACATGCGATGGAAGACCTGCATCAATAGCACCTTTAATCATGGCATCAGCCAATACGGTATTAGTTTGAATGGCTTCCGAACCACCACGCAAAATAAGAGCATTACCACTTTTAATACAAACACCGGCAGCATCAGTCGTCACATTGGGTCTCGATTCATAAATAATACCAATAACACCAAGTGGAACAGATTTTTTGAACACTTTTAAACCAACAGGGTTGGTATGACCTTCAAGCACTCGGTTTAAAGGATCAGGTCGTTTTGCTACCTCTCTAAGCCTGGAAAGCATATATTGAAAAACTTTATTGCTAATGGTCAAGCGTTTAATCATTGCAACTGATTGTTTTTCTTGCCTGGCTTTTAGAACTTCCTGTGCATTAATATCAAAAACTTGCTGCCTAACTGACTCAAGTGCATCAGCCATATTTGTAAGAGCAAGGTTTCTCACTATTTCAGAAGTTGAGGCTAGTTCCTGAGCAGCCATACTACTTTGCTTAGCAATAGCTTCAATATCGTTAAAATTCATATCTTCTCGTTCCAATGCAATGCTATGCTATGCGTTAAGTAAGTGTTTAAAATTATTTTGGCAATTTAATTTTAAATATTTTTGGAAGTGAGGCTTTAGCCGCGCCTCCATTTCTATAGCGGACTAAAGTCCGCTCTACAGCTTATAAGCTATAACCTGAACCGTGACTTCACTACGGCACAGAACACAAACCATTGATTCCACAGCGGTTAAAAAAATACCCGCTTAACCTATGGGTGAAGCTAAGATTTTTTGAGCCACATGGATGTGGTGAATGTCGATTATGCAGGAGCAATAATCTGACTAAATCCCCTGTGAAACCAATATCTTGAGCTCTGCTATCCGCATTGAAGTCACGGATTCAGGTATAATTTATTAATAGCCATTGTTTTATATCCTTACAAAATAAGGCAGAATAATTAAAGCAAAACCAACCAGTAAGACCAAGTATAAACTTGACACAAAATATGGAAATATAAAAAGACCAACTCCCGAAACCAAGGGAACAATAGCCTTTTGCTTTTTACCATAAGAAAAAAAACCAAGTCCTATTGCACCAAATAACATTTCCCAGATAAGTATTGTACTATCCATTTTTACCACCTTAAAATCAATAAAGTTAGATACAGTTTAGCCGCAAATTCCATTCTTGGTTTTGTTGTATTGTGACAATTTGCCCCACCAATGCCTTAATACAATATGTTATAATTTCAAATTAGTATATAACACTGTATTAAAATTGTTTTCCAAGGGAAATATATGACAATTGACGTTTATCTATCAATTTTTACTTTAATGTTCTTCTCCTTAGGCATTAATCTCCTAGCCTTAAAAACACGTATCCCTTATACCGTTTTATTAGTGATTGGTGGATCTTTATTAATCCCCCTATCTAAAGTTAAGTTATTTTCATTTGTCACCAGTTTTCAACTCACACCTGAATCATTATTTTTTGTTTTTCTACCCATTCTTATTTTTGAATCTGCCTATAACATTAAGATCAGAAATATTATGGAAAATAAATTTTCTATTAGCATGTTAGCGATTGTCGGCTTGCTAATTTCAACTTTTTTAATCGGCTTTGTTGGTCATTGGTGTTTTGGTCTGCTAGGTTACGATGTTCCACTTTTAGTGACATTATTATTTGGTGCCATTATTTCTGCAACTGACCCGGTTGCCGTGTTATCTCTGTTTAAAGAATATGGAGCTCCTCACAGGTTGACCTTAATATTTGAAGGGGAAAGTTTATTTAATGATGGTACGGCTTTTGCTGTTTTCTTAGTATTCCTAGGTATTATTCAACATGGGTTTCATGGCACTGAAACCATATTGGAAGGTATTTTCTCATTCAGCACCATGATTTTAGGGGGTGGTTTCTTTGGCCTATTTATGGGGCTTTTCTTTTCTAAACTTATTGAGTGGGTTAAAGGGAATGAACACCTTGAGATCACCTTGACATTACTGGTGGCTCATTTTACTTTCCTATTAACCGAAGTCCTTTCAGAAAAATTGGTTATTTATGATCATCCTATTCATTTATCTTCAATTATCGCCACACTGACATCTTCTCTTGTTTTAGGTAACTTTGGCCGTTACAAAATGTCACCAGGAGTCGAGGAATATATGGAAAAATTCTGGAGTTATTTTGCTTTTCTAGCTAACTCCCTAGTGTTTATTTTAATGGGGCTATTATTCGCCAGTTTATCTATCTCGATACATGTCGCCATATTCCCGATTATGTTAACGATTGTATTAGTTGCTATTGCCAGGGCTATATCAATCTATTTATCGATTGGTATGGCTAATCTAAATAAATCCGAAGAAGATATTCCCATGAACTGGCAACACCTACTTTCCTGGGGGAGTTTGCGAGGTGCTATTGCCATCGTTATGGTGATGTTGATACCCAATGACCTTACGCTTCCAAACTGGAAATACGACTTTTCAATCAAAGAATTTATCACCGCCATTACCATTGGTAGTATTTACTTTACCTTACTAATTAAAGCCACAACCATAGGTAAAGTCATCCGCTGGCTTAAAATTGATGCTTTATTTCCCCACGAAGAAATTGGTTTCTACAAAAGTCAGGCACTTATTTACCAAACTTTAAAAGCAAAAACACTGCAACTCTCAGAACATAAAGATATTAACCCAGAGCAATACCAAACCTTAACCAGCAAATACCACACGCTATATCAAAAAGTTTGCCAGCAATGTCAGGAACAAAACAAAGACCCCAGCCACGTCGCTGAAAATATGATATTAATTTACACTTTGGCTGTACAAAAGAGTGAATTAAAAGAAATATTTAGACGCGATGAGATTAATGAAAGTATTTATAAAAGAAACTTATTAATCTTAGAAACTCAATCAGAACGGGTAGAACAAGACCGTCCACAATTAGAATCACTCAATACCTATTTTGATAACTGGATTAATAAACTTGACCGTTTTATGCATCGAATTTTACTTTTACCTGATGATTTGCATGAATCACAGGAACAATATCTTTATTACCGAACACAATACAAATTAATTGACAAGGTACTTGAAGAACTTGAGTCAATAAAAAGATCACCATTAATTGAAATTTTCGACGACCCTCATGCTTTACAAAATGCCAGCAATATATACCAAGCTTTAAAAAATAAAACAATTCAGCAAATGAAACACGAATTATTATCAAATAAAGACCTTTTGGATGAATTAAATGAGCAGTCCGCTACCGCTTTATTAAACATCACTAAAACAGATACTTTAAAAGAGTTGCATGAAAATGAAATAATTTCCAATAAATTATTTATACTGCTTAAAAAAGAAATTGATAGTATATAAATGTGTATGTGTTCACTTCCTATCCTTGGGTTCTTGATTCCAGCAGTCCCTGTTTGGTAGTGGGTTAAATTTGTAGTTTGAAAAACACATTATCATTAGTAAGTAGCGAATTAGACCGCTCTCGGCCATCAAACAGAGAGTAACAAAGTCAAAGACCTACGATTTTGTTATTCAAGAGAGGTGCTTAAAACTATCCTAACAATTTTAATTTAATAAATTAAGTTTTCGTTTGTGGTTTGTTAATAACTATGTAAATATTTTTGGACGTGAGGCTTTAGCCTCGCAAGGTTCAGGCGAGGCTAAAGCCTCACGTCCAAATGTTAGAATAAATATAGTTACCTACTTAACAGTCTTTTAGGGTGCAGGTTTTAACCTGTATTCTGTAGCTCAAGAGCAGGCTAAAGCCCGTGCTCCAAAAATAGATAAGTTTTAAGAATAGCCTTAACAACAGATTCAACTCACTACCCCCTGTTTGAATAACGCTGTTGTTAAGTTTTTCTCGTGTTCATCAAATGTAATACACATAAAGATGGGCACGTCGCACCTCCCTTAATACATCCGCCGTCTAAATAACAACCCTGCACAACTCATTGTCACAATTCCAATAATAGCTAAAGGCCAATATTGATTAAATAAATTAGTAACAGAAAAGCCTTCAAGAAATACACCCCGTACAATCACCAAAAAATAACGAAGAGGGTTAAGTAAAGTGAAATTTTGTACCCATACAGGCATATTGGCAATGGGCGTTGCATAGCCAGAAAGGATAACCGATGGCACAATAAATAAAAATCCACCTAATAAACCTTGTTGTTGAGTTACTGACAGTGATGAAATCATTAAGCCAATGCCAATAACAGAAAATACAAATAAAAAAATGCCCATATACAAAGCCAGCAAACTACCCAGTATAGGAATCTTAAACCAAAGTACTGCCATCAGAACAATAAACGAGGCTTCTACTACTCCAATAACCAAACCGGGTATAGCCTTGCCTAGCAATATCTGAAAAGGCGTTAACGGGGTAACGAGTAATTGGTCAAAAGTACCTTGCTCACGTTCTCTGGCAATTGATAGCGCGGTAACGATGATAGTTACAACCAGCGTTAATAAACCGACAATCCCAGGAACAATAAACCAGCGACTACTTAGATTAGGGTTAAACCATGATCTAATTTGTAATTGGGCAGGAGGCAGGGTTAAATGATGTTGTTTTGCCCAGTCCAGATTAAAGTCAGCTAAAATGCTTTGCATATAATTCAGGGCAATTAAAGCCGTATTTGAGTTACGGCCATCTACCAGTATTTGTACCTTGGCTGGTTGCTGTGCCATTAACAAATTTCGACTAAAATTTTGACCTATATGTAACACGGCAAGCACCTGTTTTTCATCCAATGCTTTGGCAATTTGTTGATGCTTGGTAATTCTCAAAACTTCAGTAAAAGCGGGGGCGGCAGTAAAACGCGAAATAAAATCTCTTGATTCTATACTTGAATCTTCATTATATATAGCAATTGGAATTTCATTCAGGTCAAAAGTTGCAGCATAACCAAAAACAAATAATTGAAATATAGGAGGGCCTATCAATACAAAGCGACTTTTCTTGTCTTTTATCAATGCAAGGAATTCTTTAATTAACAAGGCATAAATATTTGCCCACATATCTTTTACTCCAATCGTTTGGGTGCTTTACTTGCTGCCAGGCCAAAAAATATCAAGGCCATAATTAGTAAAGCCAATGCATTAGGTAGTATCACTGCCCAAATATTTCCTGTTAAAAAAACAGTTTGCAGAATGGCAACGAAATACCGTGCGCCAATCAAATAAGTAAACATTTGAATAGCGACAGGCATACTACTAATATCAAAAATAAAACCAGACATAATGAACGCGGGTAAAAAAGTAACAATAATGGCGATCTGCCCAGCCACAAACTGGTTTTTTGCGACAATTGAAATCAACAGCCCCATACCCAATGCAACAAATAAAAATAGGCTTCCAGTCAATAGTAATACCCATAAAGAGCCGCGCAAAGGTATTTCAAACAAAAATACAGCCATCGTTATCGACAATAGTAACCCCCCCATCCCTAAGATATAATAGGGAATCAACTTACCTAGCAAAATCTCTTGAGTACTGATAGGCGTTGCCAGCAGAGCCTCCATCGTTCCTCGTTCCCATTCACGGGCAAACACCAGTGCAGTCAGCAATGCACCAATTAAAGTCATAATAACGGCAATTAAACCAGGGATTAGATAATCTTTACTGAGTACTGCGCTGTTATACCAAATTCGATGTTCAGCAATAACCGGTAAATGGGTAGGCACTCCCCTTAGTTCTGATTGATGATTAATCCACTGTGACCAGGTAGATTGTACATAGCCAGAAATAAGACGTGCCGTATTGGCATCAACACCATTAACAATAGTTTGAATAGCAGCTGGCTGAGGTTTAAAAACCTGCCGGCTAAAGTCTTCACGTAAACGGATAATTGCGTTAACTTCTTTGCTTTGCAACGCCAGTTTCGCCTCCTGCATATTTGTATAAAAAACAGGTTTAAAATACTTAGACTGGTTAAAGGCATCACTAAAACTCTGCGTTGTTGCTGTAGGTTTTTCTATAACCCAGGCAATAGGAACATGTTTAGCATCTAATGACACACCATAACCGAATAACAACAGCAGAAAAACAGGTAACACAAAAGCAATTGCCAAACTACTAGGATCTCTCCAGATTTGCAAAAACTCTTTGTATATCATCCCTTTTAAGCGCATTTGAGTTTTAATATTACCTCCTCATTAACTGAGTAAAATATGGTAGTGGGTCGAACCTGTTGATAAAGCTATTTTAACAATTTATTCATTTATTGGGGGTGCGCAGGCTTTAGCCTGCTCTTGCAATAAAGAATGCAGGTTAAAACCTGCGCCCCAAAAGGCTGTTATTAATGAATAATGTATTTGTTAAAGCTACAGATTTAACTCACTACCTAATGTTTTTTGCAAACACAATCTGAACAACAAGCCCTGGATGATTGTCTTCAAACTCAAGGTTAGCACCATGCAAATTCATGACAGCTTTAACCAGACTGAGTCCCAATCCATTTCCTGAAGTACTTCGAGCCGAATCAAGGCGAAAAAATCGCTCTAATACTAAGCCATACTTATCAGCCGGAATACCTACTCCATTATCACTGATGTTAATCATCACTCTTTGATACTGTAGATTTGCATTTAAAATAATTTGACCATCCGTGTCAGTGTACTTTATCGCATTGTCTAATAAATTACTCACCGCTTGCGCCAGTAAATGTCGATTACCTGTTACTGCTAGCTCATCTTGCACAGCAATAATTAAAGACACCCCTTTTGATTCAGCTAACTCCTGATAAAGCTCACCCAGTTGTTTAAGGAGTTTAGACAGGTCGACTGTTTTCCATTCACCTCGGAAACTTTTAGCTTCTGTCTGGGCTATTTCCAGTAAAGCATTAAAAGTGATAATTAACTCATCAGCATCCTCGATAGTTTCAGATAAAACTTGTTGATACTCGTGTGGTTCACGTTTTTCAAGAAGAGTAATTTCCAGTCTATTTCGTAAACGGGAAAGTGGTTTTCGCAAATCATGTGCTATATTATCGGTTACTTGACGCATCCCCGTCAGTAACAGTTCAATTCGACTCAGCATATTATTGAGATGATTCGAGAGCTGATCAAATTCATCGTTTTTGTCACTGCCAGGTACACGTTGTGACAAATCTCCTGCGGTAATCGCCTGGGTTGTTATATTGATTTTATCAATCCGTGCCAATAAAGTTCGACTAATAAACCAGCCCATAGTAAGAGCCAGCATGACGGAAATTAGAAAAATCGCAATAATAGTATAAAGAATAACTTCTTGTAACTCTTCAGCCTGCTTTAAACTCTGAGCCAATAATAACTGACTGCCATCAGCCAAAGTCTCGGCAATCATGGGCCAATATCCATCCTGCTTTGTTTCCTGGCCTAAAATTAGACTATCTTCAATCCAGACATTAACAACTTGACCGTCAATCCCAAGCTGTGGAGGCCAACCATTCAAATCCCCCATCACTTTTTTATGATTAGGGGCTAAAAATAAAAACAGGGGGCGAGATTCTCTATTAATATCCGACTGTAATTTAAGTGCCTGGAGAAGTTTTTTTCGACCTTGTTCGCTGTCAATACGCTGTAGGTCTTGCATTTTTTGTTTTAGTCCAGTGCTGATCTGCTCGTCAACATAGTCACTACTTGCCCAAAACAATATGCTCAAACCCAGGGTCATAAAGACAGCATAAATCCCCGCATAACGTAAAGCGATACGCATGGCTGAGGTATTGAATAACCTACGGAGATTCATCAAGTTTATACCCTATATTACGCAAGGTGTGTAACAACGGTTTATCAAAACCTTTATCAATTTTAGATCGCAGACGACTTATTTGAGTATCGATGACATTGGTTTGAGGGTCAAAATGTAAATCCCATACCTGCTCCAGCAACATGGTTCGGGTAACAACTTGCCCTACATGTCTAAATAAAAACTCCAGTAAACGTAATTCCATAGGTTGCAAACGAATCAAACAACCGGCTCGAGTCACTTTGTGGTTTAACAGATTTATCTCAAGATCAGCCAGCTTTAAATAATCGACAGGTAACGGTTCGACATGCCGTCTGACTAAAGCATCCAGTCTTGCCAGTAACTCAGCAAAAGCATAAGGTTTAACCAGGTAATCATCTCCACCTGAACGCAAGCCTTCAACTCTGTCATCAATTTCAGCCAAAGCACTTAACACTAGGATAGGGGTTTTATCCCCATCCGCTCGTAAACAACGAATCAAGGAAAGTCCATCCCTTTTAGGCAGCATTCTATCAACAAGCAAAACATCATAATTTTCAGTTAATGCCAGATCCAGTCCAATTTGACCATCGACTGCATGGTTGACATTGTGCCCACTTTCTATCAAACCTTTAAGTAAATAAGTGGCTGCTTGTTGATCGTCTTCAATTAATAAAATCCGCATGGCACAGATAATAGCAGTTATTGTGCTTTTGGTTTCTTTCCATTTAGTAATGATTCAGGAAAATTTATTCAGGCATAATTAGGTCATAAAAATAATCCAATTGCCATATCTAAATGCGTTTAAAGAATATTAAACTATTTGATTATCAACTCCAAATCATTGTTATTGCTACAGCTTTAGCACTCTCTGCTTGTGGCCATTATCAACCCCAGCCACTAACGGCGGAAACGGTACAAAACCAATTGCAAACACCCTCAACTGAGCAGCTCACTATTCAGCTAAGTAAAATAAAGCATCCCTTATTAAAAAATCTAAATTTCGATATACGGGATGGATTATCACCTGATGAAGCCGCTATTTTGGCTGTCTTGCGTAATCCGAAATTACGCGCATTAAGGGATCAACAGGGTATTGCCAATGCTCAACTATTACAAGCAGGGTTATTACCTGACCCTCAAATCTCTTATAGTTTTTCAGCCCCTTCCGCTGGCACCAATATAAATACCAATAATGCTTTTGGTATCGGTCTAAGCTGGGAAGTCACTGCACTTATCTGGCGAGAAAATAAAATAATGGCGGCTAAGAAGCAACAACAGAGCATTAATATGCAAATTGCCTGGCAAGAATGGCAATTTGCTCAGGCGGCTAAACAGGCTTGCTACCAATTAATTATTTATCACCGACAACTGTCTCTACTTAAAACTATCGAGCAACGCTTGGAAGATAATCGCAGACGACTTCAACAAGCTGCTGATGAAGGCTTAGTTACCGAGCTTGATCGAATCGCAGCAATATCAGCAAAAAACCTTATTGAAAACCGACTACTTGCACTTGAGCAACAAATGCAACAGCAACAACAGCGTCTCAATCGTGCTATTGGCTTAAGTCCCTATGAAACTATCCCACTTCAGCAGGATATAAAATTAGACTCTCAGCAAACGTTGCCCTCTTACCAGGCTTTAATTGATCAACTCGATCATCGACGGCTAGATTTAATGGCATTAAAACTAGGTTATAAAAGCCAGGAAGAACGTATTTATATTGCTGTTCTACAACAATTCCCACAAATTAGTATTGGTTTTGATCACGCACGGGATAATAGTAACCTCTATACCATGGGCTTCGGTGTTTCAATGAGCTTACCCCTATTCGATCGAAACCAAGGTCAAATAGCCCTTGACCGGGCCTCTCGCCAACAATTGTTTGATCAATACAGCAACCGCGTGTTTCAAGCAAGAGCTGATATAGCCGAATTACTGGTCACGATTACTTCAATTAACAAACAGATTCAATCTGTTACTCATACCATTCCCGATTTAACCCATCTGGTCAAAGTCTATCAATCAGCCATGGCAACAGGTCAGGTTGATGTACTGAATTATTATGTGGCATGGAATACGCTGACGGATAAAAAAATTGACTTACTTACCTTACAACTACAGTTAAAGCAATCCAGAATTGCTTTAGAAGTTGCTAGCGGTCTCTATCATATCTCGACAAATTCTCACGGAAAAGAATAATGAAATCTTATTCAAAAAACACGCTTATAGCTGTTGTGATACTCATACTTATTATTGTAAGCACAGTAATTTACTGGTTTGCAAAATCAAAAAACACAACCCTTTTGTACACACCTACTGCCAGCTCAGAACCCATTGCTCAGGTTGAAACGGTTAGGCTACAAAAAGGAGAAATCAGAAAAACGGTTACTGCTTACGGCATGGTCTTACCCTTACCGGATAAGTTAAAAACGCTTAGTGTACCTTACGCTAGTCAAGTTGAAAAAATTCATGTTAATCAAGGACAGTTTGTTGAACAAGGTCAACTATTAATCACGCTTAAACCTGGGGTAGATGCCATTTTACAATTAAAACAGGCACAAAATGAATTGAGTGCGGCTTTGAATGAACATAAATTATTGCAGCAACGTATCCATTTGAAGTTAGCTACCCAACAGGATTTGGTGACATCTCAATTACGCCTCAAGAGTGCAGAAATTATGCTCAAGAACCTATCTAACCGAGGAATAGGTGCAAAACAAACCCTTAAATCTAATCATTCTGGTATTGTCTACCTCGTCAATGTTCAGCAAGGGCAAATCGTTCCGGCAGGCACTCAGTTATTACAACTTGTTGACCAAAATCAATGGGTGGTGCGTTTAGGCGTTGAACCTGAAGACTATCAGCATTTGCTTGTTGGTCAACAGGTATTAATCACACCCGTTAATACCTCAGTAACTAAACCTGTTAAAGGGCGTATCGAAATCATTACCCATCAAATTGACCCGAGCACCCGTTTACTTAATGTTTTTGTCAGACCTGAGTTAAATCAAGAATTGTTAATTAATAGCTTTGTTCAAGGTCAAATTATTATTGCTTCGGTAAATATCTTACGGGTTCCCTTGCAGGCCGTTTTACCCGATGATGGCGGCTACAGTTTGTTTACTATTAAAAAAAGTCTAGCGGTTAAACATAGAGTACAAATAGGTCTGGAAAATGATAATTATGTTGAGCTCATTCATTCCGATTTAAAGGAGCAAGATGAAGTCGTTGTGTTGGGTAATTATGAACTGGAACCTGATATGGCTGTTTCCGTGAAACCCAGTGTCCATACTGACAAAGGAGTATCACAATGACACAATGGGCATACTTACATCGACGCTCGATTCTGTTTGCGCTTAGCCTGTTCGCTCTTGCCGGGTTCTTTGTTATTAAATCGACTCCTGTCAGTCTGTTTCCACAGGTTACCTTCCCAAGAGTGGTGATTAATCTTGATGCTGGTGATATGCCTGCTGAGCGTATGGCGATTCAAGTGACCTGGCCAGTAGAAGAAGCCGTTCGAGCCGTGCCGGGTGTATTAACCGTTCGCTCCACCACTAGCCGGGGCAGTGCAGATATTGCAGTCAATTTTAGATGGGGCGTGGATATGGTATCCGCCATGCTCCAGGTAGAGTCATCAATTAACCAAGTTCGCTCAAAGCTACCGACAAACCTGGCTTTTGGGGTTCGGCGTATGGATCCAACCGTATTTCCGGTACTGGGTTACAGCCTGTCTTCTACCAAGCATAGTCTGGTTGAACTCAGAGACATGGCACTTTATCAAATCAGGCCGATTTTGTCTGCTATTCCCGGCGTATCAAAAGTTGATATATTGGGAGGAGAAATCGCAGAATACCAGGTTCTGGTTGACCCGGCTCGTATTAATGCTCTGGGGTTAAATATGGATGATATTGCCCAGGCATTGTCCGCTGCCAATGTTATTCAGGCTGTAGGACGGCTGGAGCAAAATTATAAGCTATACCTATTATTAGCAAATACCCAGTTACAAAATACACAACAAATTTCACGAACCATTTTGCGTAGTGGAAAAAATGGTCTGGTATTTCTTGAAGATGTCGCCCAAGTGGTTAAAACCACAGCTCCACAATGGCAGAGGATTACCGCTGAAGGACGTGATGCCGTGCTTTTCCAAATTAATCAACAACCGGGCAGTAGCACGGTCGAGATTGCCAAAAATGCACAATCTCAGTTACAGCTCATCAAACAAAAACTGCCTGCCAATATCAAAATCGCCAAGTGGTACGATCAAAGTGATTTGATTATCGCCTCGGCTATAAGCGTGAAAGATGCTTTGCTTATTGGGCTAGGCCTGGCCATTGTCACGTTGCTGATATTTTTAAGAAATATCAAAGTCACCCTGATTGCCGCCATTACCGTACCGATGGCTTTATCGGCGACTGTATTAATCATTCATTTACTGGGTATCGGTTTTAATATCATGACTCTAGGTGGGATGGCAGCAGCCGTGGCCTTAATTATTGATGATGCGATTGTAATGATCGAACATATTATCCGCCGTATGCGTGAAGCAACAGGGACTTATCTTGAACGCATACACCTGGCTGTCAATGAGTTTATCAAACCTCTAGCGGGCTCTTCCGCATCGACCATTATTATTTTTGCCCCCTTAGCTTTTTTATCGGGTGTTAGCGGTAGTTTTTTTAAGGCTTTGTCAATTACCATGGCTTCTGCCCTGTTTATTTCTTTTTTAGTGGCCTGGTTAGCAGTGCCTTTACTAGCCTCTCATACGCTGACGGAAAAAGATACCGAACATGACGGCGATGGCCCTATTACAGACTGGTTTCATCTTCGCTATCAAAACTTGTTGCAAATGATGCTACCCAGGCCCTGGTTAATAGTAGCCGCATTACTCCCCTTATTAGTTGCTGGTTACATAAGCTGGCAACAAACAGGATCCGGCTTTATGCCATCAATGGATGAAGGCGGTTTTATTCTTGATTACCGGGCTACTCCAGGCACATCGCTTTCTGAAACGGACCGGTTACTCAGGCAGCTTGAAAAAATTCTGCAAACTGTCCCTGAAGTAGAGACTTATTCACGCCGTACAGGTACGGCTTTAGGTGGATTTATTACCGAAGCCAATGAAGGTGACTTTTTTATCCGTTTAAAACCCTTACCTCGCCGTGGCCTAGATGAGGTAATGGATAGTATTCGAGAAAAAGTCGGGATTCAGGTTCCTGGGCTGGAAATTGAACTTGCTAAGTTAATGGAAGACATTATTGGTGATTTAACAGCAGTTCCACAACCCATAGAAATTAAACTGTACTCTGATGATGGTCCGTTACTGAAAAAACTGGCAAGCAAAGTGGCTAACACACTGACTACCATTCCCGGCGTGGTTGACATAAATAATGGGGTAATTCCAGCGGGCGATGCGCTTAATATTCGGGTCTTACGCGATAAAGCAGCTCTGGAAGGGCTTAATCCCGAGCAGGTCAAAAAAAACCTGAATAATTATTTAACAGGTGCAATTACCACACAATTGCAAGAAGGCCCCAAAATGGTCAATCTGCGCTTGTGGATACCAGCAAACGAAAGGACGAGAGTTCGTACACTAGAGCAACTTCGGATCCGTTCGGCTGACGGTCACTGGGTGCCGCTTAAACGTATTGCCGAGATTACCACAGAAACAGGGCAAGCGCAGATCAACCGAGATAATTTAAAACGCATGGTGGCGGTTACCGCCCGTATCAGCGGAAGAGATATGGGCTCTACCGTTGCCGATGTGATTAAAGCACTGGATCAGCCCGACATGTTACCGCATGATGTTTATTATGTATTGGGTGGGCTGTATGAACAGCAACGGATTGCTTTTCATGATTTGCTGATTGTTTTTATCGCCGCAGTAGCATTGGTTTTTATTCTGTTGCTGTATTTGTATGAGCATTTTCATGTTGCCTTATCAATGATGTTAACGACCCTATCAGCTGTGGCAGCTGTATTTATTGGCTTATGGCTCACTCATACAGAGTTGAATATCACCGCCATAATGGGCATGACCATGGTAATCGGAATCGTCACCGAGGTTAGTATTTTTTATTATTCGGAGTATTGTAGCCTGCCCGATTCTACCACAGGTATTCAGCGCTTGATTACAGCAGGTAATAATCGTATGCGACCCATTGCCATGACCACGGTAGCCGCTATTCTGGCACTTATGCCACTGGCAATGGGTATCGGCTCAGGCTCTGAAATGTTGCAACCACTGGCGATTGCAATTGTTTCCGGGCTTGTTGTGCAAATGCCCTTAGTCTTGATTTTATTACCTGCCTTGTTAGAAATTTTTACTCAATTAAAAGGAGATATGATGTTAAAAAATCAACTTTAAACCAATCAATTCACCAAAAATTTTACATGGCTGTATACAATCCACAGCTTATAAAATTGTAGAGCGAACTTTAGTCCGCTATGGAGGCAATATTTATAAGTTATTACGGACTAAAGTCCGCTCTACAAATGACTGGCCTTAATTTATTAAATTAAGCTGTGGTAAGTTAATAGACATGAAACTTTATTTAATCAACAGGATCTACCATGAAAAATAATTTACTTATCACAACTTTTGTTGCACTATCTTTCTCTACTTCAGTTTATGCCGAAGAAAGCAAAGAAATATCTTTTAATAGTCTGCCCAAAGCGGTTCAGGCATCTGCGTTAAATCATATGCTACATAATAGTATAACCAAAGTTGAAGCGATTAAAGATGAAGGCATTACTAAATACGAAATTGAATCTAAAAATGACGGTATCAGTAAAGATATTAGCTTCGCTGATAACGGTTATGTATTAGAAATTGAACAGAGTATGGAATTTTCCCAATTACCGATTGCGGCACAACAAGCCGTTAAAAAAGATTATCCTGCTATCAAAATAACCGAGGTTGAAAGTGTACAGGAATTTTATTTTGATGTGGAAGGTCAGGTAAAGGGTAAAGACCTCGAATTTAAAGTCTTGGCGTCGGGCGATATAGAAGATGAAGAAGGCAAAGCATCCGATAAACAGGATTAATATTTAAAATATGCTTAATAAATTAACAATACCTATTCCTCGCACTATCTGGGCTCTGGGTTTTGTCAGTTTGTTTATGGATTTATCTTCAGAACTTATTCATAGCCTGTTACCCGTGTATTTGGTTACAACGCTTGGAGCCAGTGCATTGACCGTAGGTTTAATTGAGGGGATTGCAGAAGCAACTGCGCAGATTGTCAAAGTATTTTCTGGAGCCATCAGCGATTATTTTGGCCGCCGAAAGTTAATGTTATTACTCGGTTATGGTCTTGCCACTTTAAGCAAGCCACTTTTCCCAATGGCTGATTCTGCCCTCACCGTGTTCAGTGCGCGTTTTCTGGATAGAATTGGCAAAGGTATCCGTGGGTCTCCACGCGATGCATTACTTGCTGATGTTGCTCCGGCTGCAATTCGAGGTGCTTGTTTTGGTTTACGGCAATCACTTGATAGTATCGGAGCCTTTCTCGGTCCTCTGCTTGCAATATTGTTGTTATTCCTACTTAACAATGACATTAAAACCGTCTTGTGGGCTGCTGTTATTCCATCGATATTAGCAGTATTACTGATTATCACAGTTATAGATGAGCCTGTTACCAATACAGAGAAACCGCCTTTTCAATCACCTTTAAATTGGCTCCAGCTGAAACAGTTTTCTATGCACTATTGGTGGGTTGTCATTATCGGAACGTTCTTTACTTTGGCGAGGTTCAGTGAAGCCTTTCTAGTTTTACGTGCTCAGCAAATGGGTTTAACACTAAGCTGGATCCCACTAGTTATGGTCGTCATGAGTCTAGCTTATGCCTTATCTGCCTATCCGGCAGGCTGGATATCAGATCACATCAACAAAAAATGGCTGCTGGGAACCAGCCTGGTTTTATTAATTATGGCCGATTTGGTACTTGCTCATGCCATATCAATGCCTGTTCTTATGATAGGTGTTACATTTTGGGGCCTACATATGGGTTTCAGCCAAGGTACTTTAGCAACATTAGTAGCCGAAACAACACCACCACAGCTGAAAGGGACTGCATTTGGACTGTTTAATTTTGTTTGTGGAATATTTATGCTTTTGGCTAGCCTGATAGCGGGCTGGTTATGGGAGGACTTTGGTGCTACAGCCACTTTTTATTGTGGAGCTGGATTTGCCTTTCTAGCTATCACCTTGCTAATAATAGCGTATATACTTCCCATTATTGTTTCTGAGTCACAAGGTAAATAAAAGCATCCTCCATTGTTGGCTCAGGTAAACTTGAGCTTTTTACCTGTTTTTTTATATCCGATGGAGTGCCAGTAATTAAAATATCACCTTCTACCATAATCACTAATCTATCACAGTATTCAGCTTCTTCCATAAAGTGTGTGGTCACCAGTACAGTAACACCCATAGCGGCCAATTGATTGGTCCGCATCCAAAATTCACGACGCGCCAAAGGGTCTACCCCAGAAGTCGGTTCATCAAGAAATAGAATCTCTGGTTCATGCATTAAGGCACATGCCATTGCCAGGCGTTGCTTGTAACCCAGTGGTAAATCACCACTATTGGTATTGCGATAGGACTGGAGTTCATAATGTTCTATAGCCCACTGAATTCTTTGTTTTCGATGGGCATTTCTTAAGCCATAAGCACTGCTAAAAAACTCTAAATTTTGCAGCACACTCAAATGGCTATAAAGGGAGAATTTTTGTGACATATAACCAATGCGAGCGCGTGCTTTAGCGGCTGCTGTCCGTAAGTTTATGCCAGCAACTGATAATTGACCATTGCTCACGGGTAGTAAACCGCAAAGCATACGGAAAGTGGTCGTTTTACCTGCACCATTCGCACCTAATAAACCAAATATTTCACCTCGTTTAACTGTAAAACTCAGTGCCTTAACCGCCTGAAATTGACCAAACCAACGATCTACCTGATCGACCTGAATAATATTTTCTTGTTTAGTCGTTTGTACAACGGTTTTAATTATCTCTGTTGTTACAAGTTTTGGACTAATATAACGAGGTTTTAACAAAGCAATAAAAGCATCCTCCAGGCGAGCTTGCACGGGAGCAAACTGAATGCCTTGAATAGCGGGTAATATCGAACCATCCTGAACCACAGCACGAACTTTTTCACCTTGAATAACGGCATCTATAAAACTATCCAGTAAGCTTAATTGTAGCTGTAACTGACGAATAGTTAGGGTTTCTGCCGTGGCACTAAAGCACAAGCCCTGCATTTTCTGCTTAAAAAAATCAGGGCTATTTTGTTCTAGACACTCACCAGCATCCATTAAAATAACATCGCTACAACGTTCTGCTTCATCCAAATAGGCCGTACTCATCAGCACAGTCATACCATTATCACTGACTTGTTGTTCTATAATGCGCCATAACTCTCTTCGTGAAAGAGGGTCAACACCTACACTAGGTTCATCTAATAACAATAATTTTGGTTGACTTAATAAGGTACAGGCAAGTCCCAGCTTTTGTTTCATACCTCCCGATAACTTCCCTGCCAAACGATCATTAAACGGGCTTAACCCCGTCATTTTTGTTAGCTGTTGAAAACGTTGCTGACGTTCTATGGTATTAATTTGATGCAGGTCTGCATATAAATTCAAGTTTTCTATCACACTAAGGTCTTCATACAAACCAAAGCGTTGTGGCATATAACCAATCTGATGGTGCAATTGCTCGGTATTAGCCACACTATCTAACGAAAATACCGTAACTGTACCAGTCTCAGGGACTAATAATCCGCTGGCCAGTCTTAATAGCGTAGTCTTACCTGCCCCATCAGGACCAACCAAAGCAGTAATCAGTCCTGTTTTGATAGAAAATGTTACACCCTTTATCGCTTGAGTCACTCTCTGCCCGGATAAAAATGACTTGCTAACGGACTGGAAAATTAATGCATCTTTATTCACAAGGTGAACGACCCTTTTTATTTTGTTTACCCGTTTCAAGAGCAATAGAAACCGTCGCAGGCATACCTAAGCGTAATTCATCTTGAGGGTTGCAGGCAAAAATACGGACTTGATAAACCAGACTTGATCTTAACTCGGTAGTTTCCACCGTTTTAGGGGTAAATTCGGCAGTTGGAGAGATAAAACCGACCCATCCCTTATAGGTTTTATCTGGATAGCTATCAGTAGTAATTTGTGCTGTCATTCCTTGTTTAAGTTTACCAAGCTGGTTTTCCGAAACAAAAACCCTTGCCCAGACAGGGTCAGTTAGTGCCAAAGTATAAACAGGGGTATGAGCATCAGCCATATCACCTGGCTCAAGAATTCTATCCTGAATAATACCCGAATTAGGTGCGAATATATGGGCATCATATAATATTTTTTTAGCCAACAGAACAGAAGTTGCATCTGCTTTTAAGTGAGCTTTTTCGGCTAAAATATCTTCAAGCCTGGGACCTATTTTCTCAAGTTTCCATAACTCATGCAAAGCTTTTAATCGTGCTCTGGACTGATCTAACTCAGCTTTACTACGGTCAACTGCTTCTTTGGATGTTAACCTTCTTTTAACCAGTATCCTTTGGCGTTTAAATTCTTTTTCTGCAAACTTAACGGCCGCCATAGCTGCATTAACATCGGCTAGAGCCTTATTTATATCTTCAGGTCGTGAACCTGATTCCAGTTTTGCAAATACTTGCTGTTGCTCTTCCCAATGTGCCTGAGCAATATCCAGTGCATATTGAAAACGTAGTAAGTCTTGCGTTGCTAACAGCTGCCCTTTTTTAACACGTTCACCTTCTTTCACTAACATGGTTTCAACATGTTCAGAATCATGAAAACTCAATTCAACTTGCCGTATATCAATATTTCCAAACAGCTGGAGTACATCTTTATCTTCAGAATCAGACTGCTTAAAGTACCAGCCTAAAGAACCCAGACAAATCAAAAGGACAATTATAATAATTTTAAATTTCATAAGGGTTTACCTGATTTGTAATAAGTTTTAACAATCTAAATAATAAGCTCTCTGGTGGTAAACAGCTGTATAGGATGGAATAGCGATAGCATTTTCCACCCGACGATCCATCACACCTTTGTATTTCTACCATTCAATCAGGACAAGCGAATATCACTTAAAAAGAATAGAGAATCATCCCCAAATAGTTGAAAAATCAAATTTAACCTGGCATTTCCCTAAGTCAAAATTACAGTTTTCATCTGTCGCACCCAACACTTTTACAAATTTTCCATTTTGTAATTGATAGACTTTAGCAACTTGATCTTTTGGATCAACAATAATGTAATACTTAACACTCTCTTCTTCATAAAGACGAAATTTAGTATTTTGGTCTTTTTTTGCTGTAGATTGAGAGAGAATCTCAAAAATAATTGAGGGGGCTTTGGTAAGGTATTGACCTTCAGGCTTTTCGCAGACAACAAGATTATCAGGCTGAACCGTTGTACTATTGTTAATTTTCCAGTCGACAGGCAATAGTGCTTGACAATGCTCACAGCCTTTAAGCGATTTTGCCAGTGCAACATCAATTTTATGGCTGATTATTTGGTGTTGTATAGAGGGGGCAGGACTCATGGCATAAGGGATGCCATGAATTAGTTCCCACCTACCTTCCCACCGCACATAATCTTCATAGGTATAGCTAGGAAGTTCTTCAATTCGCAGTTGGCTCATGTATTGCTCCAAAAATTACCCACAACTTTGTTTACACTGGGCACTATAGTGAATTGTACCACGGTACTGCGAACCCTAGAAAAGCAACTCCCCCAGTATATAAAATGATTTACAGTAGGGTTTCCCATGATAAAACCTTACCTCTCACCGGCCTTCATGTTTATTAAGTCAGGGGGAATGCTTGCCCAGTTCGCAGGGTATATATTACCTGAATCCGTGACTTCAATGCGGATAACAGGGCGCAAGATATTGGTTTCACAG
>CAYYNM010000017.1:0-26919 GCA_964472945.1 uncultured Methylomarinum sp. | reverse complement strand
CCCTCTAGTTTTTAGTGTTTTCTGAGTTCAAGTTAAAAAAACTGGAACATCGAGTAATATACTTCGAGCGATACTTCGATTGTGTGAAGTATCGCTATGGAAGATAAAGTGTTAAATTATCAAGAAACTAATTATTCCTTTGTGGCATGGATAATGCTTATATTTTAAGTATTAATTGTTACTGCGTTATATAAGGTTAGCAAAATGAAACAACAATTTAATATCAATATCGAATTACAGGAACTACAACTGAATATTCTGAATTATCTACAGAAACATTGGAAATTATTTGCTGTTGAGGGTGTTTTTTTTATTGTTTTAGGATCTATTGCGATCATTATACCTCAAGTTTTTACTATAGGAATTGCCCTATTACTAGGCTGGCTGTTATTAGTCGCTGGAATTTTTCAGATTATTAGATCTCTCAGCCTGAGGAATATGCCGGGAATAAGTTTTTGGTTGTTTAGTGGCTTGTTACAGGTGATTATTGGCTATTTTCTAGTTATTAAACCCACAGCAGGTGTTTTAACTTTAACTATGTTACTGACCCTTTTTTTTGCACTGGAAGGTGTTGCTAAAATTTCTATGGCTTTGATGATGCGCCCTTTATCTCGATGGGGCTGGGTATTTTTTAGTGGTTTAACTTCCTTGTTTTTGGCTATCGTTGTTTGGGCAGGCTGGCCCGGAACTGCAAGCTGGGTACTGGGCTTATTATTAGGCATAAATATGATTTTTTTAGGCTACTCATTACTTAATATTAGTTTGCACCATAAGACTTAGGTTTAATACTATTAACTTTGCTGATGTTTGGTTGCACTTTTAATAAAGGTTATTAATTATGAAAGAAAAAATTCAGGCATTTCCTCCGCCGCTAGATGCAGATAAAGTCCATTCACTGGAAGTTAATGCACTATTAAGCTATTTAAAGAGTAATAAGAAGGGGCTTAGTAATGAAGATGCACAGGCTCGTCTTGCTTTTTATGGACCGAATACCATTCAGGAAAAACATCAAAGTGCAATAATGAAGTTTCTTTCCTATTTTTGGGGTCCTATAGCTTGGATGATTGAAATAGCGGCAATCTTATCAGCACTTGTGCATCATACTGAAGATTTAGTTATTATTTTAGTGTTATTATTTTTCAATGCCATTGTTGGCTTCTGGCAGGAATTTCAGGCGGGGAATGCGATTGATCAATTAAAAAAGAATTTAGCATTGAAAGCCCGTGTCTTTAGAGAGGGGCAATGGCTGAGTATTGATGCCACGCAACTTGTGCCGGGTGATTTAGTCAAAATTCGTTTAGGTGATGTAACACCAGCGGATATTGCTTTACTGGAAGGCGATTATCTTAGTATTGATCAATCTGCTTTAACAGGTGAATCTTTGCCTGTTGATAAACGTACGGGGGATTTAATTTATTCTAGTTCGATTGCTAAACAAGGGGAAATGACTGGAGTAGTCACGAGTACAGGAGTCAATACTTACTTTGGAAAAACGGCTCAACTGGTGAGTACGGCAAAACATGTTTCTCATTTTCAAAAGGCCGTCATTGGAATTGGTAACTATCTGATTTTTATGTGTATAGTATTGGTTGCTATTCTGCTTCTGGTCGGATTATATCGGGACTTACCCGTCATGGAGCTTATCCAATTTGCGCTGATTTTAACGGTAGCATCCATTCCTGTCGCTTTACCTGCGGTACTCTCGGTGACCATGGCTGTTGGGGCTATCAAACTGGCTAAATTAAAAGCCATTGTTTCTCGTTTGGAGTCTATCGAAGAACTCGCGGGTATGGATATTTTGTGTTCCGATAAAACGGGTACTTTAACGCAAAATAAATTAACGCTAGGTGAGCCAGTTGTCTTTGATGGTGCTAATGCGCATGGTATTATCTTAGCGGCTGCGATGGCTTCAGATGCTGAGAATCCAGATGCAATTGATACGGCTATTTTACAGAAACTAGCTGATAAACAATTATTACAGACCTTTCATCAGCAACATTTTATCCCTTTTGATCCAGTACAAAAACGCACTGAAGTCACAATAAAGCCCAAAGAAGGACATCTATTTAAAGTGAGTAAAGGTGCGCCTCAGGTTGTTCTGGAGCTGTGTCTGCCTGATAGTGTTATGCGCAAACGTGCAGAAGAAACGGTTAATGAATTTGCACTTAAAGGCTACCGTGCTCTGGGGGTCGCTAAAACAGATGACGCTGGACACTGGGTATTCTTAGGTATTATGTCATTATTTGATCCACCTCGTGATGATGCAGCTAACATGATACAAGAAGCAAATGGTCATGGTGTTGATATTAAAATGGTGACCGGTGATAATATTGCGATTGCCAAACAAACAGCAAGTGAACTTGGTTTAGGAACCAATATTTTACTCGCTGATCAAATTATTAAAGCGAAAGATAATAAAGATATTATCCATAATGTGGCTAAATGTGCCGAGCAAGCGGATGGTTTTGCACAAGTATTTCCTGAACATAAATATTGGTTGGTGAAAGATTTACAGTCCAATAATCACCTTGTTGGTATGACAGGAGATGGGGTTAATGATGCCCCTGCCTTAAAACAGGCGGATGTAGGCATTGCAGTTTCTGGAGCAACAGATGCCGCCCGTGCAGCCGCAGATTTGGTGCTCACAGGAACAGGGCTAAATGTTATTATTAATGCCATTGAAGAAGCACGGTGTATTTTTGAACGTATGAATGCCTATGCCATCTATCGTATTACCGAAACTATTCGTATTATGTTCTTTATGGTATTGGCGATGCTGGTTTATAATTTTTATCCCATTACCGCACTCATGATTATTATGCTGGCATTGTTGAATGATGTCCCTATTTTAACTATTGCTAAAGATAATACTTATTTACCACATGAACCTGTACGCTGGGATATGCACAGAGTATTAAGTGTTTCTTCTGTACTAGGAGTAATGGGAGTCATAGAAACATTTTTACTGTTAATTATTGTCAAACGGTATTTTGATTTTACGGTTGCAGAAATACAAACCATTATTTTCCTTAAATTATCTATTGCAGGTCACTTAACGCTATTTGTTGCACGTACTCGGCATTTTTTCCTTAGTAGACCTTATCCAGCACCTATATTATTATTTGCAATTATTAGTACCAAAATATTTGCCACGGTTATTGCTGGAATAGGTTGGTTAATTGTTCCTATTTCCTGGGAATATATTGGGTGGGTCTGGGCTTATTGTCTATTTTGGGTGTTTGTTGAAGATGGTTTAAAACTATTGGTGTACCGACATTTAGAGCATAAAACCATACATCATAGTTCCTTTCTTAGGCGGATTAAAGGTTCTTTGCATAATCGGTTCCATATAATTTAAAGCAGGCTGTCAAAAACAATGAATGACCATAAGTTATTAAAAAATGAATTAATTAATCATTCCATTTATAAACGGGGGCTACTTATTTTAATGATAGCAGGTGCTGTCTTTGTGGTTGTTCATCTGTTTGAAATATATCTTCCTGGACTGGAAAAACAAATCCAGGACCTAGGGGCTTTTGCATTTATTGGTTTTATTTTGTTATTTGTACTTTCAACCCCTTTTTTTATTTCCGTTGATACGCTTTGCTTTGCCGCTGGCTTATTATTCCCTTTATTGTCTGGCATTGTTTATGTAGCTATTGCTACTTATATTGCTGCCACTGTTATTTTTATGCTTGGGCGCTATTTATTCAGAGAAAAAGTACAGAAATTATTAGTTAAGCACCAGCGGTTTGCAAAACTCGATAATATACTGGCTCATGATAGTTTAAAGATTATGTTGCTATTACGACTATTACCGTTACCTTTTGCGTTGCTTAGCTATGCATTTTCAGTCACTCAAGTTCAGTTTAAACCTTATTTAATAGCAACCAGTGGTATTTTGATTTACAACACAGCATTGGTTTATTTTGGTTATGCCACTAAACATGTGGTTAACGCATTAAATACCGGTGCATCGGCTAGTGTAGATCATTATATCATGCTGATTTTAATGGGTATTATTAGTATTGCTATATTAGTTTTTGCTATCCAAAAAGCACGTTATGCAATATTGCAGATAGCACCAGAATTAGTGGAACCTGACAAACTTAAGCATAAATAAGCTTCTTTTATCTGCGTATTATTGAACCCTGACGGGCTGTACTTATCAATTATTTACATAGGTTACCTGATTATGCAACATTGTTACCAACCTAGACCTCTTCCTGTTAAACTCGAAATATTAGCAGAATTTGCGCTTGATTTGCGCTGGACCTGGAGCCATGCAGGCGATGACTTATGGGAAATGATTGATTATAAAATCTGGGAAAAAACACAGAATCCCTGGATGCTACTGCAAAATGTCAGTAAAGAATGCCTTGAAACGCTTGCTCAGGACCCGAAATTTTTATCTAAACTAGCCGATTTAAAGCAAGAACGAGCTGAATATTATAAACAACAAGGCTGGTTTCAGAATGAATACCCACAGAGTTCTCTTGGTAGTATTGCTTATTTTAGTATGGAATACGGTCTTGGAGAAGCATTACCTATTTATGCAGGGGGCTTAGGTATATTGGCGGGAGATTTATTAAAGTCAGCCAGTGACTTAAACCTGCCTTTAGTTGGTATTGGCCTGTTATATCAACAAGGTTACTTTCGGCAGATGATTGATGCACAAGGTGCTCAACAAGCTTTTTACCCCTATAATGAACCTTCCAGCTTGCCTATCCGTCGTGCTTTGGATAAACAGGGTAACCACCTAACGATTACACTAGAGTTACCTGCTAGAGACCTTTATCTACGCGTTTGGGAAGCCCAGGTAGGTCGAGTTACTTTATATCTTTTAGACAGTAATAATTTGATGAATAGTCCTGTCGACCAAGCTATTACTGCTGAATTATATGGTGGTGGACAAGAAAAACGTTTATTACAGGAAATTGTCTTGGGTATGGGAGGTTGGCGCTTACTTGAAACATTAGGCATTACACCAGAAATTTGTCATTTGAATGAAGGTCATGCAGCCTTTGTAGCATTAGAACGTATTTGCCAATTTAAAAGTAAAAACAAAGTTACCTTTGAGCAAGCTCTGTGGGCAACGCGATCAGGTAATATATTTACGACTCATACACCTGTTAGCGCAGGGTTTGACCGATTCAGCCCAGAACTTATCCAACAATATTTAAGTAACACCGTTCAGTCCTTAGAAATTCCTTTTAATCAGTTTCTTGCATTAGGGCAAACATCTGCAGAGCATTCTGATGAGTCATTTAATATGACCTATTTTGCTTTACGTACTTGCGCGGCAGTTAATGGTGTTAGTCAGTTACATGGACAAGTCAGTCAACAGCTATTCCATCAGCTTTATCCGCAATGGCCCATCAAACAAATACCTGTTGGTTATATTACCAATGGTGTGCATGTGCCAACCTGGGATTCCAGTTTTACTGATGACTTATGGACTCGTGTTTGTGGTAAGGGACGTTGGGCAGGACGAGTGGATGCTTTACGTACGCAGATAGAAGAAATTAAAGATGAAACCTTGTGGACTTTTCGTGGAGAAAGTCGCACTAAACTGGTTCATTATGTCCGTAAACAAATAACTGATAAGCTAAAATTGCGAGGAGCCTCCGATGAGGAGCAGTTATTAACACAAAATATTTTTGATCCAAACATTTTAACATTAGGGTTTGCACGTCGTTTTGCAGAATATAAACGGCCTAATTTATTACTTCATGATAAGGCACGTTTAATACGCCTTTTAACAAGTTCTCATTATCCCGTACAGCTGGTTATTGCAGGTAAAGCGCACCCTGCTGATAATGTGGGTCAACAACTTATTCAGGAAATAACTAACTTTGTTCGCAGACCTGAAGTTCGAGGGCATATAGTCTTTCTTGCTGATTATGATATGGCGATGGCAGAACAATTTGTACAGGGTGTTGATGTCTGGATAAATACACCTCGCAGACCCTGGGAGGCATGTGGTACCAGCGGCATGAAGCTATTAGCTAATGGTGGGCTTAACCTTTCAGAACTGGATGGTTGGTGGGCAGAAGCTTATACACCTGAAGTAGGTTGGGCACTGGGCGATGGACAAACCCATGCTGAAGCTGAATATGATGCTGTTGAAGCTGATGAGCTTTATCGCATACTAGAAGAGCAGGTTATTCCAGAATTTTACCAGCGTAATGAAGTGGGTATTCCTGAAAAATGGGTAACGAGAATTCGTAAAAGTATGGCCACTTTGGCACCTGAATTTAGTAGTAATCGAATGTTACGTGATTATGTCGAGCAGTATTACCTGCCTGCAACATCCAGCTACCGGCAGCGAACGGATAATCAAGCGGAAATAGCTAAGGAATTAGCTCAGTGGCAGAAAAATGTAGCTCAGCATTGGCCGGCCATTTATATGCAGAATTATCAGCTTGAATTGTTTGAGTCAGAATATCATTTAACGCTACATGTTTATTTAGATGATTTACCTGCAGACAGTGTGAGAGTCGAGGTTTATGCAGATGGAATTAACAAGAACGCTGCATTTTGTCAGCTTATGGAACGCAAAAATGCTTTACCAGGGGCTATTAATGGTTATCTTTATGAAATAACTGTTCCTGCTGACCGACCAGCAGATGATTACACTCCCAGATTGGTAGCAGACCACCCTTATGCAAATATACCGGCTGAAGAATCACATATAAAGTGGTATCGGTAAGAGTTAAGCTTTTGTAGCCTTGATGAAACAAAGTGGAATCAAGTTTTATCTAAGATTCCCCTTGATTTCGTTTCGCTACATCAAGGCTAGCTATTTTTTCTCGTTCCCACTGTCCCAGCCACTGCCATTGACTTAAGGAAAAACCGTAGGATGTGCTGAGGTACGAAGCGCATCTTTGTATCATTGATGCGCTTCCTGTCGTCAGCACATCCTACGTGAAACGCTTAAGTCAATGGCAGTGACGCAGGAGCGTGGGAACGAGAAATAATTAAGAGAATTTGCACAATATAAAAGGAAGCAACTATGGTTGATAGACAAGACAAGATGCCCTATGAGAAGGAAAATTTAATAGCAAATGAAATTAAAAGTTCTGTTCAACTTGCTCGGCAGTTAAGGCAGCAATATGAAACAGATGTAGGGGTCTTCTTTGCTGAAATTTCCAGAACACCTTTAGAAAGTCTATGCAAAATACTGATTGAATTGCCTAGTGAAATTTTTGAAGAAGCTTTTTCACGCATACCCCATAAAAAAATGGCAACAGCATTATCTTATCTAGCCAGTGATGAACTCACTGATTTTTTACAACGTGTTAAACAATATGATCAGGATTACGCTAAAAGTGCATATCATTTGCTAACATCAGATGAACAAGCTGAAGTTACTCATTTGTCTCAATTTCCTGCAGATCAGGCAGGGGCTTATATGCAAATCGAAATGCTAACGGCAGAGCTTACAGATACATTGTTACAAGTAAAACAGAAAATTCGTACTTTTAGACAGCAAGAACCCGATAGTCCCATTGTTAAATTATTTGTGGTAGATGCGGAACAACATTTGCTAGCAACCCTACATTTTACTGACCTGATGTTATTTACTGACTCAGAGACACTACAAGATATAATGTCTCAAGCGAGTCATCACCAAAAACCCTTGAGCGTTAAAGCCTCAACATCGGTAGAAAAAGTTATCCAGTTATTTGAAGAGTACGGGCTAAGTGTTTTGCCTGTTGTTAATCAAGAAAACTGCTTACAAGGTCGAATTGTTTTTGAGGATGTTTACGATTTAATTCGCACACAAGAACAAAGCCAGGCATTAAAAATGGCGGGTACTGATAATGAGGCAGAAGAAGAAAGCTTTCACTCGGCACGTAAAGCTCGTTTACATTGGTTATTTATAAACCTTGTTGCACTATGTTGTGCTGCCTTTATCGTCAGTTTATATAAGGAAACAATTGAACAGATAGTTGTTCTTGCGGTACTTATGCCCATTGTTGCAGCGTTAGGGGGTAATGTAGGTAATCAAGCAGTCACTGTAACAGTAAGGAAAATTGCCTTAGGACAGATTGATTGGCTAAATGCATTACCCGTGATTAAACGTGAAATTGTAATGGGGCTTATTAATGGAGTAATTATGGGCGGTGCCGTTTCAATTATCACCTTTTTATGGTTTCATCAGCCATTACTTGGAGCCGTCATCGCTGTGGCTATTATGGTCAACTTGACTATTGCTGGCTTAATTGGCTCGATGATTCCTTTGTTAATAAAGAAATTTGGAGGTGATCCCGCTATTGCATCCCCCTTACTGTTAACTACAGCCACAGATGCACTGGGATTCTTTGTTTTTCTTGGTTTGGCTGAAAATATTTTAATTTGATAGAGGGTTAATGATCACATTTCATTTTGGCAATGAACTTGATTGAACAACTCTATTCTCATTGTAGGAGAGGCTTTAGGGAGTTTGATGGAATAAAGTTACCCATTTTGCGAAGAATTTTTGTTTCTGAATAAACGAACTCAAGAGGCGCATAGCAGGCTACGCAACGATTGAGATCGTTTATTCAGGAGCAAAAAGACAAGCAAGGTGGGTGACTTTATTTCTTCAGACTCCTTTAGCCGCGATGTCGCGGCTAAAGCCTCTCTTACAAAATATCTTTTCCAGACAAAAATTCTGCGTTATGATTTCGGGAGGTTATTCTGTGCACGATCCTTACTGATTGTCTTCAATCAAATGTAGCATTGCCTCTACAGACATTTTTCCACTCATTTCACTGCCTTCCAGTAAATTATCAGCTAAATCACGTTTTTGACTATGTAATTGAACAATTTTTTCTTCTATAGTATTACTGGCTACCAATCGATAAATAGTCACGGGGCGTTGCTGACCAATTCGATGTGCGCGATCGGAAGCCTGGTCTTCAACGGCCGGGTTCCACCAGGGGTCCATATGAATAACATAATCTGCGGCAGTCAAATTCAATCCTACACCACCAGCTTTTAAGCTGATTAAAAATACTTCTCCAATACCCGACTGAAAGGCATCGATCGCTATTTTTCGTTGCTTTATAGGTGTTGAACCATCTAAATATTGATAGACAATATTTTGCTTTTCTAAATAGGTTTTTATAATTTTTAAATGATCTACAAACTGGCTAAAGACCAAAGCTTTATGGCCATTATTTTGCATTTCTGTGATAATTTCACTAAAGGCTTGTAGTTTGGATGACTGAATATGACTGTCTGGCATCACCAGTTGTGGATGGCAACAGGCTCTGCGTAAGCGCATGATTTCTGCCAGCATCTTGATGCGCTTTTGTCCCGGATGATCATCTGTTTCCGCTAATCGTTCAACGGCTTTTCGACGTAAAGCCTCATAGAAGGCTATTTCTTCAGGACTTAGTTCAACTCGCAAGGTGATTTCTGTACGAGAGGGTAATTCGGTTAATACATCAGTTTTTAAGCGTCTTAAAATAAACGGTTGAATCAGGTTTTTTAAACGCCGTTGTGCATTACGGTCATTATTTGCTTCTATTGGGTTGGCAAAACGTTGATTAAATTGATTTAGCGAGCCGAGTAAACCAGGGTTAATAAACTGAAATAAACTCCATAGTTCACCCAGATGATTTTCAATAGGTGTGCCTGTGGTGATAATCTTAAAATCTGCATTCAGAGTCATGGCTGCCTGGCTTCGTTTAGCGTGGACATTTTTTATTGCCTGAGCCTCATCAGCAACAATCGTTTGCCAATTAACCGAAGCTAGTTGCTTATGCTCGGTTTGCAACAGTCCATAACTGCATAGAATTAAATCAAAACAACTGGCTTGCTCTAGCATTTCTTTGCGATTCCCCGTTCCAAAACGTTTGACTTTTAAGGTAGGAGCAAAACGTTGCGCTTCGTCCTGCCAGTTTAAAACCACTGAACTAGGTGCTAACACTAATGTGGGGCCTTGAGCGGCTCGTTTAACGATAATGGCTAAAGCCTGTATGGTTTTACCTAAGCCCATATCATCAGCAAGACAGGCACCTGCACCTAAATGTGCCAGTCGAGATAACCATTGAAAACCTTCTTGCTGATAATCACGCAATTCGGCTTGAAAAGTAGAGGGGGTCGGCGTGATTAAATCACTTGCTGAAGTGATTTTATTTAATTGATCTTTCCATGGTTTATTTTGTTTGATTTGCATGCCATCGGTAAGCGATTCCATTGCTTGTGCAGCCAGTGGGTGAAAGCGTAGATCGTCGCTGTAGTGATGCAAATCATCCAGCCGTTTGCGCAATTCTTTAGTCAGGGTAATAAACTGATTTTCACCCAACTTCAGAAAGCGACCCGGTGATTGCTCTAGCAGCTGTAAAAGCTGCATCATTTCCATCACCTCTTGGTCACCTAGCTTAAGTTCACCTTGCAAACTAAACCAATCTTTTTGCTTTTTGATGGAGATATGCATTTGATTGAGATCGGCGGCATGCCCCAATTTTATTTTTTTCCCTTTCGGCCAGGTTAATATAACTGAATCAGCCAACTCCTGTAATTGCAATAACGTTTCCAGTGCATCTTCAGGATCTTCAAGCTCCCATTCCCAATCGGTAGCGCCTGCTAATAAGGGGCAGTGAGTCAGTACCTGATTAAAATTTTCTATTTCCGCCTCTAGCAATCGTTGAGTCTGAACACTTTTACCTTCTATTTCAGAGAATACACTGTCAGCCCCCAAGCCAGGATGAAATAACGGCCCCTTTTCACCCAAAGGTTGTACATAACAGGCAAGTGACAAACCAAAACCTGCCGGCTCCAATTGAAATACCGGACGGTTATCTGCTTTTACTTTTTTTGCATCAGTTGAGCCTGCACCGCCTATATCGGAATGTACGCTTAACAATGGGGCTATTGCAGAAATACTCTCCATAACTTCTTTTTTAGCCGACTTGGGAATCTTTAACCCTTTTTCACCGAGAATTTTAGCAATTTGCTGTTGCTGTATATTAAATTCAACGAGACTCAGTTTGTGTTTACCCTGCTTAAAAAAAGACACGGTATTATTTTCAGCAACCCAAGGTTTTAGCCTGATTAAGAGCTCTTGTGTTTGTTGCAAAATTTCTAATACCGGTTCGTCTTTTTTTAGTTCTATCGGAGTTAAATCACTAATGGAACCCACTTCATTAGACCAAAATAATAGGGGATGCCCAATGGCAAGTTTTAATGCCAAATTAGAGGGGAATTCATAGATCGTGGAGGGGTATCCCGTGTAGTTTCTTGTTGTTTCTGCTTGCAAGCTCTGGCAAATCTGCCGGTCTTGAGCAGTAAGATAATCATATTGTTCCAGTTGATCATATAGCTTTTGTAAAGCAATAGGTCGCCCTTTAGTCCAGCCTCGACTGTTGTGTTTTTGTTCGCGAGGGAATAGCATACATTGACCACCCCAATAATAAATGCCCCAAACCATCCGGAATTCTGTTGTACTATCATCCCCTTTTTTGCTTTCGTCACTAACGCTGTTAACTTCTCGTAATGCTTTTAAGGCAATTTTCCAAGTCTCGGTGGGTTTAAATAAAGTGCATAAATCAACACAGTTTTTGGGCTGGGCAGGGTGTTTTTTCTTGGTTATAAAGCTTTCACTGACCCATGCATACCAAAGCCAGCCATTTTTCAACGCCTGTTGATTAAAGTTAATAAGTTCTGCAGAAGGTTTGATTCTTCCTTTAGCCCATAGCAAAATCAAGTGATGAAACAATATCTGAAAGGGTGTTCTGGAACTATCAACAGAGCGATTTAACCAATAAGACGTGTCAAAATGTTCTATGCCTTGTTGAATATCAGCTAATTCCTGTATTAATCGTCCTGTGGTTTCAAACCGGTGTGTGACCGGTGCACGCAACATCCAGGTAATCTGCTGTTTAATTTGCAGGTAGCTTTGTTTATCTCCTTTTTTTAGCAGCGCGATCAAATAGATTATTTCAGTGAGGTCAGGCAGGACAATATTACGTTTATGTGTCTCTTTTTTATAGCGTTTAGTGGCTTCTTCAAAATGATAAATTGCTTGCTCCACATTTCCCTGTTGAAATTTTAACCACCCCATAAGACTTAATGCAAAAGAAGAATCATCACCTTCAACTAATGCTTCAATTTGGTCGGCTTCTCCACGTAACATAAGCTGATTTGCCAGAACACAGTTTAAACTGGGAAATTTTTTGACGGCCTGTGGGTAGATAGCCTGTAAAATTTCAAAATATTGTTGTTGATCTGTTAGTTCAAAGGCTTGAGATTGTAGTATTGGACAAATGACCAATACTTTCACCGTGTCAGATAATAGGTCAAAAAAATTGCTATCAAAGGGGGTTGTGCATAATTGAATTAAATACCTCACGTACCTTTCTTCCAAAGAGTACAGTGCAAAGCCATGCGGTAGCTCAAGTTGTTCTAGAAGGGATGCATCATCATTTAAATAAAATGCAGCACGTATTTTTCGTTCACGCGCTAATTTTAAGGCTTCATAGCTATCTGAATAATAACGAGGCTGTTTGATTTCGTCTTCAGTAAATAAGGATTCAACAACTGAATAGATTTCTTTAAATCTCTGTTCTTTTACTACTTTACGGGTAATAAGCTCTGCGATAAGCGGATTACAGTACATTTTATTTTGTTTAAACGTTAGCAAGCCAGCACTCACCCAATATTTTCGCAATTTTGTATTCATCAACTGATTAAGCGGAACTCCATTACTGCTTTTCCAGTTAAGCGTTTGCAATACTTGGTTGATTTCAGTTAGTAAGACGGGCTGAGCAATCACTGAAATAACTTGCAGAATACGTTCTTCATCAGCACTGCAACTATGGTATTTTTCTATTAATATTTTTGGTATTTTCATTAGAGAGGTTTTTTTGGAATGATATAACCCAATTTTTTGCTGGCTTTTTGAAACGCTTTATTAGACTTTTCAGGGATAACCAGTAATTTATCACGCGCATGAATACAATGTTTCCCTGTATTCGGATCGTCTGCGAGCATTTTTGCCAAAGCAATGCTGGAGCAGTTCAACAAACGTGCATTGCCTACATCAGACAGGGCATAACAGCGTTCCTTGATGAGCGCAAGTTCATCCAATATTGATTTTGCTAACGGTTGTTCAGAAACTTCATTTAAAAAATTAATAAAAAACGTTAAATCACCGCCTTGTTCTATTGCTTGTAATAAAAAACGCTGATCGAGCTGATAAGTACCCTCTGTTTCAGGCAGTAAATATTGATCTAATATTAATTTTTCAGTGGGTGTTGCATTTCTTTGTAAGGTGAGCTTTAAACTATCATCGGTCTCTAATAATAGAGAACTTGACTGTTTGGGGGGCTGATAATTATCATTTTGCAGTAAGCAATAAGAACCTAATGGATTAATGCGAAAAAAAAGTAGGCCATCATATTGACTAAAATATGATAAATCATAGGTTTCCTCCATTTGTCTAAAATCATCTCGAATATAATAGGGCGGTAAATAAGCCACATCAATCATCCCCAGTGTCGCTAAATATTCAAATAGATAGGCTAAGATATAGCGACCTTGAATAACTTCAAAAGGACATGAACTATATGCCAAACAACCATAACGACTATCCGAAATATAAAGTTTCCATTTATCCCAAATCACTCGAAAATCAAAATCCTCCACTTGCATAAAGTGGAAAAAATCATCTATTGCTATCCATTCATTTTCAGGGCAGGCTTTTAATGCTTGTTCAATAACTAAACGTCTATGATCTAGTGGATATAGCCGCTGACCTTTGCCTGTTTGCCCTTTAATCACAATAATGCGATTAAATTCATCGAGTAGACCTTTTTCTCTCCAGCATTGGTAGATTAAACGCAAAGATTCTTCAATAGGTGATTTTGATACTTTTTTCCCCTTAGCTGTCAGCTGTAGTTTAGTGCCTACTCTTCTCACTAATCCCAGCCCAGTACTTTGTAATAATAGAGGCCAGGCATAAGCACGAATAGGAGAAATAGCACCACTAGCATCATTATCCAGGTCCCAGTCATCTTGTTCTGAATAAAAATCGCCCTCTAACAAAATTGATGTGATTTTTTTTATGGTTGCTGATCCAGCAATTTTGGTTTTTTCACTAACGGATATTTTTCCGCCTTCAATCAAATTGAGTATAGCTTGTAAATCATGAATAGCTGTTGTTTCCATTGATAAAACAGTCAATTCTGGCTGATAATTTTCAGGGCATTGAGTAAGTTCTTTTTGTAAATTTTTGGTATAACTTTTTATATCTTCAGTGGAGTATCTAGTCAGCTGGTAATGCTCAGGGCAGTCTACTAAAGATTTACAACTATCGGCTAATTCAGCAGCTAATAAATCCTGATAAAAAAATAGTGACAATGCACCCTGCTGGCCTGAACGGCTGTTTGATGAAAAATAAGTGGGTAATTTTCCATATTTAGCTATAAATTTATTTCGGTTAAACTTTCCATCACTATAAGAGTATATTGCCTCTGCGACAGCTTTCTGCCCTAGATCGTTTAAACGCCCCCAATAGTGTTCTAGCTTTTCAGATAATAATTCATTGCTCAGAAATAAGATAATTTCCTGCTTACGAGTTAATTTTGGGGCTTTTGCTATTAGCTGTAATCGAGATTTTAATTGATCTACAGTTAGATTATTGAGAGCATTTTGAAGTGAAATCACGTTCTTTTATCTTGGTTATCAGTAAAAAGTTATATCATTATACTTTACATGTGACCGTGTAAAGCATATACCAAAGACCTTTTGTGCCATTCTCTTGTATTGCTGAGCTGTTTACAAAAGGGTGTAAGTACTAAGAAGTCGAACAAAATCAATCTAACAAAATATTTAAAATAACCACAGAGATCACTGAGAACACAAAGGCTTAACGATCAAAACTCTGTGATCTCAGTGGCATCTGAGGTGAAAATATTAGATCTTTTATAGCCTCTTACTTAGGAACGCACACGGTTTAAAAAACTGATTAGGTATAAGTTTCAGCCATATTCAATCTATTGCTTTAAGTTCTCGACTGCCATTAAGTTAAGATATTTTGTATCTTTGTAGGAGCGGCTTTAGCCGCGATATCGTGGCTAAAGCCGCTCCTACAAAACACCATTGATTTCTTAACTTAATGGCAGTGCCCCAACCAGCAGGGAGGGTTATGTTAATTATCAGAGCTAGCTATTTTCTTTTTTAGTGTGGCAACCCTTCCTTGAGCTAAATACATAGGGTTAATAAATTTAAGATAAAATTTAATAAAGAAGGTTGCCAGAATTAGTAGTAAAGCCTTTCCCCAGCGTTGCATTAACATTGCTTTAGGGCGAAAATAAGTTAAAAAAGTTAAGGCCTTTTCTAATTTAGGTGCAAAAATAGTTGCAAACCACAAAAATAGACTAAAAAGCATGGCATAAATAGTAAAGGAGCTTTCTAATACTGGTCTGATAAAGGGTGACCAAGTATAGAATAAAACGACAGCTATAGTTAAAATAATAGGTATCCAAAGCCATTTGAAAATATGTAAAGTTTTACCAAAAATCGATTCAGAATTTTCTAATTGTGTTAGATATTCTGCCGGAGGATTTTTCATTAAATCTGCAATTTTTGTAAATTTCCATTTTACTTCAGGCTGTTGTGTGGCAATTGTTTTAAATTTCTTTAAATCTAATTTGCTCATTTGGTAAGCATCAAACATTAAAGAATAAGCTTCTACTTCTGTAAAAGCATCTAAATCTGTGCGCATGAGAGATAGTTTTTGTTGTACTACTGGGGCAACCCCAAATGATTCAGAAGTTGGTGGTGTTATTTTATCCTGTTCTGCATGCTTATTGTCTTGGTTAGTCCAGCTAATTTCTCGCTCACCCAAGCCCTTACGCAAATCTATAAAGGCTACATTTTCTTCCCCTTTGCTATCTATTAAATGTAACAGTCCTTCAGTACGCACACGATCTTGTAAAATGCTACTTGTTCGTAAGGCTACAGAAACGGGATCAGTTTCAACCTCATTTTTCATTCCCATTTGTCCTGAAGCATCACTAACTATAAAATGTGTGCAACCGATTGTTATTAAACTTTCTATCCCTTGATTATCAAAAACACCACCGTCAACGAGTTGTGGAACGATTTTTTGATTGGTATCTTTATCAAAATATAGATTGCTTATAGTTAAAGGATCAAATAAGCCGGGAACACATGCTGATGCAGCGACAGCATTACCGAGTCGAAATTTATGTTGTGGCTCCACCATTTTCTGGTAACCATCGCCTGTCGCTCTTCGTAATCGAATGGGTTTTTTATCAATAGTTATACATGATTGACGGGTAGGGGGTTCTCCCATTGTCCTGGCTGTAAACTGCCAGTTTCTACCACTATTAAGTGTGGTAGCATTAAGAATAAGAACAGGCACTTTTGCTGATCTATCTTTATTGTGTTTTTCAGGGTGAAAGGATGTGGGTTCTCCCAAAGGGTGAATTTTTAACTTTTGCATTTCCACCGGGTTACCTAACTCTTCAGCCACAGGTTGATATATTAAATCATTATAAAGCTCCGCAATTCTTTCGCTGTGGGAATAGTCATTGTTTTTCATTTGAAAGTTCTTTTTGATATTAGCAAGAACGCTCATCCGAATATTATTTTCTGTTGCTTTTAAGAAATCGACTTCAATCTTTTGGATAATATTTATAAAATCATCGTCAGTTATTTCTTTATCTGGTTTTTTTTCTAAAAGCTTTTTTAAATGTAGATAATATAAAGCGCCAATAATGGAACCACCAGAGACCGTTGAAATAACAGCAATGGATTTTAGTAGGCCTTGTTCTGCCATCTGGGCTAAAAGACCAATATGGAAAAAGGAGGCTCGAAGCCCACCTCCGGAAAGTGCTAAACCTATTTTTTGATTTGACTGAGACATGGCTATTCCTTTGTTTAATAGAGAAAGTATTCTAGTTGTAACAAAAAGAAACTATTGACCCAAATGAGTCAATAATGATTGTATCTTAATAAAGCAAGAGGGATGGATTGAATTTGTAGTCTTAGCAAATTATCCTTATTAATAACAAGTCTTTTGGGGCGCAGGTTATTGCTAGTTGCCTTAACCAGCATTTTTTATAGCAAGAGTAGGCTTAAAGTCTGCGGCCCAATATAATGGAAAATAGCCGACTCATTACCAAGCAAGAATAGGGGGGGAGAGTTTTGAGGCCGGTAAAACTTTAAAACAATTCCCAGATAGGCAGTATATTTTCTGGTAGTGCAGCTAAACGTCCTAGCTCTATCCACTGGTTAGCCGGTGTATGGAAGTCCGAGCCTATAGAGGCTGATAACTGGTATTGCTTGGCGTATGCCAAAGAACGTCTTATTTCTTCTGCTGAACTACGGCCTGTGACAACTTCAATACCTTGTCCTCCGGCCTCTTTAAATGCGGTTAAAAATCGGCGCATCCAGCTAGCTGTTAATTTATAGCGTAAAGGGTGAGCAATAACGGCTACTCCACCTGCTTGATTAACCCAGGCAACAACATCATATAAGTCTGCCCAAATGGTCGTAACAAAGGCTGTTTTTCCATTGCCTAAATAGCGATCAAAAGCCTGTTGTTGCGAGCTGACATAATTATTTTCTAGTAAGAAATTTGCAAAGTGGGCACGTGTAATCATGCCACCGTTTGCCATTTTAACGACGGCTTTATAAGCATTTGGAACACGCCTTTTTTCTAATTTTAAGGCAATTTTTTTTGCCCGTTCAGTACGTAGTTGCTGTAGGTGACTAATGTTGGAGACTAATATTTGGTTTTTAGGGTCAATATTCAGCCCAACGATATGGAAACATTTGTTTTCCCAAGTGGTAGAAATTTCAATTCCAGGAATAAAATTAATATTATTAGCCAATGCCGCCTTGGTAGCTTCTGCTTGCCCATTAATCGTATCGTGGTCTGTTAATGCAATTGATGTTACACCTTGTTGTTGAGCACGTTTGATAACTTCAGTGGGTGATAATGATCCGTCTGAGGCGGTAGAGTGACAATGTAAATCGTACTTTTCTGTCATTATTGATATTCACCATATAGTTTTGAATAAAGACCATTATTTTTAATTAAAGTTGCATGTTGACCTTGCTCACATATTCTACCTTCCTCAAAGACATAAACGTGATCTGCCTGTTTAACCGCGCTGAGACGATGGGCAATAATAATGGTTGTCCTACCTTTTAAGAAGTTAGCTAGGGCTTGGTGTAATTTTTGCTCGGTAGCCGTATCTAATGCCGAGGTTGCTTCATCTAAAATAACAACACTGGGGTTAGCTACAATCATACGGGCAATGGCCAGCCGTTGACGCTGGCCCCCGGATAGTCGCATGCCTTGCCTGCCAACAATGGTATCCAGGCCTTTTTCAAGATCAGCAACTGTTTGTTTTAGTTGCGCAATACTTAAGGCATTCCATAATGCCGAGTCTGAAATGTCACGACCTAAAGTTAAGTTGGCTCTTATTGTGTCATTAAATAATGCTGGGTGCTGTAAAACAGTTGCAACATGTTCTCTAACAACCTCAAGACCAATTTTGTTAATGGGTTGCTTATTAAAATAAATCATTCCTTTATTAGGGGGGTATAAACCGATGATTGTTTGAGCAAGCGTAGATTTCCCACCGCCACTTGCACCCACTAATGCGACTTTTTCGCCTGCAGCAATGGACAGGTTAATACCATTTAAAATCGGTTCATCTTTATAGCTGAAATGTAGATCCTTAATTGTAATGGAAACCGTTTTGCTATTTTTAAAGGGATCTTTAAGGTGAGGATATTGAGGTTCTTGTTGTAGAGCAAATAATGTGTTGATTCTATTTAATGCGGCTTTGGCGGCAAAAAAAGCATGTTGGATGCTGAGTATTTCTTGCACGGGTGCCATCATAAACCAAAGATACCCAAAAACAGCTAGCATTTGTCCTATACTCAAATTGGAGTAAAAAACCATTAGCATGGCGGTTGCTCTAAAAATATCAAAGCCAAAGAGGAAGATTAAAAAACTTAAGCGGGTTGCCGCATCACTTTTCCAGGCAAAAGAGGTGGAATGCGATTTTACGGTTTGTGCTGATTCAATCAGTTGTTGGCAATAATATTTTTCTCTATTGCTTGCTCGAATTTGGTGTATGGCTTCTAATGTTTCTGTCAATGATTGCTGAAAAATACCGTAGGCAGAGTTCTCCTTAGCTTTTAGGTTTTTAATACGTGAACCTATTTTTCTGGCGAAGTAAATAACTAAAGGGTTAAGTAATAAAATAAAAAGTCCTAATTGCCAGTGCATCCATAACAGGATAATAGCTGTACCTATAATAGTTAACGTTGCGACCAGTAATTTACTAATCGTTGTGCCAATAAAATTATCAATAGTATCAAGGTCAGTCACCATATGGGTGACGACAGAGCCAGTACCTAGACTTTCATATTCCGACATGGAAATAGACTGTAAACGTCGAATAAGATCTTTCCGAATACGAAAAATAATATCTTTAGAAATAAAGGTAAACTGACGACCTTGAATAATATTAAAAATAATCGAGATGATTCTGAGTAATAAACTGAAGCTTAAAATAGCTGCAATATAAAAAATGGGCTGTTGCCAATCTAATGGAATAAATTGATTTAAGGTGGCTGTTATTCTGCCAGGTTTGTGTAATAACACCTCATCAACCAGTAAAGGCATCAGTAAAGGAACGGGTACACTAGCAATGGTTGCTAAAATAGCAACCCAATGAGCATTGAAAAGTTCTCTCTTGTGCTCAAGTGCTATTTCATAGATAGTACGCCATGAATATTGTGTTTGTTGTGATAAAGGTTGATTGTTACGATGCACTTTTTATTTATATAAATGAAACCAAGCTGAGAATTATAACGGTCAGATGGATAATAAGAAATTACATTTTTATTTAAAATAAATTTATGATGCAGAAAATACTGTTTTATTTGATTTTTATTTTTGCGGTACAGGAGGCAAGTGCTTCAATTTTATCGCTGGATAAACAAAGAAAGGCGTTTTTAGAGGCTCAAATTAGTATTGATAAGGGGGGGGCTCCCTTATCTTTTAGCCGTAAGGATGTGTTGTCAGGCTATCCTTTATACCCTTATATTCAATATCAATGGTTAGTAAAACACCTTAATCAAACGAAACAAATTAAACGTTTTTTAAGATATTACAGAGACACGCGGTATGCTGGTTTATTAAGGTATAAATGGCAAATATATTTAGCAAAGCATAAAAATTGGCCTGAGTATATTGCACAATATCAAAAAACTAACAATACAAGGTTGCAATGTTATTACTACCGGGCAAAATATAATTTAGGCACAAAAAAACAGGCCTTAATAGGTGCTAAGAAACTTTGGGTTATTGGTAAGTCTCAACCTAGCGAATGCAACCCTATTTTTAAAGTTTTGTTAGGATCAAAATACCTTACTAGGGATATACTCTGGCAAAGATTTGACTCGGCTGTTACTAAAGGTAATTTTTCAGTTGCCAAATATGTTAAAGGTCTAATGGCTAAAAAAGACCTGCAAGTGGCACAGCTTTGGTTAAAGATTCATTCCAACCCTGCACTGATAACGAATAAAAAATTTTTAAAGCATAAGCAGGCTCAGGCAGGTTTGATTTTTGCTCACGGCATTGAACGCCTGGCAAAAAAGAACCTTAACAAAGCAATTAATCTATGGGATCAGCGAAAAAAAGAATTTACCATAAACCCAGCTACCCGTAGGCGAGTGGAGCAACGGCTAGCGATGTCATTAGCTTATAACCATGATGATAAGGCTTATGATCGTTTAACTGCTTTAATTAAACCTGCCGATAAAGCGAAAGAATGGCGAGTTAGAGCTGCATTAAAAATGCAAAATTGGCCCGCCGTTGCAGAGTCAATTTCTGCTTTAAGTAAGGAATTTAAAAAAAAGGAAAAATGGCGTTATTGGTTAGCTAGAGCCTCTGAGAATAATAACAAGCCAAAAGTTGCCAGCTTTATTTATTCTAATTTGGCAGAAGAAAGAAGTTTTTATGGTTATTTGTCGGCTGAAAAGTTAAATAAAGAATATAAATTATCAAACAATCCCATTCAAGTTGCGCCTGAAATGTTTAAAAGGTTTAAGCACAAAAAATCTTTTTTAGTGGTTGCTGAATTAATTGCAGTTGAAAAGCCGAAAGAAGCTCAACGTCAATGGTGGTTTGCCATTCGTAAATTAGATAAAAAACAGATTTTAATGGCTGCTAAATATGCTGAGGAGCTTAATTGGAAGCAGGTTGCTATTTTTACTTTGGCAAAAGCAAAGTATTGGGATGATGTGGCTGTGCGTTTCCCTTTAGCTTATAAAGCTCAGGTTCAACAAAACGCAAAAAAACAAGACTTAAATCCTGCGCTTATTTTTGGTTTAATACGACGAGAAAGTGCATTTAACAGGAATGCTTATTCACCTGTTGGAGCAAGAGGCTTAATGCAAATAATGCCTAAAACAGGAAAACAAATTGCCAGGGAATTAAAAGAAAAGTGGGCGGGTAAAGTAGCATTGTTTAATCCAGCAACCAACCTTAAATACGGTGCATATTATTATAAAAAGTTACTCAATCAATTTAAGGGCCATTATGCCTTGGCTGCCGCTGCTTATAATGCGGGTCCTCATCGTGTTAAACGCTGGTTACCTGATAAGCATAAAATGGCGGCAGATATTTGGATTGAAACAATACCATTTAACGAGACAAGGGCGTATGTTTCAGCCGTTTTAACCTATGCTTTAATTTATCAAAAACAATTGAAAAAAAATATTTTGACAATGAAAGATTTTATGAAGGATGTTTTGCCTAAATAATAAAACTCTGGCAACTGGTTTGCCGCACGATCCTAAAGCAATTGGTAAAGGGATGTAGTCTCTGTCATCCGAAAATCAGCTCGTAAGGGTAGGAATGGTGTTGGGTTATCTGAAAATGACGACAGCTCAAAAAAAGCGTGAAACCTGGTATTTAAAGTCAGCTTTTAGGGTGGTTTTACCGTGTATTGATGTATTGAATGATTGAGAAATAGGTTGGTTTATGGTGTAATAGAGAAGTTTTAACGTCTTAAAGTGCCTCCTAATCTTATAGGGGGGTTGTTTGTCGCAACTTGTCTGGAGAACAGGCTTATTCACTATGCAATTTATTATTAAAAAAGGTTTAGACCTACCCATTACGGGGGGTCCTGAACAGATTATTGAAAAAGGTAACAAGGTTAAATCTGTTGCTATTTTGGGAAAGGATTACGTAGGCCTGAAGCCTAAAATGATGGTCGCTGTTGGCGATACCGTTAAATTAGGACAAGTTCTATTTACTGATAAACAAAACCCCGGAGTGAACTTTACGGCACCAGGTGCAGGTGTTGTTAAAGAGATTAACCGTGGTGCTAAGCGTGTTTTGCAGTCAGTTGTTATTGAGCTTCAAGGCGCGGATCAACAAGCTTTTACCAAATATGCTAAAAAAGATCTTGCTGAATTATCCGTTGATCAAATTAAACAAGATCTTTTAGCTTCAGGTTTATGGACTTCATTTTTAACGCGCCCTTATGGAAAAATTCCAGCCGTTGATGATGTTGCAAGATCAATTTTTGTAACAGCGATGGATACACGGCCTTTAGCGGCTGATCCTGCCATTATTATTAAACAAAGAGAGGCGGATTTTGCAACAGGCTTATCTATCGTAGCTAAACTAACGACAGGTAAAACATACCTTTGTAAAGCAACAGCTAGTGAAGTTGTTTCTGTTGACACCGTACAAACTGAAGAGTTTTCGGGTCCGCATCCTGCAGGCCTGGCGAGTACGCATATTCATTTTCTTGATCCTGTTGACGCTGAAAAAATAGTTTGGCATATTGACTATCAAGCTGTTATTGCTATTGGTGCTTTATTTTTAACCGGTAAACTAAATCCAAACAGAGTGGTTTCTTTGGCTGGACCTGCTGTTAAAAAGCCTAGGTTAATACAGACTCGTGTTGGTGCTAATACCAATGATTTGGTAGCAGGGGAACTAGATGATTCTGAAAACAGAGTGATTTCTGGTTCTGTTTTGTATGGGCATGAAGCGAGTGATGTTTTTGCTTATCTTGGTTGTTATAGCAATCAGGTGTCTGCACTTAAAGAAGGTAGACAGCGTGAGCTGTTTGGCTGGATTGTGGCAGGTAAAGATAAGTATTCAGCAATGAATGTGTATACATCAAGTAAAGACCGCAAAAGTAACCGTTTGTTTCCTTTAACAACGGATAAAAATGGTAGTAATAGAGCTATCGTCCCCGTTGGTGTATATGAAACAGTTATGCCTATGGATATTTTACCAACACCTTTGTTAAAAGCATTGGTCATAGGTGATACTGATCAGGCGCAGTTATTAGGTGGACTTGAATTGGTTGAGGAAGATGTTTCCTTATTTACTTTCGTTGATCCAGGCAAGCATGATTTTGCTCCTGTATTAAGAGCGAATCTAACTAAAATTGAGAAGGAAGGGTAATGTCGGCTAGAGATATTTTAGATAGCATAGAGCCGCATTTTACGAAAGGCGGTAAATTAGAAAAGTATTATGGTCTGTATGAGATGGTCGATACTTTTATCTATACCCCGTCTGATGTAACACGCGGAACGACTCATGTGCGTGATGGTAATGACCTGAAACGGACGATGACATTTGTTGTAATTGCAACATTTTTCTGTATTTTGATGGCCATGTATAACACGGGTTATCAAGCAAATTTAGCTGTACAGGCAATGGGTTTAGATGAAGTAAATAGCTGGCGTAGCATTCCTATGTCACTGTTTGGCTATAATCCTATGAATCCACTTTCAAATATGGTTCATGGTGCATTGTTTTTTCTGCCAATCTATATTGTTACTTTGGCAGTCGGTGGTGTATGGGAAGTCTTATTTGCAACTGTCCGTGGACATGAAGTAAACGAAGGTTTTCTGGTCTCTTCAATGTTATACACATTGATCCTGCCACCTGATATTCCTCTATGGCAAGTTGCTTTAGGTATTTCTTTCGGTATTGTTATCGGTAAAGAAGTATTTGGTGGTACAGGTAAAAACTTCTTAAACCCAGCATTAACAGGTCGTGCATTTTTATTTTTTGCATATCCAGCAGCTATCTCTGGCGATACAGCCTGGGTAGGTGTTGATGGTTACACGATGGCAACACCACTAGGTCTAGCTGCTCAAGGTGGCCTTGATGCTGTTCATCAGGCTGGGTATAGTTGGTTTCAATCTTTCTTAGGTTTTATTCCTGGGTCAATAGGTGAAACTTCTACTTTAGCTATTATGTTAGGCGCGGCTTTCTTACTTTATACACGCATTGCTTCTTACAGAATTATGGGAGGTGTATTGCTCGGTATGATAGCTACATCAGTTATGTTTAATGTTATTGGTAGCGATACTAATCCAATGTTTGCATTTCCTTTTTACTGGCATTTAACGGTTGGTGGCTTTGCATTCGGTATGGTGTATATGGCAACAGACCCTGTGGGTGCGGCAATGACTGATACAGGTCGTTGGATTTTTGGTGCATTAATTGGTGTTATGGTTGTATTAGTTCGTGTGGTAAATCCAGCTTTCCCAGAGGGAATGATGTTGTCGATTTTATTCGCCAATATGTTTGCCCCTGTTATTGATTATTTTGTCGTTCAGGCAAATATTAAGAGAAGGATGAAACGTCATGTCTAACGGAATAAAAGAACGCTTAGATAAGTGTGAGCACTATCAAAAGTTTGATGCTTATAAAAATAAAATTTTAGCTCTGGGAAATGATAGTTTAGAGAAAACTATAGCGGTTGCTTTAGCACTTTGCTTTGTCTGTGCAATTTTAGTTTCATTTGCAGCAGTGGCTTTAAAGCCGTTGCAAATTGAAAATAAAGCGCTGGATATGAAGAAAAATATTCTTGAAGTGGCTGGTCTGCTGGATGAAAATACTGATATAAATCAGGCTTTTTCTGATCAGGTAGAAGAAAAACTAGTTGATATTCAAACAGGAAATTATGTTGATGACATGGATACCGTTAAATATGATCAACGTAAAGCGGCTAAAGACCCCGAGCAGAATATTATTATTGCAAGAGGTGATGATATAGCTAGCATTAAACGCAAAGCTAAAATAGCCAAGGTTTATTTGGTTAAAAAAGGTGGTGCGATTGATTCTATTATTTTACCCATACATGGCTATGGTTTATGGTCAACAATGTATGGTTTCCTTGCTTTAGAGGCTGATGGTCAAACCGTTAAAAGTATTAACTTTTATGATCAAGGTGAAACACCTGGTTTAGGTGGAGAAGTGGTTAATCCTAACTGGCGTGCTTTATGGAAAGGTAAAAAAGTGTATGGCGAGTCAGGTAAAGTTGAGCTAGGTCTTATTAAAGGTGTTGTTAATACCTCAAAACCTGGCTCTGAATATGATGTGGATGGTTTAGCTGGTGCAACTTTGACCAGTCTTGGTGTCTCTAATCTAGTTAAATACTGGATGAGTGATCAAGGATTTTCTGCTTATCTGGATAAAGTTAGAATCAAAGGGGAGGGCTGATCATGAGTGAAGCTATAGATACTAAAAAGATATTGACCGAACCATTGGTTAATAATAATCCTATTACCTTACAAGTGTTAGGAATATGTTCGGCATTAGCGGTTACTTCGCAAATGTCTACATCGTTAATTATGGCAGTTGCTTTAACAGCGGTTACAGCATGTTCAAGTGCAGCCATTAGTTCGATTAGAAATCATATTCCAGGTAGTATTCGTATTATTGTGCAAATGACTATTATTGCCTCATTGGTTATTGTGGTTGATCAAGTTTTAAAGGCCTTTGCTTATGAAATCAGTAAGCAGCTATCAGTATTTGTTGGTTTGATTATTACTAACTGTATTGTAATGGGGCGAGCGGAAGCCTTTGCTATGAAAAACCCACCCATGGCCAGTTTTATTGATGGTATTGGTAATGGTGCAGGTTATAGTTTAATCTTGATTATCGTTGCTTTTTTTAGAGAATTATTTGGTTCGGGTAAATTATTGGGTATTGAAATATTCCCATTAACAAAAGATGGCGGTTGGTATGATCCAAACGGTTTGATGTTATTGCCTCCCAGTGCATTCTTTATTATCGGCCTACTTATCTGGTCATTCCGTCAGTGGAAACCAGAACAAGTAGAAAAAGCAGATTTTAAAATTATGGATATTTCTCATGGTGAAGGAGGGCATCACTAATGAATGAATACGTAAGTTTATTTATTAAAGCTGTTTTTGTAGAAAACTTAGCTTTAGCTTTCTTCCTGGGAATGTGTACATTCCTAGCAGTCTCTAAAAAAATCTCTACCGCAATTGGTTTAGGTATAGCTGTGATGGTTGTGCAAGTTATTACTGTACCAGTCAATAACTTGGTATATCACACACTGTTAAAAGAAGATGCATTATCATGGTTAGGGATTACAGGCGTTGATTTAAGCTTTTTAACATTATTAAGCTGTATTGGTATGATTGCTGCTTTGGTGCAGATTTTGGAAATGGTTTTAGATAAATTCTTTCCAGCCCTATTCCATGCACTAGGTGTTTTCTTACCATTAATCACAGTAAACTGTGCAATTTTGGGTGGTAGCTTGTTTATGATTGAACGTGATTATGACTTTACCCAAAGTGTTGTTTACGGTGTGGGTAGTGGTTTTGGTTGGGCATTAGCAATCACAGTGATGGCGGGTGTTCGTGAAAAACTGAAATACAGCGATATTCCTAAAGGTCTTGAAGGCTTAGGGATTACATTTATTAGTGCAGGTCTGATGTCTCTTGGCTTCATGGCTTTTTCTGGAATCCAACTTTAGGAAGGATGAGTAATGCTTGAAATTTTATTAGGCGTAATTTTTTTCACGGTGATCGTGATTGCGCTGGTATTTATTATTATCGGCGCAAAGAGTAAGCTGGTTGCTT
>CAYYNM010000016.1:0-27034 GCA_964472945.1 uncultured Methylomarinum sp. | reverse complement strand
TGAAACCAATATCTTGAGCCCTGTTATCCGCATTGAAGTCACGGATTCAGGTATATAATTGATGCGCTTCCTACATACATTAACGCCATTTATCATTAAATGCTGATTTTATAAGCTTTACTCTCTCTTCAAGTTGCTGAGTGCTGTAGGGAACTGTATCAAACTTTCCCCAAATAGGTGCCGGCCAGGCAATATCCGTTTTATAGCGCACAATATGATGAATATGCAACTGCGGTACAATATTACCAATGGCTGCAATATTTAATTTATCAGCAGTAAATAACTCCACTAATGTTTTTGCCAGTAAACTAGATTCTTGTTGCAATAATTGCTGGTCTTTTTCTGCTAATTGATAAACTTCACTTATATTATGTCTTCTGGGGACTAATATAAACCACGGGTACTGGCTGTCGTTAATCAGGCGTAATTCAGACAAACTAAATTGGCCTATTGCCAGGCTATCTTGTTGCAGACGTGGGTGTAATTGGAAAGTCATTTTTAAACAAGCCCTTTAAGTTTATAAAGTATATCCAAGGCTTCTCTTGGGCTGATATTATCAGGTGTAACATCTTCTAAAAGACAAACAGCAGGATGGCATTCTTTAGTTGAAAATAAATCTAATTGATTAGTTCCAGAATCTTTTTGTTGGCCAATATAGGCACTATTTTCCAATAATTGTAATTTAGCTTTAGCATTATCAATAACAGACCGAGGAACACCAGCTAGTGCAGCCACTTGTAAGCCGTAACTTTGGCTGGCAGGTCCGTCTTTTACTGAATGTAAAAAAACAATTTTATCGCCATGTTCCATTGCATCTAAATGTACATTTTGAATATTTTTATATTCATCAGGGAGTGAAGTGAGTTCAAAATAATGGGTGGCAAATAAAGTAAAAGCTTTAGTTTGCTTAGCTAAATGTACTGCACAAGCCCAGGCCAGCGAAAGTCCATCAAAAGTACTGGTGCCTCGGCCAATTTCATCCATTAATATAAGACTGTTGGCGGTAGCATTATGTAAGATATTAGCTGTTTCAGACATTTCAACCATAAAAGTTGAGCGCCCACTGGCTAAATCATCCGATGCACCAATACGGGTGAATATTTTATCAATAGGCCCGCAACTAACAGATTTAGCAGGCACAAAGCAGCCAATATGTAGCATTAAAGTAATTAATGCTGTTTGTCGCATATAAGTTGACTTACCCCCCATATTAGGTCCAGTAATAATCAGCATTTTTCGTTGACTATTAAAGCTAACATCGTTGGCAACAAATGGAATATCAGAGACTTGCTCAACCACTAAATGTCTGCCGCCTTCAATCTCAATTCCAGGTTTTTCAGTTAAGGTAGGTAAACATAAGTTAAGGGTATTAGCACGTTCTGCAAAGGTGATTAATACATCTAATTCTGCCAAGGCAGAGGCACATTGCTGTAAGGTTGTTAGAGACTCGGTAATGCGTGTTAATAAATCTTCATAAAGTGCTTTTTCAAACGATAAGGATTTTTCTCGGGCACTAAGTACCTTATCCTCAAAGGCTTTTAATTCTTCGGTAATATAACGCTCAACACTTTTTAAGGTTTGTTTACGGGTGTAATGGGCAGGCACATTGTCGGACTGTAAACGTGAAACTTCAATGTAAAAGCCATGCACCCGGTTATAATTCACTTTTAGATTAGTAATACCCGTTGCGGCTTTTTCACGGTTTTCCATATCAATTAAAAACTGATCTGCATTTTCACTTAAATTACGCAACTCATCGAGTTCTTGATTGTAGCCAGTGGCAATAACACCTCCATCTCTAATTAATACAGGAGGGTTTTCGATAATGGCTTGTTGTAATAAAGTTAATAATTCAGGTTGTTCAGCAATATGCTCATTAAGCGATTCAATATGCTGGTTACCCGTATTAGCAAGCTGGTTTTGCAATGTAGGTAAAATAGCTAAGGTATTTCTTAAAACGATTAAATCTCGTGGGCGAGCAGATTTTAAAGCAATACGTGAACTGATTCGTTCAATATCACCCACTTGATGTAAACTTTGTTGAATATCTACATATAATTGATCTTGTAGAAAACTGTTAATACAAGCATAACGGCCTTTTAAAATAATCTGGGAGCGCAAAGGGCGGTTAATCCAGCGCCGCAAACAACGGCTTCCCATTGCGGTCGATGTTTTATCTAAAACACCAAATAAAGTGTATTTAAGTTGACCTGTTGGGTGGGAATCCAGTTCTAAATTACGCCGGCTTGAAGCATCTAAAGCAATACTGTCATCACAGTGCTCAACAGAAATACCTTGAATATGAGGCAAGGCACTTTGCTGGGTATCTTTAACATATTGTAATAGACAGCCTGCTGCACAGATTGCTATGCTTAAATGCTCACAACCAAAGCCGCCAAGATCATGGGTTTTAAACTGCTTTAAAATAAGTTGGGATGCACTCTCTAATTCAAAATGCCAGGGGGGGCGTTTACATAAGCCACCTAGTTGTTTTAATGGGGCAGGCAGAATCAAATCCTCGCTATATAATAATTCAGCAGGGTTTAGGCGTTCAACCTCACTGAGTAATTGTTCCTCTGATTTAACTTCTTGTAAAACAAATTTACCACTGCTTAAATCAAGACAAGCAATACCATAATCTTGTGCAGAGCAACTGATAGCCACTAAAAAATTATCTTTACGATCTTCCAGTAAAGCTTCATCGGTAACAGTTCCTGGGGTAACAGTGCGCACTACTTTACGTTCAACAGGCCCCTTACTGGTAGCCGGATTACCTATTTGTTCGCAAAAGACAATAGATTCACCTTGCTTAATAAGCCTAGCAACATAACCTTCTGCAGCATGGTAGGGAAGACCTGCCATAGGAATAGGTTCACCCGCTGATTTGCCTCGACTGGTCAGCGTAATATCTAACAGTTCAGCCGCTTTTCTGGCATCATCAAAAAATAATTCATAAAAATCCCCCATCCGGTAAAAAACCAGTGTATCAGGGTGTTGAGATTTAATGCGCAGGTATTGCTGCATCATGGGGGTGTGTTGGATGTTCTTATCCTTTGATTTCATGCTCTTATTGCTCTATATAATCTATATTCTTCATTTATTCTAAGTCAGCTAATGGCTCAGGCTGTATAAAAACACAAAATCTGCTTAAAAATTAGGGATTGTAAATTATAGAATATATGATTTACAGAGACTATCACTATAAAAACTACTAGAGGCTGTCCGAGACTAGAAACCATAGTAAGGGAAATCCATGTTGAGCCATTTTTTTCGATCACTTGAGGCGAATAGGTGCCTCACTTTTCAACTGTTGAAATAGCTACTTTTTCGGTTTTTATCGACACTAGATGAATAGGTTCTTCTAGGCAAAACAAGGGAAACAACATATTATGTAACATCCCAAATCACTCTGATTCTGGGAATAAATCTAAATTTTAGGAATAACATGAAAGAAATTATAGTTGATAGCAACCCAAGCGATACACTTTTAAAAGAAATGGGGGTTGCTTACTGGCCAATATGGGAAAAAGAAGTATCTGTATTTCCATGGGAATTTGTTACTACAGAAACAGCACTTATTTTAGAAGGTGAATGTGAAATGACACCTGAAGACGGCGGTCCTTCAACTATTTTCAAGGCTGGTGATTTAGTGGTCTTCCCATTAGGCTATAAAGGTACCTGGGAAGTGAAAAAGCCACTAAAAAAATGTTATAAGCACAATGGAGGTAAATTAGTAAAAAGTTTTTTTAACCGTTTGAATAGGTGGATAAACTTTATTAAGTCAATGATGAGTAGCAAAAAATAAACCCTGATTAGCTTCAATTATGAAGGTAAATATTCGGAAAAATAGATTGAAAATCCAGCTAAAACTTGGACTATTGCAAAGTTTAATAGTCCTTGGTGTTTTAGATTATATGGCTTTACACCAGAAGTAAATACGCATAATAATGTATAACAAACAAGGATAGATTGTGGCTCGCTTCGCGATCAGTGTCAATCCTTGGCTGTTACAATAAGTGGATTGAGATATCCCCTGATGACAGTCATTGTACTTTTATGATCTAAGCAGAAAGTGTAATTTATTTTATTAATAGTTGTTAATGCCATTTTATACGGCTTGCTGTTATTCGTTAGGCGCAGTGTGGCATTATTTTAGAAGGCTGGTATTAAAACCCAATAGCCCTCCCCCATTAAGGCAAGTCATATATATTTTTCAATTTTTACAGAAATTGTATTGTAAAAAAATCAAAAGACTCTACTCTTAACGAGTATGTTTTAGATAAACTTGATTACATGAAGACGCTATAAATGGTATCTACAACAGAAAATCAACACAAAAAACTATTTGTATCAGTTCAAAATAATAATAAAAATGGTACCACCTTATGAACACATCTGTTGGAATTGTTGGGCTTGGTAGAGTTGGTCGCTCTATACTTCGCACAAATTTCATTCAATCTCCTAACGGTAGGTTTGATATATCTGTGCTATGCGATGTCATGCCAATATCACAAGTAGCCTATTTAATCGCTCATGATAGTACTTATGGTAGAGCCCCATTTACCGTAGACTTTGAAGGTGATTACCTTATAATTGCAGGCAAGAAAATTCGATACCTACAAGTTGACCGGCGTCAAGGCCTAGAAAAAAACAGTAGCCTGGTAACTTTAAGAAACTTACAGATTGATATACTTATCAATGCGACCGGCACTGCATTAATAGATGATCTCCATAATTTAATTGAGCTTGGAATAACAAAAAAAGTTATCTGTAGCTGGAATATTACAGGTGGCGATATAAGTTTAGTTTACGGTGTCAACGAACATAAATATGATAACAAACTACATCATATTGTTTCTGCAAGTACCTGCACAGGTAATGCTATGGTGCCTCTAGCTTATATCCTCGATAAACATATTGGAATTGACTATGCTAGGATAATAACAATACACCCTGCACTATCTGAGCAACATTTACTTGATGGCTATCATAAACACTCTCATTTAGGGCGCACCCAAGCGGCTTCAATTATTCCAACAAAAACCAATGTAGGTGGATCAACCTCCTTGGTATTACCTTCTCTTGAAGGAAAGTTGGACTCCTTTTCCTATAGAGTTCCCACTGAAATCGTTTCTGTTATGGATATCTCAGCTAATCTTGCTAGAGATACGTCTTTAGAAGAGTGCTCTGAACTATTTTTAGATTATTCAAAGAATAAATTAGCAGGTATTCTCCATTGTGATTATGGATCTTGGGGACACGAAAGTGTCAGCATTGATTTTATTGGAACTGAATATTCATTAATTATTTTAATGAACCATTTAACCATCAGTAATAAACGGCAAATTGGTATATCACTTATGCATGATAATGAGCGAGGCTATTGCTGTCGTGCATTAGATATTGTTGCTGTCATCAGCTCAAAACTTTAAAAAATAACTAAAATAAAAAGAGGAAATTTTATGTCTCAAAAAATGCTTTATATTTTAAATCCAGGCGACAATATCAGCCCATTTGATGTCTCAATGGCTGCCGATGCTGGTTTTAATCACATTATTCCTTTTCCTCATGTGCAACCTGACAATGTGACAGCCATGGTGCAAGATGCTATTTTTGCCCGTCCACCCAAACGCTTTAATGATACCTGCATGTTTATCGGCGGTCGAGATGTTCACCTTGCAGCCGATATGTTTGAAAATGCTAAAAAAGCGATGGTAGGCCCCTTTCAGGTAGGTGTTTTTGCAGACCCAAATGGTGCATATACAACCTCAGCAAGTGTTCTAGCACTGGTACAAAAAGCGTTAGAAGATACCCATAAAACCTGTTTAAAAGGTAAAACTGTTGCCATTTTTGGTACCGGTCCTGTTGGTCTTTGTACTGCAATTCTTGCTGCTAAAGAAGGAGCCTTAACACGCTTATGTGCATTAACAGCTGATGACGACAAAAATGTAGCGAAAAGATTTTGTAGTCGTTATGACGTTTCTGTTGATTGGGTTACCGCTCTGACCAGTGAAGAAAAAATTTCGGCTCTTAATAATGTCGACGTCGTTATTTGTGTAGCAAAAGCAGGTATTAGAATACTAGAACAAAAAGAATTAGACGCTATCAGTAATTTGCTTGTAGTTGCTGATACCAATGCTGTTCCTCCCAGCGGTGTGGCTGGAGTTGACATGCAAAATCTAAATTCACCTTTACCTTATGCGAATGGTATTTTTAGCGGTATCGGCGCATTAACTATTGGTAATATTAAATCTCAGACGGAACTTGGCCTATTTAAACATGTACAGGAATCTGAAACAGCGGCATTAATTGACTTTCCAGAGGCTTATAAATTTGCTTTAGCTCTTGTTAAAAAGTTAGCTACAAAATAGACGACTTTGGCCGCATGGTTTATATTGAATGATCCAGCGGCTATACGGGACCGAAGCATATTATTCTGCATTCCAACACATTGTGTTGGAATGCAGAAATTAGTTAATTTTTAAAATGGCACATCATCAAAATCATCTAAAGTAGCAGATCCATTATTTGGTTGTGCGGCTGGAGCAGAGGCTGCTTGCTGATAATTCTGCTGAGGTGCTTGTTGCCCCATACCTTGGTCATTTCGTTTACCAATCAGATCAATAACCTGAACATTCAATTCTAAACTAGTTCTAGTGGTACCATCATTCGCCTGATATTCACTTTGAGTCAGTTCACCAGATACAAAAACTTGTTGCCCTTTTTTTAAATAATTTTGCAATTGTCCTTCGGCACGTTTGCCCCATATAACTAGACGCACCCATAATGTTTGTTGTCTATCACCAAAACCGACATTATTCGCGACTGTTACATTTAATACACTTAGTCCTGATGGCGTAACTCTAACCTCAGCATCACGACCTACAGTTCCGGTAAAACTAAATACATTACTCATTTTTTTATTCCTAAATCTATATAAACTTTATCTTCAATTACTTATAGCATCCTTACAAGCGGCTATAACTTCGTCGTAATTAGGCTCATTTGCTACTTCAGCAACTAATTCTGTATAAACGACTTTATCATGTTCATCTATAACAATAACTGCTCGAGTCATTAAACCCGCTAGAATTGTATCAACAATTTTTACTCCATAATCTTCAGCAAAATTTGACCTAAAAGTAGATAAAGGAAAAATATCTTTTAAACCTTCTGACTCACAAAAACGTCCTTGAGCAAAAGGGAGGTCTGCTGAAACAACTAATACCACTGTATTTTCCAAATTATCAGCTTTTTGATTAAATATTCTTGTTGATGCTGCACAAGTTGGTGTATCCAAACTAGGCACAATACTTAATACTTTAATTTTTCCCTTATATGTTGCCAGAGATACATCTTTTAACTGGCCACTTACCAATGAGAAACCTGGTGCAACAGAACCCACAGCAGGAAGTTCTCCTGATGTATTAAGGGGTTTACCTTGAAATTTAATAGTCGCCATAAAATTTTCCTATTTATAGATTTTAATCATTGTGATGTTATGCTTAGCGCCGCAAGCAACAAGTATAAGGAACGCGCACGGAATAACTTGAGCAACTGACGCAGGATTTTTGTTCATATTCAAGGCGTATAAATAAGCGCATAGCAAGCTACGCAACTATTTATACAACGCAGAAGACGGACAAAAAGACAAGTTAGTTGCTCAAGTTATTTCATGCACGTTCCTAACTATTTATTTCTTTTTATAATGTTTCATTAATCGCTGGCGTTTTTTTACTTGGCGCTCAGTTAATTTATTCTTTTTATCTTTAAATGGGTTTTCTGGAGATTTAAGCACAATCCTAACCGGTGTCCCTTTTAACTCCATTTGATCTCTAAAATAATTCATTAAATATCGTTTATATGCATTAGGCAATGCATCTGTTTGTACACCATGAATAACAACAGTGGGAGGGTTCCTGCCCCCTTGGTGAGCATATTTTAATTTTATCCGGCGCCCACTCACCAAGGGGGGTTGGTGCGTAGCTAATGCTTCTTTTAAAATACGAGTTAATACAGGAGTTGACATATCAACCATAGCAGCAGCATATAAATCATGAACCACATCAAATAACTTACCAACACCACTGCCATGTAAAGCTGAAATAGGGTGTTTTTCTGCAAAATCCAAGAAAGGTAATTTAACTTCAAGCTGCCTTTTAATTAAATCTTTTTGATCGGCACTTATACCATCCCATTTATTTAAACCAATAATAAGAGCTCGACCAGCTTCTAACACCATACCCAAAAGGTGTGCATCTTGATCAGTAATTCCTTCACTGGCATCGATTAAATAAATCACTACATTAGCTTTTTCTACCGCTTGTAATGCCTTGATGATACTAAACTTTTCAACCACCAAAGATACTTTAGCTCGCCGTCGCATACCTGCTGTATCAATTAAGGTAAACTTCTGATTGTTTCGCTCAAAAGGTATATAAATACTGTCTCTAGTCGTTCCAGCTTGATCAAAAACAACAACTCTTTCTTCCCCTAGCAACCGGTTGACTAAAGTTGATTTTCCTACATTGGGCCGTCCAACAATAGCAATACTGATACCTTTTTCTTCTTCCGCTACTTCATCTTCATCAGCTGGAATAAGTGTATCAATTTTAGCTAATAATTCTTTAACCCCTCGTCCATGAGTGGCTGCGATTTGAACGGGTTCACCTAATGCTAAGCTATAAAAGTCAACTGTTGCTACTGCTGCATTAAGACCATCAATTTTATTAGTTACCAAGACCACTGGTTTATTTAATTTTCTTAATGACTCAGCAATTGCTTCATCAGAACTATTTAACCCTTCTCTGGCATCTACTAAAAAGAACACCACATCAGCTTCTTCCAAGGCAACTTGTACCTGCTTTTTAGCAAAACTATCAATACCCTCTTTATCATCAGTGATACCCCCTGTATCAACAACCAAGCAATCCCTTTCACCTCGCTTTACTCGCCCATACTTCCTATCTCTAGTAAGCCCAGCATAATCTGCAACTAATGCATCTCGAGTACGGGTTAAATAATTAAATAAGGTAGATTTCCCTACATTCGGGCGCCCTACTAGAGCGATAACAGGTAACATTTAAGCTAAGAACCTCTGTGTAAATAGGTTTTGAAAACCTAATTTTAAAAAAATTGAATATGCTTAACTTCTATGGCTTGTGAACAGCCATAAAACTTTATTCCATTAGAAAAGTCGTGCTTTTAATGCTGCTAATGTGCCGCCTTTTGAATAAATATAAACTATATTATTGACCACAACTGGTTTTGCATCTATCGCTGAGTCAACAATTTTTACACGACCTAACTGCCTGCCATCACTATTCGCTAACCAATGTATATAGCCATCATAATCCCCCACAACAACATAGTCATCATAAGCAACAGGTGTTGTAAGTATTCTGTTGTGTAAATCTTGTTGCTTCCAGAGTGCAGCGCCATTGCCTTGATCTAATTGCCATACATGGCTATTCGTATCACTGACGTATATATAACGCCAATCATAGCTCAAACCAGAATATGAAGAGACATCTTTATTTCGCCAAAGGACATCACCATCAATGTCTAAAACAGCTGTTGTACCACCTTGGTAGCTAGAAATAAAAATAACCCCATCAGTTTCAACAGGATCTACATCCAAATCAACTAAGCGCTCAATTTCTGAGCGACCACTGGGTATAGCGATACTGGTTTCCCAGCTATTCTTTCCATCACTTAACCTTAACGCCACTAATTTTCCATTAGCATAGCCTGCAATAACCTTATCCCCAACGATAATTGGCATTCCAGTACCTCTAATACTTAAGGCTGGAACTGTTCGTTCAAATACCCAAAGTTCCGAGCCATCTGCTTCATTCAAGGCTGTCATTTTGCCATCAGTTGCCCTGATAATAACGCTTTTTTTTGCAACAACAGGGTTGGCGAGTACTTCACTTGAAACAATGCTTAGCCACTTTTTTTCACCTGTATTAATATTAAATGCAACTACTTCAGCATTACTTGTTGCAAAAACAACAACATCTTCTCCGACACCTGGCCCCGCAGAAAATTGATAGTCTGTTTCAGTCTCCCAAACCAAATTACCAGTATTAACATCACGTGCTTGTACTAAACCATCGCGATCTGCTACAAAGATTTTCCCATAACTTACCGCTAAATTAAGGTTAAGAAATCGGCCATCCGCTCCTACACCAATATTTTCTTTCCATAAAACATCTATTTCAATTTCCGCTTTATAGTCAATCAATTCTGCAGGTGGCTCTAAATTATCTTCACCACCCAAAAAGTAACTAGTGACACCTGTTACCAGCTCACTCGTGGTATCTATCATTGCACAGCCATTAAGAGATAAGCTTATTAAAAGCAATACTAGATATTTTGTTTTATGGATTATCATTACTTTATTTTCTGCTTTGATCGACTGCTAAGTAGGTGTTTAAAATTATCCTAACAATTTTAATTAAATAAATTAAGTTTTCGCCAGTTGTAGAGCGGACTTCAGTCCGCAATAACTCAAAAATACTGATTTAATAGCGAACTAAAGTCCGCTCTACAATTTATAGCCTATGATAACCATATAAATATTTTTGGAAGTGAGGCTTTAGCCTCGTCTGAATTATGCGAGGCTAAAGCCTCACCACTTCCATTTGTCTAATTTACTCCATGTAGTATTTATTATGGATTGGTTATAATTTCAGCTGAAGTAATATCGTCTAACTTAAATTGCAATAAAGGTGTCCTGGCCCCATCTCTTAAAGCACTTTCATAAGCTGTTCGAGCCTCTCCTAAACGATCCAAAGCAACATAAAGATCCCCTTTTAGTTCATCATAACTTGCTGAAAAACCTTCTGCTGTGGCTTGGTCAGTTTCGGCAATCAACTTCAAGCCTTGTTCATATTCTGCAGTGGCATATAATAATCTAACATATCTTAATCGTGCTATATTCTTTAACTCATCCGAGTTCGCATTATTCATTTGCTCTTCTAAAATGGCCTTTGCGGCATCAAGATCATTTTCTTGTACTTTTGTTTTCGCTAATAATAAGGCAGCAAAACTTGCATAGGTAGAATTTTTGTCTTTCTCCATAATCCTTTTGCTGATAGCAACAATAGAATCTTTATTTCCTTTACTGGAACTTACTAATAATTGGTCATAAAGTGCTGAAGCCTGATTTGCTTTGTCTACAGTATAACTTCCCCAAAAGTCCCAGCCAGCAATCAAAATTGCACCGACAACCACACCAATGATTGTTGAGCTACCATTTTCTTTCCACCATCGTTTTATTGCGGCTACCTGTTCTTCTTCTGTATCGTATACTTCCATCAGTATTCCCTATTTTATAATTCTTTAATTAATTGAATAACTTCACTTTGAGACATGTTTTTTTGCTCTTGGTTTGATCTTAAAGGTTTTAAACTAACCTCACCACGGCTCACTTCATCATCACCTATGATAAGTGCGTATTCAGCTCCACATTTATCTGCTTTTTTGAACTGACTTTTAAAACTACCACCACCACAATTAACTTGTAATTTTATACCATCTATTTCATTTCTTATTTTTTCAGCCAGACGCATACCTTCTTTTTCAGCTTCGGCACCCACTCTAATCATATAAACGTCTACCGTACGTTCAACAGGAACATCGTCTAACTGCTCTATCAGTAACAATAGTCGTTCCATTCCCATCGCAAAACCAATAGCATGATTAGCTTTACCACCAAGCTGTTCAACCAAGCCATCATATCGACCACCCGCACAAATAGTACCTTGTGACCCCAGGTCGTCAGTTACCCATTCAAAAACAGTTTTACCATAATAATCCAACCCTCGAACTAAGCGACTATTTAACACATATTCAATCCCTAAATCATCCAATGTCTGGGTTAGGTTTTCAAAATGCTGGCGACTCTCTTCGCCCATACACTCCATTAACTCAGGTGCATTCTGAATAAGGTGCTTCATATCTCGATTCTTACTATCCAATATCCTTAATGGATTAGTCTCTAATCGACGTAAACTATCTTCATCTAACAACTCAAGGTGTAATTTAAAATACTCAAGTAGCTTTTCTCGGTAAACCAGCCTTTCTTCAGTTGTTCCCAGTGTATTTAACTCTAACCTTACTTTTTTTCTGATGCCTAGTTTGTTCCACATGCGATCAGTCAATAATATTAATTCAGCATCAATATCAGGGCCGACAAGCCCATAAGTCTCCACACCAAATTGATAAAACTGACGGTAGCGACCTTTTTGAGGTCGCTCATGTCTAAACATCGGGCCATAATACCAAAGTCTATGAACTTGGTTATGCAATAAACCATGCTCTAAACAAGCTCTTAAACAACCCGCCGTTCCTTCTGGCCTTAATGTCAATGAGTCACTATTTCTATCATCAAAGGTATACATTTCCTTTTCGACAATATCGGTAACTTCACCTATAGAGCGTTTAAATAACTCTGTTTTTTCGACGATAGGCAGTCTAATTTCAGAGTAAGCATAACTCGCTAAAACATCTTTTATAATATTTTCGGTGTACTGCCAATGTGGGGATTTTTCAGGTAGAATGTCGTGCATTCCACGAATAGCCTGAATCGACTGATTTTTCTTTGCCATTTATAATAATCTATATATATGTGACGCTTTGTCACCACTTAAGTCTGGCGAGGCTAAAGCCTCACTTCCAAATTAGTTGCTAATTTTTTAACTGTTGAGCCTGTTTAGAAAGAGGGAATAAATTAAACAACTTTTCCTTATATTTTTCTGCAGTTTTATCATTTCCTAAAGCCCGTTCAGTTTGTATCGCATACCACAATGTTTCAGCATTATGCCTTGCAACTTCTAGATACCTTTCTAAAAATGCTCGGGCTGACATATATTTTTCAGCATGGTAACTTAATTTTTGCATTTCAAAAAGAGCAGGAGCGTATTTTTTATTTATCTGTAAAGCTCTTCTTAAATTATTTTCTGCTCCTTTCTGCTTACCTTTTCTCAATTCACATCGTGCAATATTAGTAAAAGCAAACCATTTTCTGTTATTAAGCGGCATATTTAATACTTCATTTAATAACTGAATACCCACATCATAATCGCCTCTTTCACACAAAAAACGGCCATAGTTATTTTTTACACTAAAATTATTTTCATCTAATGCTACCGCTGTTTGATACTGTTCCTTTGCTTCAGGAAGCATTTTTAGTTGCTCATAAAGCGCGCCCAAAGCATTATGAGTATTTGCATTCTGTGAATCTAATGATTCTGCTTTTTCAAGGTTTTCCTTTGCTGTTGTCAGCATACCCATTTCTAAATAGCGAGCCCCCATTTTTCGATAAAGCTCTGCTTGCTGCTTATCAGTCAACTCTTCTCTTGTTCCACTAGAACTTACACAGGCATTAATAAAAACCAGCATTAGAGCTATAAATAGAGACTTAAGGAGTTTATTATGTGACATTAGCATGACTCATTACTTGTGATTTTAGGTGTCTGCGGCTTTTATCTTTAACCTTACCTACTAATTGACCACAGGCAGCATCAATATCTTCACCCCTTGTTTTACGAATAGTGGTTACAAAGCCTGCTTTATATAAAACATCTTTAAACCGGTTAATCATTTCTATTGATGAACATTCATAATCTGAATTTGGAAAGGGGTTAAAGGGAATAAGGTTGATTTTTGAAGGTACATTTTTAAGTAGCTTCACCAAAGCACGGGCATCTTGAATTGAATCATTAATACCTTGTAACATTACATATTCAAAAGTAATATGCTTTCTAGGGCCTAAATTAGCATATTCCCTACATGCATTCATTAAATCTTTTAATGGATATTTCTGATTAATCGGGACCAATTCATCTCTTAATTTATCATTTGCTGCATGCAGTGAGACAGCCATACTCACATCACAAACTTCATTTAATCGGTGCATGGCAGGAACAATACCTGATGTACTTATAGTGACTCGGCGTTTAGATAAGCCAAAAGTAAAATCATCCATCATTAAATTCATTGCGGCAACAACATTGTCAAAATTAAGCAAAGGTTCACCCATGCCCATCATTACAACATTAGTAATTCTCTTTTTATCACCCAATCTTTTCTGTGCCACATAAAGCTGCCCAATAATTTCAGCTACCGACAAATTTCTGTTAAACCCTTGTTTTGCAGTTGAACAAAAAGTACAGGCTAGTGCACAACCTATTTGAGAAGAGACGCATAATGTGCCTCGCTTTTCTTCTGGGATAAAAACACTTTCTATTCGATTACCCAACCCCATTTCAACCACCCATTTAGTGGTTCCATCAGATGCAATTTGCTCTAGCAATATTTCCGGGGCTATAATCGCACAATGTTCATTTAAGTAAGCACGTAAAGATTTACTCAGATTTGTCATCTGATCAAAATCAGTAACATCCTCCTGATAAATCCATTTTAATATTTGAGTGGCTCGAAAAGACTTTTCCCCCATCCCAACAAAAAAGGCAACAAGGCCTTTTCTATCGAAATTAAGTAGATTTACCTTTTCCGTATTAACGGATCCGGTCACAAAGCTCGTCATTTGAGAAAAAATAAGCAATTTCTCTAGCTGCTGATTCAACAGCATCAGAGCCATGAACTGCATTCTCATCAATGCTTTCTGCAAAATCAGCACGAATAGTACCTGCATCAGCTTCTTTAGGGTTAGTCGCCCCCATTAAGTCGCGATTTTTTAATACCGCACCTTCACCTTCAAGCACTTGTACGACAACAGGACCTGAAGTCATAAAAGAGACCAAATCATTAAAGAAAGGACGTTCAGAATGCTCTGCATAAAAGCCTTCAGCTTTCTCTTTTGTTAGTTGCAGCATTTTTGATGCTACAACACGTAAACCATTTTTTTCAAAACGAGTAACAATTTCACCCATTACATTTTTAGCCACTGCATCGGGTTTGATAATTGAAAAAGTACGTTCTATTGCCATTTGTTAAAACTCCAAAAGTTTTATTTAAAATTAAAAAACAGACGAAAGGCTAAAGGCTAAAGACAAAAACATATGCTCTTCATCTCTAGACTTGTACCTTTCGTCTTTAGTCTTGCGCCTGCTCTAAGGCATCCCATCAAAGTCTTCACCTTCTTTAACAGGTAACATCAAGTCTTCTTTAGATATACCTAACGACAATACGATGGGACTGGCGACATATATAGATGAATAGGTTCCGACACCAACACCAATTAAAAGTGCAATAGCAAAATTATGAATAATTTCACCACCTAATAATGCTAAAGCTATTAATACAATAGCCGTTGTAAATGATGTCATTAATGTTCTGCTTAGTGTCTGGTTAAGCGAAATATTCATTATATGTTCTGGACTATCTTGCCTTAAGGTTCTAAAGTTTTCTCTGATACGGTCATAGACTACGATAGTATCATTCAATGAATAACCAATAACTGCTAATACTGCCGCCAAGACAGTTAAATCAAATTCCATTTGAAAAAGGGAAAAAACACCTAAAGTAATAATTACATCATGGAATAACGCCGCAACCGACCCTAATGAAAATTTATATTCAAACCGCCAGGCAACATAAATCAAAATCCCAAACATTGAATAAAGCATAGCTAACCCACCATCTTCAGCCAGTTCATCCCCTACTTGTGGGCCTACATACTCAACTCGACGCTTATCTACAGGCTCAGTAGTGGTTTTATTTGCAGCTTCTAAAACTTTATCACTTAGCTTTGCATTACTGACCCCTGCTTGAGGTTTAATACGAATTAATACATCTTTTGTGGTACCAAAGTTTTGTACTGTAGGATCTTCAAAACCAGCCTCACTTAATGCACTTCGTAACACCTTTAAATCTGCTGCTTGCTTATAGCCGATTTCAACTAATGTTCCACCGGTAAAGTCAATACCTAGCTTTAACCCATTGATTGCTAACGAAGCAATCGAAACAATAATCAATACGCTGGAAATAATTAGCGCCAATTTACGCTTACCTAAAAAATCTATATCTTGTTTAAACATCTTGTTTGTTCCAGTTAAGCACTATTAAATTGATAATTTTTCGATATGGCGATTGCCATACATCCAGTTAACCAGCATTCGAGTTCCCCAAATAGCCGTGAACAAGGAAACCAGAATACCAATTGATAAAGTGATAGCAAAACCTTTTACCGGCCCTGTACCAAAACCAAATAATACTAAAGCAACTAAAAGGGTCGTAATGTTGGCATCCAAAATAGTAACAAAAGCTTTCTCATAACCAATAAAAATACTGGACTGAGGAGTATTGCCAATCTTTATTTCTTCTTTAATTCTTTCAAAAATAAGTACGTTAGCATCAACCGCCATACCCACTGTTAATACAATCCCGGCAATACCTGGTAAGGTTAAAGTCGCTTGTAACATGGATAAAACAGCCACAATAACAATTAAATTAAACCCTAATGCAACATTAGCAATTAACCCAAATGCCTTGTAATAAACAGCCATCAGTACCAAGACCAGAATAAAACCTACAACCACTGACATTAAACCTTTATCAATATTATCTTGCCCCAAACTAGGACCTACTGTTCTTTCCTCAACAATATCAACAGGAGCTGCTAATGCACCCGCTCTTAATAATAAAGCAAGATTACGAGCTTCTTGAGGGCTATCCAAGCCAGTGGTTTGAAACCGTTTACTAAAAGTATCTCTAATCGTTGCAACACTAATTACTTTTTCAATTTTTTCTTTACGTCTAACTTTTTGACCCTTAACTATTTTTGTTGTTGATTTATATTCAATAAAGACAACAGCCATAGGCTTACCGATGTTCTTACGGGTCATCTTACCCATTTTTTTAGCACCAATACCATTTAAGGTAATAAATACAGCGGCAGAGCCATTTTGATCTAAGCCTGAAGAGGCATCAACAATCTGATCTCCCGTAACAATTACGCGACGTTTAAGCAGTATTGGCTGACCATCTTTTTCATAAAACAAGCGTGTTCCAATAGGAATCCGGCCATTTACTGCTTTTTGTACATCATGCTCAACATCAACTAAACGGTATTCCAGTGTTGCCGTTGTACCTAAAATTTCTTTTGCACGGGTGGTATCTTGAACGCCAGGTAGCTGCACAACAATTCGACTATCACCTTGCTGTTGTATAACAGGCTCTGCCACACCTATTTCATTGACTCGATTACGCAAAGTCGTCATATTTTGTGCTAAAGCAAACTTCTTAATTTCCTTTTTCTCTTTTTCAGAAATATTAACAAATATTACACTTGGGTCCTCTGTTTCTGTTACTTTAAGTGCTCTAAAATCATCAGACAAAAGTTCTAAAGCGGCAACAGATGACTTTTCTGATTTTAGCTTTATTTTGATTCGACCATTCTCTTTTGCAACAGATTGATATCTAATTTTTTTGGCTCTAAAAGCTGACCGAATATCGTTATAATATCTATCTTCAGCTTGTTTAAGCGCAGCATCCATATCAACTTGTAAAAGAAAGTGTACTCCGCCACGAAGATCTAAACCTAAATACATGGGGCTCGCACCCAATGCCCGCAACCAATCAGGGGTAGCAGGTGCCAGGTTTAAGGCAACCGTTGTATTACTCCCAACAGAATCTCTTAATAAATCAGCTGCTTTAAGCTGTTCATCTGTATTATTAAACCGTGCTAAAATTTTACCATCATTAAATTCAAATGACTTTACTGTTAAACCTGCATTTTTAAGACGATTTTCAATTTCATTAGCTTTAGCTTGCTCTAATTTAGTGGTAGTCGATGAAGATACTTGTACCGATGGGTCATTACCAAAAAGGTTTGGCAACGCATAAATAATCCCAATAAACAGTGTCACTAGAATTAACAGATTTTTCCAAAAGGGGAAACGATTTTGCATTTTTCTTCCAACAATTAAACATCAGGGAGTGAACCTCTCCCTGTGTCATTTTGATAGGCACTTAAAACAAGGCTAGATTAACTCTTCCCTGTTATTCCTAAAAATAAAATTAAATTTTAGCCTTTTTATTAACAGCCTTATATGTTCCTTTAGGCATCATATTTGCGATGGCATGTCTTTGAACTTGTAAAAAAGTATTATCAGCCACTTCAAGTTTCACAAAATTGTCATCAACGCTAGCTACCTTACCTAAAACACCACCTGTTGTGACAACTTCAGCACCTTTTGCCAATGCCCCTAACATTTGTTTTTGCTCTTTAGTTCGCTTTGATTGAGGGCGAATAAATAAAAAGTAAAAAAATACTAAAATAGCTAATGGAAATATTAACCCTTCAATACCAGGCTGTGTAGCTGCAGGTGCCGCTTGGGCAACTGCATCAGATATAAAAAAACTCATTGTTATCCTCAATTATTATATTTATTTCTTCTGTTAAACCATCGAGAAAGTGATGGTTTTGTCAAAACGGCTTATTATGCCACAGTCGGAACCGTTTTACTTCTCAACTGATAAAATTGCTTAACAAATTCCTCAAACTTGCTTCCCTCTATTGCATCACGCATATCTTGCATAAGCTTTAAGTAATAATACAAGTTATGAATAGTATTAAGCCGAGATCCAAGCATTTCTTTACATTTATCTAAATGTCGCAAGTATGCACGCGAATAATTTTGGCAAGTATAGCAAGCACACTCTTCATCTAATGGCCTGGTATCAAGCTCATATTGACTATTTCTTATCTTAACCACACCTGTTGTAGTGAATAAATGACCGTTTCTAGCATTGCGTGTTGGCATAACACAATCGAACATATCAATTCCACGCCTTACTGCTTCAACTAAATCTTCAGGTGTCCCAACCCCCATTAAATAACGCGGTTTATCTGCCGGCATTTTTGGATGGACCACATTTAATGTAGCCATCATTTCTGCTTTAGGCTCACCTACCGAAAGCCCACCAATTGCATAACCATCAAAACCAATATCGACGAGACCATCTATAGATTCTTGTCGCAAATGCTCATACATACCGCCCTGAACAATGCCAAACAAAGCAGCTGGGTTATCACCATGGGCCTTTTTACTGCGTTCGGCCCAACGCAAAGATAAGCGCATTGAATCGGCTGCTTCCTGCACTGTTGCAGGGTACGGCGTACACTCATCAAATATCATTACAATATCAGAGCCTAAATCTCGCTGTACTTGCATTGATTCTTCGGGCCCCATAAAAATTTTACTGCCATTAATAGGGGACTTAAAAGTTACTCCCTGTTCAGTAATCTTCCGCATTGCCCCAAGACTAAAAACTTGAAATCCACCTGAATCCGTTAATATAGGCTTATCCCAGTGCATAAAGTCGTGCAAATCACCATGTGCTTTCACAACATCCATGCCAGGACGTAACATTAAATGAAAGGTATTCCCTAAAATAATTTGCGCACCCATTCCGGTTAGCTCCTCGGGTGAAAGAGGTTTAACCGTACCATAGGTCCCCACTGGCATAAAAATAGGGGTTTCAATGGTACCGCGAGCAAATTTTAACTGCCCTCTGCGTGCATTACCCTCTGTATTTTTTAACTTAAATTCCATTATTATTTATTCAATAGGATTAATAATTGTCACTGCTAAATATTTAAAATGTTTATCAACTGTCATAACAGGAACTAAATTCCTAGTGGCAAGTGTTGCAATAAGCGCATCAGTTAAAGGTAATGTTATTCCATTTTGCCTCAAGTTTTGCAAATAAATTCCCGCTTCAACCCAATCGTTATTTATTACATCAAGTATTTCGACAGCAGAAAAAAGAAACTCTAATTGCTGCATTTCCTTCTCCCCTTTTGCTCCCTGTAATAACTCAGCAACTACAGGCCCACACAATAAAGCTTGCTCTCGTTCTATTGCACTAGCAACATAGTCACCCAGAACACCTTTTTTTGACCTAAGAAAATCAATCCAGGCACAAGTATCTATTAAAACCTTACTCACAACGAGGCTTTATCCTGTTCTCGTAATTGCTCCCAGTCACTCTCAATATTCACTTGACCTCTTAGTGCCAATAATTTTTTTCTTTTCTGCTCTTGAATAAACGAGTCTAGCGCTTGCCTGACTGCCTTTGAGCGATTGTCCTGCCCAGTATAAATCATAACTTTTGAGATAATATCGTCATCAATATTCAATGTAGTCCTCATATACTTGACCCTAAATAAGATGATAAAAAACAAGTATACCACGGAAAAATCACCCAAAAGACATTGCATAAAAAAGGCCAGTAAACTGGCCTTTTATTTTGCTTAATATAAGTCTTTTATTTTAATAAACTTTGCAACAAACCATTTAATTTATGCACAAATGCCGAAGGATCATCTAATTGCCCCCCTTCACTTAAAATAGCTTGGTCAAATAATATATTAGCAATATCTGCAAAACGCTCATCATCTTGCTCCTCTTTAATACTATTAACTAAAGCATGATCAGGGTTGATTTCAAAAATAGGTTTAGACCCTCCCATTCCCATCATATTCATAGACTGACCGGCTTCTTTCATAATACGTTCCATATTAAGGCTCATATCATTTTCACCCGTCACCAAACATGCTGGTGAATCTGTTAAACGATTAGTAATACGGACTTCACTTACTTTATCACCCAACACTTCTTTCATTTGTTTCAGAACAGACTCAAAATCTTTTGTTGTTTCTTCTTTCTCTTTCTTGTCTTCTTCAGTATCCAGCTTATCTAAATCCAACTCACCTTTAGCCACTGATTGTAATTGCTTACCTTCAAATTCGCTTAGGTTAGAAATTAACCACTCATCAACACGGTCAGCCATTAAAATAACTTCAATGCCTTTTTTACGGAAAATTTCTAAATGTGGGCTATTTTTAGCCGCAGAAAAACTATCTGCCGTCACATAATAAATTTTATCCTGCCCTTCTTGCATCCGCTCAACATAGTCAGCTAATGCAACATCTTGTTTTTCTGCATCAGTATGAGTAGAAGAAAAACGTAATAATTTAGCAATCGCATCTTTGTTTTTGTGATCTTCAATCACACCTTCTTTGATAACATTACCAAACTCAGACCAGAATTTTTCATAAACTTCTGCATCTTTAGCCATTGTTTTCAATAACCCCAGCACTTTCTTAACCGCGCCCGCTTTAATAGTGCTAATCTGCTTACTCTGTTGCAAAATTTCTCTTGAAACGTTTAAGGGCAATGAGTCAGCATCAATCACCCCACGAACAAAACGTAAGTAACGAGGCATTAATTGCTCAGCATCATCAGTGATAAAAACTTTACGGATATAAAGTTTTACCCCATGTTTTGCATCCCTGTCCCATAGGTCAAAAGGCGCACGAGCAGGCACATAAAGCAATAAGGTATACTCATTAGTCCCTTCTACTTTACTATGTACATGAGTCAATGGATCTTGAAAATCATGACCTACATGCTTATAAAACTCATTATATTCTTCCTCAGAAATATCGTCTTTAGACCGTGTCCATAGTGCAGACGCACTATTGACAACTTCATCTTCAACGCGTGCAGGCGCAGTTTCTTTGCCATCTTCATCAGTTTCAGCAGGGATTTCCTTATCCATCACAATAGGCAAAGAAATATGGTCAGAGAATTTTTTAATAATAGATCGTAATCTAAAACCGTCTAAAAATTCATCTTCACCCTCTTTAAGGTGTAAAACAATTTCTGTACCACGCGTTGCTTTTTCGACAGACTCTAATGTGTAATCACCTTCACCAGCAGATTCCCATCGTACCGCTTCTTGCTCCCCTGCTTTACGTGTTGTTAAAGTGACTTTATCAGCAACAATAAAAGCAGAATAAAATCCAACCCCAAACTGACCGATTAATTCACTATCTTTAGCTTCATCACCGGTCATTTTTTCAAAAAACTGCTTGGTTCCCGATTTTGCAATAGTTCCGATATGATCCTGAACTTCTTCACGCGTCATACCAATACCGGTGTCGGTAACCGTTACTGTGCGCTCATCTTTATCAAAATCAACCCGAATACCTAAATCACTATTACCTTCATAAAGGCTTTCATTAGACAAAGCTTCAAAACGTAATTTATCAGCCGCATCAGAGCCATTTGAAATTAATTCACGTAGAAAAATTTCTTTGTTACTGTACAAAGAATGAATCATCAAGTGCAACAGGTGCTTTACTTCAGTTTGAAAACCTAAGGTTTCTTTTTTAGCTTCAACAGTCATGGTTTACTCATTTCCTATTATTTCAATTTTGATTGAAGTAAATTTGGGGGCGTTATATTTTTTTTCAAGTAAAAATATTTTTTTTTGATAGGGCTGTTTGTACTTAACCATTACGTACTGAAAGTACAAAGACAGGTATTCAACTTGAGAGACCAAAAGAATTTCACACAGAGCACACTGAGAGCACAGATAAAAGGAGAAAAAAGGGTCGGGGCTTTGTTTTTGCCATTTTTATGATCCTGCTTAGCTTATTCTTAAATAATGTAGCTTATAATATTTACCTATTTCTTTCATGCTATAGGCAAAGAGAGTGCCTCCTCAGTCATCCAAAAATTGGCTCGTAATGTACGAATAACAGATAATTCAAAAAAGCGCATATTCTAACTTTCAAAATCAGTCTTTATAATGGTTTCGCTGTGGGTGTCATAGCCTTTATTTTTAACGGTATTGTTTTACTTTAATAATAAGCGGACATAATAAAAACCCTAATACCACACCTAGAGTAACAACCCCCGCCATAATTCTTAAAGATGTACTTTCTGCTGTCATTAAACTTCCAAAAGCTAAAGCACTGGTTAACATAGATGCCGCCATCGCCTGATAGGTTAAAACAATATTACCGCCCCGGTTTTCTTGGTAGAAAATACCGTAATCAACACAAATAGCTATTACTAATAAAAAACCAACCAAGTGTAAAAAACTAATGGCTTCACCCGTAATGGACCATACGATTAATATTAAAAAAGCAGCTAGTACTGCAGGTAGTAATGTTTGTAAGGTCTTAAATATACTTTTATACCGTATTAATAAGACTAAGATAATAAGTGCTAAACCGATCATTAATAACTTTTGTGCACGTTGTGTATAATCTCGGGTCATATTATTGAACATATCCCGTTGGCTAAAATACTGTGCATTTTTAATAGGTTTAAGTATTTTTTGTATGACCTCTGGTTTATGGCCTGAAAGCCAAATCATAATAATAGTTTGCTTTTTACCCACAATAATACGGCTATCTATCAGTTTACTAACCGGCGTTTCAAGTACCTGTTGATAACTGAGTACACCGTTTGAAGCATAATCTAATTGACCTAAACGTTTAACCGACAAGCCTTGGTTTTTTAGCGCTTGTTGCCACAGTAATTGCTTATCATCAGTTAAATATTTTTTCAGTAATTGTTGATTATCATGTTGTTGTTTTGCGGATAAAACCCAAGGGTAAAGGCCAAAATAATCAGCTAATTCACCTGTATGTTTTAATTGATCCAAAACAGGATACACTTGCTCTGCTTTTTGTAAAGCCAGTTCAATATTATCACCCGTCACCATCACAAACCTGCCAGGTTCTATACTTGTCATTCTTGCCCTGATTTGCTTATCTTTTTGTTTAAGATAATCTAGCTCAGGAGTTAAGTCCTGCATATCTTGCATCCAATGCAAAGAACTTAAACTAAACATACTTAAGCTTAAAATGGCAATCAAGCCACCTATTAACCAAGCCTGGTACTTTTGACAAAACTTTGCCCAGCCAGTGACTAAGGGTATCTTTATTGAATGATAAGTATTGGCTGTTAGCAAATATGGAAAAACATATCGAGTTAATAGCAGGCTCACTAAAATTCCAGAACTGGCATACACTGCAACTTGTTGAAATCCTGGGTAGCCTGAGATACCTAAAGCAATATAACCTATCATAGTGGTAAATCCACCTAATAACATACTTGGCCATATTTTAGTGATAACCGAGGTTCTAAACTTTGCTTTCACAGACTGTGCATGGGCAACGGCATGAATAGGGTAATCAATACAAATGCCTATTAAGGTTGACCCTATAGCGACAGTCATACCATGCACGTAACCAAAGATGAATTGGGTAGTAAGAATAGAGCTTAAAATGACAATCACTAATAAAGAGAAGACTTGAAACAACACACTAAAAGAGCGAAAAATCGATAAGAATAATAGCATCAGTGCCAGTGAGGAAAATAGGCTGACCTTGGTAATATCTCCTTGTATTAATGTTTGTGTTGCAACCGCAAAAATGGGTACGCCTGTCATTTCCAGGTGATATTTTCCTGAAGTATTTAGGTGTTTAAATATTTGCCTAATTGCCGTTTGAATCTTTGTTTGTGCAGATGCATCTAAGCCTGCCATTGAGGTTTCTAAAATCAGGTTTTGGTAATGACTATCCTTGGCGGATAGTTGTTGCATTTGACTGGCAACCGTTTGAAATCCATTTAAAGTAAGTAATAATGGATCTTGCAAAGCAATTTTTTTAACTAAGGGTGCTTGAGGGGATAATAAAAGTTTTTTTAAGGTCGTTACTTTTTGTTGTAAGCCTTGGGGCGTCAATAGTTGATCAAGATAAGGCTCAGGAGCTAAACTATAAAATGCATTGGCATGTTGTCCATACACATTTTGTACCACTTGAGTAATTTTACTTTGTTGCCCTGGTGACCAAACATTAACCACACCTTCAATAGTGCTTAATTTATGCTGCAAAGCTTGAATAAAAGAAGTACTGACTTTGGTTTTATCCCCTGCTCCCACTGAAAGTAAGTAACGACGAGATAGGGTTCCTGTCTGCATTTCACTTGCTAACAACACATCTTCAGCATTGTCACCTGCAATAATAAAGGCAGAAAGATCGGTTTTAAAATTAACCAATATGACAGTTAATACAGCTAAAAGAGGTAGCAATAGATAGAATAGTATTTTTCGCCAGTTCAAGCTATTCTCCAACTAATTCTTTATATAATCTAGTTGCTGTTTTTTTAACCTGCCCCCCTGCCCCTTTCTGTTGCAATAAAAACTCACTTAAATCACCATCCGCTTGTTTGACGATAATGGTATCAGCTGCCTGCTCGGTTAAACCAGAGACAACAATACTAAACCCTGACTCACTGTTTTGTTTTGGCTTTAAGCTCATTAACCAGCGCTCTGGTTGGTGACTAAACTCTATTAAATACATCCGTTTTAATAAGGCTTCATCTGCGGTAATTAAAGCTTTAAATACTGCGACATTAAGACTCAGAGTGTTATCTTCAGTTATTTCAGCTTGATGATGTAAATGATTTTCAGGGTCAAAATAAAACAGTTGATCCCCTTTTATTCCCATTAATAAGCGCTGAGGCTTTAACTGTTCTCTAATCATTAAATCAGGGGCTATGGAATACATAAAACCACTGCCATACCATGGTTGATCCATTAACTCTAAAGTACGGACTTCCTGGTAAGCTATTTTAACAGCTGTTTTAGCCTGCATTTTTTGCATTAATGAAGAAACTGAATCTTCTGCATAACTTAAATTTGAAACTATATAAACAAGAAAAATTAAACAACAGGTTTTCAAGAATGAGCTTAAATATAAAAAGTGTTTATTCATCTTTGTTGTACATCCATCCAGATTTTTCGGCCATTAACAAACATATTTTTAATGGACGACTTAGCATCAGGAATAACTAAACTAGGAAAACGAAAATGGCGGTAAATATACTCACCTGTCGTTAAAACACCTATCATCAGATAAATAAATACACCGTTATACAAGGCCCACCATTTATCATTACTAAAGACTGCCAGTGCAGTACACATTAGTGCATTAAAAGCAAAAAAACAGGTCCATAAAATGGTTAGTTGCCGAGCATAAATAAGTATTTCTGGAGGAATATCAGCAAAATCCAGACGCACAAAACTTTCAATAAAGGGTGGCCCTTTATCTTTTAATAAAGTACGTCCAAAAAAATACATCAACATCAATTGAATTAATACAGGTAAAACTTTTGCAGTCACAGTTTGCAAGTAATAAGCGCCTAACAATAAGCCAATTGCCAACAATGCTTTATAGATTTTAATTTTTGCTTTACGCGCAGCAAATGATTGTTGTAAAAATATCGCTGAAAAAATAGCAGGGGCAATCCAAACCATTCCACTTTCTATCCCTCTATAAACTAGATAGGGGTATAGCATAAATAAACATGTAACAATAATACTTTTAATAATACCTAGCATAAAAATGTTTAGTCCACGATGCTAGACACACGCCCATGTTTAAAGTTAACTCTAAACTTATTAAACCGGCCGCTCCAATAAACCCAACTATTAGACTCTAAACTCATTGTTTCTGTAACCGGAGGATAACCAATTGCAGCAATGACCGCCTTTTTGCGCATTCTTTTAGCAACAGTGCCATTTCTAATATGTCTTCTTTCCAAAGAGTTAAAATTTCTTAGATTTAATTTTTTCTTAGCAAGTAATTTATCAAATGTCTGGATAATGTTGTCTCCAGTATGCTTTTGAATATTTTTAATCCCAAAAGTTTTTGTAAAACTGGGGACTTCCAAGTCTATTGTTTTAGAAGTTATTTTAACTAACTTAACTTTAGTATTAACAGGAATAGAGGTACCACGGCGATAATTTGTCGTTAAAAATACCGGTTTCTCATAGCGCATATCTACCTGCGTATAATAACTGCCACCCACAACAATATTTAACGGTAACTCTTCTGGTTTTAAGGTTTTTTTACAAGAAATCAATGAAAACATGATTAATAGTAAAACCAATCCACGAATAAATAACCGCATAATACTAATACTCCATTTTATAGGGGCAATACCCTTCAGCCCTAGATATTAAACTCATTATTTATATAATAACAGAATTGTTTTATCAAGTTCTCCGTATTCATTCGCCAAGGTTTATTAAATCAGTAATGGTTCAAACCTATTGATAAAGTATATTAAAAAACAGAGCCATTCTTGAGTCGCAGGCTTTAGCCCACTTTCTACGCTCGTGTTTATTTTGAGTATTTAATACTATAACTCTATGTTCCAGTTTTTAATTGTTGCTTTTGTAAAGTGCTGAAAAA
>CAYYNM010000015.1:0-27321 GCA_964472945.1 uncultured Methylomarinum sp. | reverse complement strand
TGTTGGCTTAGGGATAATATCCCTGATAATATATAACTCATGGGCGATTTCTTTGAATTAGGTTTTTTGGAACACTAATTGTCGAGGATTTCGCCCTTTTTTTTCGATTTATTTCGGGGGTGAGGGGTATTAAGCCCTAAAAGACTATGGAATATTTTAGCTTGTTAAGCCCTATATAAGCAGGAACGTAACAGGAGGTTTCATCAACATACACCACGGGCATTTTAAGTATTTGCTCGGTTGCTTGCAGTTCCCAGTCAGCTAAAGCCTGATGCAAACGTAAGACAAACTTCAACAAGGTTGATTCAGAAATAACCGTTCCCATCATAGATTTGATCAGCTTCTGAACACGGTTAAGTGCGACCCTCTGACAAACCAATAAATTAACGACAAAAGCTTTTAAACCATCGCCATATTGCAAAGGGCCGTGCATATCCGCAGGAAAGCGACCTTTAACGATTGAATTGCAGTTAGGACACTGTTTGATTTCTGCTTCAACATGCTCAACCACTTTTTCAAAAATAATATCTATCTTTGTCCTCGTTTCAATATGCATGCAAGGCGTGCCTGTTAATTCTTCTCCACACACATCACAGCGATCAACTTTGACAACCGTGGTACTTTCTTTGACGCGTGTGTTTTTGGCTGATCCGCTCTGTTCGTTTTTACCTTTACCGTGACTTCCCTCATCAGCCAAGGAAGATTCATCTTTATCTGTTTGGGAAGGTGGCTTGCTAGAATTTTTAGAATTTTTCTTGGTCACCTTTTCCATAAAGATAGACAATATGAGTTCAACAATTATAAACAGACTGCTCATCAGTAGTTTACTTTCGCTGGTGATTTTTCCCTCAGCACAGAGCTGTTCAAAATCAGCTTTTAAGCGGCTGACTTCATCGCGTACTGAGGTTTTATCAAGATTTGCCATTGATAGAAATCACGGCGAAACCGTTCTAATGCCAAGGTGTTGATCCATAAAGCAGCTACTTTATACGTCTGTTCGCTGACGTCCTCAGACATTGCATCTAATGTTGTTTTATTTGGAATCTTAAGTTCAATAGGGAATTCTTGGCGTAACGATACCTGAGTCAGAAATAAGCGGATGGCTTCTGTCATACTCATGCCTAACCCATCCAGGACTTGTTCTGTACTTTGTTTTAATTCTGTACTGACACGAGCACGGACAATATCATTTTTTAATGTTTACATAATCTTTAGTGATAAAAATACTGTACACTTTCAGTGTAGCACTAATAAGCTACATCAATATTAAAATAAATTAATATTTGCTATCTCTTTATCCGCTGCATAACTCTCTTTTGAGACTTTTTATCACGTAAATCATATCGTGCAGTGGTTTGAATATCAGTATGGCCAACTAGTTGCCGAGTGGTATTAATATCTATTCCTGCTTCGGTCTTTTCAATATCATTATGGATTGTTATCCATTCGTTTTGAAAGTTATTTACGGTATTATGGTGCCTTAAAAAATTTCTCATCCCCTCCCCACCCCCACACACGAGAGCGTGGGAACGAGGAGTCTGTCCGAGAATCTCTTTGTACGAGATTTAATAAATAATTTTTTGTTCTTTCAATGCGTTATAAATATCATCAATTGATTGTTTATCACAATCAAAAGATGCATCAATGGTATTTGATTTATTTTGGATTGATAAGCAAATTAACCCCGCATGTTTAATAGCTGAAATTAACGCTTCATCGCCAGTTTCTAATACTGTTGTTGCATGGCCGGTATCAAATAACTTTCTTTCTAATTGATAAGCAATATCATGACTATTTGCACCTGTTAAGTTAATAGCAGTGGCCTTTTGGCTAAACCTAGCGGCACGTTCATCAGCAGATACATGGCTTAAGTCTTCATCACCTGTTTCGCCCGTAATCATACCGGCACCGACAGTCACGTTACTTAAGCGATCAATAATTATAAATGCGCCAGTACCTTTGTTTGTTTTGTAACTATCAAATACCACAGGAGCATTGACAGAAATAGTGCAAGAAGCGATTTCATTAAGCTTCAAGCTAGTCGCATCATGATGCTCTAAAGTATTAACATCTATTCTATAGTTAATGGCTGAAATTGAGCCTGAAACAGCACGAGTTGCTAATTTAATAATATATTGCCGGCCAGGTACCATGGTCTTTTCATCCATCCAGACGATAGAAGCATTAAATTTATCGGCAACAACAGGTGCTACTGTATCTTTCCCGACGATCATATCGCCACGGCTGATATCAATTTCATCTTCCATGGTAAAAGTCACAGCCATAGAAGTGAAAGCTTCATCTATATCACCGTCATAGGTAACAATAGATTTAATTTTGCTAGTTTTACCAGAAGGTAATACTGTAATTGGATCACCTTTATGGAAAACACCTGAAGCAACTGTGCCACAAAAGCCACGAAAATTAAGATTTGGGCGGTTTACATATTGAACTGGAAAACGGGCATCAGAAAAATTACGATCTGTTGAAATTTCAACGGTATTTAATGTTTCCATCATTGGCTTACCCGTGTACCAAGGCATATTTTTACTTGGGTTCACCACATTGTCACCATCTAAAGCCGACATAGGGATAAATTGAATATGACCTAAATCTAGCGTAGAGGTGAATTCAAGGTAGTCTTGTTTAATACTGTTGTAAACCTCTTCACTGTACTCGACTAAATCCATTTTATTAACAGCAACAATAATTTGCTTAATGCCTAATAGAGAGGCAATAAAACTATGACGTTTAGTTTGAGTCTGTACGCCATAACGCGCATCAATCAAAATAACCGCCAAGTCACAGGTTGAAGCACCTGTTGCCATATTACGGGTATATTGTTCATGCCCTGGTGTATCGGCAATAATAAATTTACGTGTTGAGGTGGAAAAGTAACGGTAAGCGACATCAATAGTAATGCCTTGTTCACGTTCTGCTTGTAGGCCATCAACTAATAAAGCTAAATCAATTTTACCTGCGCCCGTTGTCCCCGACTTTACACTATCAGCTTGCACGGCGGCTAATTGATCTTCATAAATCATTTTTGAATCATGTAATAAGCGACCAATTAAGGTGCTTTTTCCATCATCAACATTGCCGCAAGTTAAAAAACGCATAAGCTCTTTTTGCTCATGTTGAGCTAAATAAGCATCAATATCTGTACTAATTAAATCTGATTGGTGGGACATTGGAAAATTTTTTCCTATAAAAAAATTTTAGACTCAAGGCTAAAGACGAAAGACGAAAAGATCAAGAGCTTCTGGATTTTATGAGAGCGAACAGCATTTTTGATAGTTGTTCCGTTTCATTCTTCCACTGAAGGCCTGTCTCTTTACTTATGTATCCTATTTCAATGCCTATATAAATTTGGGTTCGTAGTTCTGCGCAAGAACCTTTCGCATAATAAAAGAACTTATTACCATCTTTTTCTGTATCACGCTCAAAGCCCTCTGCAATGTCGCTTGGGACTGATAAGCTGCTACGTGTTTTTGGTCTTTAAAACCATAATCTTTACAGTGAGTAAGTTCTTTATAAACCTCAACACAAAGCCGAGAAGATCTTTTCCATACATCTAAATTTTCAAATCGCATGTCTTGAACCTTTCGTCTTTCGTCTTGAGTCTGCTCTTAAAAATACCCCTCACGCTTCTTCTGTTCCATAGAGCCTGATTGGTCATGATCAATCAAACGACCTTGGCGTTCAGAGGTGGTGGTTAATAGCATTTCCTGAATAATCTCAGGTAAAGTTGTTGCAGTTGATTCAACGGCTCCCGTTAATGGGTAGCAACCTAATGTTCTAAAACGAACCATTTTCATCTCTACTTTATCATCAGGGCCAATAGGCATACGGTCATCATCCACCATAATTAACATACCGTCTTTATTGACTACAGGACGTTCTTTTGCAAAATAAAGCGGTACGATGGGGATGCTTTCTAAATGGATATATTGCCAGATATCCAGCTCTGTCCAATTAGATAAAGGGAAAACACGAATACTTTCGCCTTTATCTAATCTGCCATTATAAATATTCCATAATTCAGGTCGTTGGTTTTTGGGATCCCAGCGATGGTTTTTATCCCTGAATGAGTAAACACGTTCTTTAGCGCGTGATTTTTCTTCATCCCTACGTGCACCACCAAAAGCAGCGTCAAACTGATATTTATCCAAGGCTTGTTTTAGGCCATCAGTTTTCATTACATCGGTATGTTTTTTACTACCGTGAGTAAAAGGCCCTATGCCTTGATCAACACCTTCCTGATTGGTATGAATAATTATATCCAAGCCTAATTCATTGATCATTTTATCCCTGAATTCAATCATTTCTTTGAATTTCCAGGTGGTATCCACATGCATCATAGGGAAGGGTGGTTTTCCTGGATAAAAGGCTTTCATGGTCAAATGAAGCATTACTGCAGAATCTTTACCTACAGAATAAAGCATTACTGGGTTATCAAATTCAGCCGCCACTTCGCGAATAATATGAATGCTTTCCGCTTCAAGCTGTTTCAGGTGAGTTAGTTTATAATCAGTCATTAATGGGTTGTCCGTAAGGGTATGGTCCAAATTAAACATTTAATTTTAACCCCATATTTTAGAACGAATTTAGTTTTATTGCTAGCGACGGTTAAATTATGTTTTTGATTTTCTATGCATTGTAAAATAAGCAAATATTAATATGAGACAAGAGCAAGGTGTAGCGTTATTAGTTCAGCAACAGAGGGGGGCAGTTAACAGCAAAAATTTTATCGAAATTATTACTTGAAGATTTAGCGCGCTGTGGCTGCAAAATTTATGGTAAAAATTCAGCTGAGAAAATTGTATTATTGGCAGAATTAAAACTACTGCCTGATAGTCTGTTTTATGAAATGTTTGATCAACGTATTGAATTTACAGTTGTGGGGGATATTATTAATAATCAATATGTGCCTCTGACATATCAAGTAACAGGGCAAAAATATAGTTTTTATGGTCGTTGCTCTGTTATTCGAAAAGTCTGTGGGGTTGATTTGTATTTAAGTAAAACATATACAGAAATATTGGGTGATACTGTTAAGCAGAGATTTTCTATTTCTATCAAAAAATTACTTAAAACTACCCATAAGTCTCCGCCACTTTAAAAAGATGTCACAGTTTTTTCATTTAACATGGCGGAGACTCATGGGTAATCTGATAAAACTTTACCTTGGGGAGGGAGTAATAAAAAATATATTTCGCGCATCCATAACTGCAGAACAGAATATATTAAGTAGATAACTACACTTGTACACTTGTGTTGGCACGATTTTTTTGTGGTTTTGCAAAAAGCTCAACAGCATGAAAAACACAAGCCTAGTGTGCTTAAAACTTTGCGATATCAGCTTTTCTTATATCTTCTCCTTTTGTGTTGAATTATTTGTTATAATTGACCGGTTATTTAATGGGTTATACCGGTATAGATAGGATGTTTATAAATTTACGGTATCACAAAGGAATCTTGCTGTTTGAGCATAAACACAAATAAACGGATATATGTCAGAATTCGCTAAAGAAATTATTCCAGTTAATCTCGAAGATGAGATGAAACAATCGTACCTTGATTATGCAATGAGTGTCATTGTAGGTCGAGCGTTACCAGATGTTAGAGATGGCTTAAAACCCGTACATAGAAGGGTTTTATATGCAATGAGTGTGCTAGGGAATGACTGGAACAAACCCTATAAAAAATCAGCGCGTGTTGTGGGTGATGTTATTGGTAAATATCACCCTCACGGTGATACTGCGGTTTATGACACCATTGTTCGTATGGCACAACCCTTTTCAATGCGTTATATGCTAATTGATGGGCAAGGTAATTTTGGTTCAGTCGATGGGGACTCTCCTGCTGCGATGCGTTATACCGAAGTTCGGATGGCTAAAATTTCTCATCAAATTTTAGCTGATCTCGATAAAGAAACAGTTGATTTTGTTGCCAACTATGATGAGTCGGAATCTGAACCCTCGGTTATGCCGACACGTATCCCCACATTACTAATAAACGGTTCTTCAGGCATTGCCGTAGGGATGGCTACCAATATTCCTCCGCATAATATTGATGAAGTTGTTAGTGCCTGCCTGGCCTTAATTGCCAATCCAGACAGTAGTATCCCAGATTTAATGCAATATATACCAGGGCCTGATTTTCCAACCGCTGGATTTATTAATGGCTCTTCCGGTATCTACGATGCTTATATGACAGGAAGAGGGCGCATTCATTTACGTTCTCGATGCCATTTTGAAGAGAGAGGTGAGGGTGGACTGCAATCTATTATTGTTACCGAGTTACCTTACCAGGTAAATAAAGCGAGATTATTAGAAAAAATAGCCGAGATGGTTAAATTTGCTAAGCTGGAAGGTATTACTGGTTTACGTGATGAATCGGATAAAGATGGTATGCGCATGGTGATTGAATTGCGTAGAGGTGAAGTTGCTGAAGTTATTTTAAATAACCTTTATAAACAGACTCAGTTACAAACTGTTTTTGGTATTAATATGGTCGCAATTAGAGATGGGCGTCCTTATTGCATGAATCTTAAAGAGATTCTTCAAGCCTTTGTTAACCATAGGCGTGAAATTGTTACTCGTAGAACCCTTTACAATTTACGTAAAGCACGCGAAAGAGCACATGTTTTAGAAGGTTTGGCGATTGCATTAGCTAATATTGATGAAATGATCGAGCTGATCAAAACATCAGCTAACCCAGCTGAAGCCAAGAAACGTTTATTAGCTAAAAACTGGGAGTTAGGTCTGGTTGCTGTCTTGTTAGAAAATGCAGATGCTGATAGAACTCGACCAGAAACTTTATCTCTTGAGTATGGCTCGCAACAAGATGGAACATATAAGCTATCTGAAGCACAAACACAAGCAATTCTTGATTTACGTTTGCACCGCTTAACAGGTCTAGAACAAGAAAAAATTGTTAAAGAATATAAAGAGTTACTTGAATTAATTGATGGCTATTTAGAAATATTAGCGAGTGATGTTCGATTAATGGAGGTTATTCGAGAAGAGTTAGAAGAAATTAAACAGCAATATGCTGATAAACGACGTACTGAAATCATACAAGACCATCTTAATTTATCAGCAGAAGATTTAATTACAGAAGAAGATATGGTGGTCACCATGTCTCATGAAGGTTATGTAAAATCACAACCTTTAAGTGATTATAAGGCTCAACATCGAGGTGGGCGGGGTAAGTCTGCAACGGCAACAAAAGAAAAAGATTTTGTTGAAAAACTGATTATTGCTAACACACACGATACTATCTTATGTTTTTCCTCCTCTGGTAAAGTATATTGGTTAAAAGTATTTCACTTGCCTGTTGCTAGTCGTGGATCGCGAGGTAAACCTTTTGTTAATTTATTACCTTTAGAGAAGGGTGAGAAAATTAATGCCATGTTGACAGTGCGTGAATACAGTGCAGATAAATTTATCTTTATGGCAACCGAGGCCGGTACGGTTAAGAAAACTCCATTAAAAGAATTTGAAAGACAACGAAGCAATGGCAAAATTGCTATTGATTTACGCGAAAACGACACTTTGGTGAGTGTTGCCATTACGGATGGACAGCAAAATGTATTGTTATTTAGCAGTGCGGGTAAGGCAAACTGTTTTAATGAAATCGATGTGCGCTCAATGGGTAGAACAGCGACCGGTGTAAGAGGTATTCGATTAAAGGAAGGTCAGAAGGTTATTTCCTTGATTATTGCTGCAGAAGGTACTGTTTTAAACATAACTGAAAATGGTTTTGGTAAACGAACCAGGCTGGCAGAGTTTACTTGTCATAAACGTGGTGGGCAAGGCATGATTTCTATGCAAACTTCAGAACGCAATGGTGCTGTTGTGGGTGCAACATTAGTAAATGATTCTGATGAAATCATGTTGATTACCAGTGGTGGTGTATTAGTTAGAACCCGAGTAGATGAAATTTCTGTTGTAGGGCGTAACACCCAAGGTGTTCGTGTGATTCGCCTTGATAAAAAAGAAAAAGTGGTGGGTGTTGACCGTGTTGATGGCTTGGATGATGAAGAGTTAGATGAGCAAAGTGAAAATGATCATTTAGTTGATGATACTGAAATCAATAATGACACTAATCAAGAACAAGATAATTTTAAAGAAGAAGAGTAAAAATGAGTAGAAATTTTAATTTTAGTGCAGGTCCATCTATATTACCTGAATCGGTTTTATTAAAAGCCCAGCAAGAGCTTTTAGACTGGCATGGTACAGGTATGTCTGTTATGGAAATGAGTCACCGAGGCAAAGAGTTTATTTCTATTGCTGAAGAGTTGAAAAGTGATTTAATTGACCTTCTTAATATACCTGATAACTATAAAGTATTATTTTTACAGGGTGGGGCGACTGGGCAATTTGCTGGTATTCCACAAAATATATTACGGGGAAAAGATTCAGCTTGTTACGTTAATACAGGTGCCTGGTCTACAAAAGCAATTAAAGAAGCTAAAAATCATTGTAATGTCATTGTCTCAGCTGATGCAAAAGCATCAAATTTTACTGATATTCCAAGCTATGCTGATTGGAATGTTGATCAAAACGCTGCTTATTTGCACTACACCGCTAATGAAACGATTCATGGTGTTGAATTTCAAGATATTCCAGACTTTGGAGATATTCCCTTAGTTTGTGATATGTCCTCTAATATTTTATCGCGCACAGTTGATATTAGTAAGTTTGGTATTATCTATGCGGGTTCACAAAAGAATATGGGGCCAGCAGGTGTTACTGTTGTAATCGTTCGTGATGATTTGATTGGAGAGGCTGATAGCAAAATTGCATCAGTATTTGATTATAATCAACAAGCTAAAAATGATTCTATGCTGAATACCCCAGCTACTTACAATTGGTATTTAGTGGGATTAGTCTTGAAATGGGTTAAAGAATCAGGGGGTGTTGTAGCAATGGAGCAGCAAAACCAGATAAAAGCTGATGCTTTATATAAAGCTATTGAGCAATCTTCTTTATACTCAAACCCTGTTAATAACGCTGTTCGTTCAAGAATGAATGTGCCTTTTGTTTTGGCTAATGCTGAGTTAGATGCTGAGTTTTTAAAATTAGCAGGCGAAAATGGTCTAACTACCCTTAAAGGACATCGCTCTGTTGGTGGTATGCGTGCAAGCATATACAATGCCATGCCAGTTGAAGGCGTGAATGCATTAATAAGTTTTATGGCAGAGTTTGAAAAAACGCATGCCTAATAACTAATATATATTGGGTTATATTTTTAACCAGAGTAAAAATATAACCCAACAAAATTACGAAAAATGTTGAGTTACATTACTTTAGGAACGTGCATGAAACAACTTACCGATTTCTAACTTGTCTTTTTGCTCCAGATGAAATACTCTCATTCGTTGCGTAGCCAGCTATGCGCCTCATGAGATCATTCCACCTGAAACAAAAATCCTACGTTATAATTTCGGGAAGTTATTCCGTACACGTTCCTTAATTCAACTAACAGTTTTTTATAAAATAGATTAATGGCAGAGATAACCCCACTTTCAGAATTAAGAGATAAAATTGATACAATTGATGGTCAAATTCTTCAATTAATCAATCAACGTGCATCTTGTGCAATGGAAGTTGCTAAAACTAAAATTTCAGAAGGTGAAACAGGGTCATTTTATCGACCTGATCGTGAAGCAAAGGTTTTGCGGCGTATTAAAGAACTAAATCCGGGGCCTTTATCTGATGAAACAGCTGCACGCTTTTTTAGAGAGATAATGTCTTCCTGTCTTGCCCTGGAAAAACCATTAGAAGTTGCCTATCTCGGTCCTGCTGGCACCTTTACTCAGCAAGCTACTTTTAAACATTTTGGACATGCGGTTAAATCAATCCCTGTTGCCTCTATTTATGAGATTTTTACAGAAGTTGAAAAACAACACTGTCAGTTTGGCGTGGTACCCGTTGAAAATTCCACCGGTGGCGTTATTGCACATACTTTTGATAGATTTATAAATTCACCTCTGAAGATATGTGGTGAAGTTGAATATAAAGTGCATCATAATTTAATGGGGAATGCTAAAAATTTAACTGATATTACTGAGGTCTTTTCTCACCAACAATCGCTAGCGCAATGTAGGCAATGGTTAGATACCCATTTACCGGGTGTTCCCTGTACAGCGGTAAGCAGTAATGCTGAGGCAGCTAGATTGGTTGCCAGCAGTCAAAATAAAATGGCAGTTGCAGGTGAAGCAGCTGCTCAAATGTATGACCTTGATATTTTAGAAAAAAATATTGAGGATGAATCAAATAACACCACACGGTTTATAATAATTGGTCAGCAAGAACCTGAGTCTACGGGTGATGATAAAACTTCTTTATTAATTTCTACAGGTAATAGAGCAGGAGCTTTGCAAGAGATTATTGAACCTTTTGCTAAATATGGTATAAGTATGTCGCATATTGAATCTAGACCCTCTAAACAGGGTTTATGGGATTATGTTTTCTTTATTGATATTAATGGCCATAAGAATGATGAAAATGTAACTCAAGCATTGGAATCATTAAAATCAAACGTTAATGTGTTAAATATATTGGGTTCCTACCCTAAAGCTGTTATTTAAAATGAATAAAAAAAAGAGTATCAGTCAACTGGCTGTTCAAGGGGTACAAAAGCTTATTCCTTATAAAGCTGGGAAACCAGTTGATGAGCTAGAAAGAGAGCTGGGATTAACCGAGATTGTTAAGCTTGCATCTAATGAAAATGCTTTAGGTCCAGGGCCAAAAGCTGTAGCCGCAATTAAAAATACATTGCCTGAATTATCACGCTACCCAGATGGGAATGGATTTGCCTTAAAAACGGCTTTAGCTAAAAGATTAAATGTTTCGACGGAGCAAATTACTTTAGGTAATGGTTCTAATGAAATTTTGGAATTACTTGCTCGTACTTTTTTAACACCCGAATTAGACGTTGTTTTTTCACAGCATGCTTTTGCTGTTTATCCATTGGTAACACAAGCTGTTGGTGCAAAAGCCTGTGTTGCTCCTGCGTTAAATTACGGTCACGATTTATCGGTTATGTTAGCATTAGTTAATAAAAAAACTCGACTTGTTTTTATTGCTAATCCTAATAACCCTACGGGTACATTGCTTTCCTCCATAGAGTTAAAAGAGTTTATTGCTGCATTGCCTCAAACTGTTATTTGTGTGTTAGATGAAGCTTACTTTGAATTTGTGGATGATGCTGATAAATCAGATGCTATTGCCTGGTTAAATGAATATCCTAACTTAATTATTACCCGCACCTTTTCTAAGGCTTATGGTTTGGCAGGTTTAAGAGTGGGCTATAGCCTGTCATCTGTAGAGATTGCAGATTTACTCAATAGAGTTCGTCAACCTTTTAATAATAATGCACTCGCTTTAACTGCTGCTGAAGCCGCACTGTCAGATAATGAATATTTGGCTGAAACGATAGCTATGAATAATAAAGGGATGGCGCAGCTAACATCAGCTTTTAAAGACCTGGGTTTAAGCTGGATTCCTTCATACGGAAATTTTGTCTCGGTAAATTTAAAACAAGCAGCCATGCCAATTTATCAAGCCTTATTAAAAAAAGGTGTCATTGTACGCCCCGTTGCCAATTATGAAATGCCTGATTTTTTACGCATTAGTATAGGGACTGAACAAGAAAATCAGTTTTTTCTCAATGCATTTAAAAACGTGTTGGCAGAGACATAATAAAATATGTTTAATAAGATTTGTATTATAGGGATTGGCTTAATAGGTGGGTCAATTGCAAGAGCAGCAAGAGAGCAAGGGTTGTCTGATTATATTGTTGCTTTTGGTCGCCAAACAGGGTTAAAAAACCTGCAAACAGCTAAAGATTTAGCTGTTATTGATGATTTTTATGTTGATATTGAAGCTGCTGTTCGAGATGCAGATTGCGTTATTATTTGTACCCCAGTTGGCGTAATAGAACAGGTTTTTAAGCAGCTCCAACCTTTTTGGAATGACAGTGCGCTTTATATGGATGCAGGAAGCACTAAAGGAAGTGTTATTGCCTCTGCTAAAGCGGTGTTTGGAAAGGTACCCGCTAATTTTATTCCTGCACACCCTATTGCTGGAGCCGAAAAAAGTGGAGTTGCAGCATCCAAAGCCGATTTATTTATTGCTAAACGCTTAATTATTACCCCTGTAAAGTCAAATTCTAAACAGCTCATTGATAAAGCCACTGCATTTTGGCAAAAAATTGGTGCTATCGTTTCAGTAATGGATGTTGAACACCATGATGCTGTACTGGCCGCAACAAGTCACTTACCTCATATATTAGCTTTTTCACTGGTGGATCTATTAGGTAAAAAAGATGAAAAAGTAGAGATTTTTAAATATGCTGCCGGTGGATTTAAAGACTTCACGCGTATTGCTTCAAGTGATCCAACGATGTGGTTGGATATTTGTATGGCAAATAAAAATGAAATAATTCCTTTAATCCAACAACTAAAAGTTGGGTTGGGAGAGATAGAACAAATGTTGCTTGAAAATAAAACTCAACAACTTTTTGAAACCTTTACCTATGCTAAACAAGCAAGGCAACGATTCCTTAATCAATTCGATAACGCTATGTCACAAACAATTACCTTTAATATTCAGCCTGGTGGAAGTTTACGTGGAGAAATCCGTGTGCCAGGAGATAAGTCAATGTCACACCGGTCAATTATGCTGGGATCAATAGCAGAAGGGGTTACACACGTTAAAGGTTTTTTAAATGCAGAAGATGCCTTGGCAACACTTGCAGCTTTTAGAGCAATGGGTGTTGAAATAGAAGGGCCGGTTAATGGTGAAGTGACTATTCATGGGGTAGGGAAGCATGGTTTAAAAGAGCCCAAAGACGCTCTATATTTAGGCAACTCAGGCACATCAATGCGTCTATTAAGTGGCTTATTGGCAGGCCAGAACTTTAATACTATTTTAACCGGTGACCGGTCTTTATCATCAAGACCCATGAAAAGAGTAACTACCCCTTTGGCAACAATGGGTGCAAATATCCAAACTGAAGCTGATGGGACGGCACCTTTACGAATTACTGGAACAGGAAGATTAAAAGCAATTGACTATCTTATGCCTATGGCGAGTGCCCAGGTTAAATCCTGTATATTATTAGCGGGTATGTATGCGGAAGGAGAAACTACAGTTGTTGAACCCGCTCCTACACGCGATCATACTGAAAGAATGCTTAACGGTTTTGGTTATCCCGTTCAACGTAATGGTGCTAAAGCAAGTATTACTTCTAAGGGTAAGTTGACGGCAACGGATATTGATGTGCCCAGTGATATTTCATCAGCCGCATTCTTTTTAGTGGGAGCATCAATTGCTCCTGATTCAGATGTTACTTTAAAGCATGTGGGGATAAACCCTACACGGACTGGCATTATTGATATTTTACGCCTTATGGGTGCGAATATTGAGGTAATGAATGAGCGTTCAGTGGGTGGCGAGCCTGTTGCTGATTTGCGAGTACGTTCTAGCCAATTAAAAGGTATTAATATACCTGAGGAGCTGGTTCCTTTAGCAATTGATGAATTTCCTGTGTTATTTGTTGCGGCTGCCTGTGCAGAAGGGCAAACTACTTTAACAGGCGCTAAAGAGTTAAGAGTTAAAGAATGTGATCGTATTCAGGTGATGGCTGACGGTTTAAAAGCTTTAGGGGTTGATGCGCAAGCTACCGAAGATGGCATGATTATTCAAGGAAAAACTAAAAACTCAATTGCTGGTGGTGAAGTTGATTCACATGATGATCACCGTATTGCCATGTCCTTTTCTATTGCGGGTCTACGTGCAACTGCACCGATTGCAGTACATGACTGTGAAAATGTAAATACATCATTTCCTGAGTTCCGTGAACTAGCGACTCAACTAGGGTTGAATTTAAAATGAATGTACCGGTTTTAACAATTGATGGACCTAGCGGAGCAGGAAAAGGCACTGTCAGTCGTTCAGTCGCTAAAAAATTAGCTTGGCATTATTTAGATAGCGGTTCAATTTATCGGTCTTTAGCCATTGCTGTATTAGACGAAAGTATTGACTTGCAAGATATTTCTAAAATAGTTGCTATAGCTAAAAATTTAAATTTAGAATTTGAATGTGGCGATGAATTAATCGTTAAACTTAATAAAGTTGATATTACTGCTAGGCTCCCATCAGAAGCGACTGGAAATACAGCATCAATTATTGCAGTATATCCAGATATAAGAACTGTGTTATTGCAAAAACAAAAAGACTTTCAACAAGCACCAGGGTTAGTTGCAGATGGACGAGATATGGGAACAGTGGTTTTTCCTGAAGCAGCAACTAAAGTGTTTTTGACGGCTAGTGCAGAAGAAAGAGCAAGCCGAAGATATAAACAGTTGAAAGAAAAAGGGATTGATGCTAACCTTAACCAAATAACTAAAGAGATCGAAGCACGGGATCGTAGAGATCAACAAAGGGCAACTGCGCCCTTAAAGGCTTCGGATGATGCTTTTTATATAGATTCTTCTAATTTATCTATTGATCAGGTAATAGAAGAAGTAATGAATTTGGTTCAATAATGAATCATAGGTGGTTGTTAAGTATTAATATTTAATGGCTTTTATTTTTTAACTTTTAAAATATTAACTTGCTTACACTCTTCATAAGATAAGGAAGAGTAACAAAAGCTGGTGTGGGAAAGAACAAATGAGCGAGAGCTTTGCAGAGATGTTTGAAGAAAGTCTAGTACGCACAGAAATGCGTCCTGGTGCTATGTTAATTGGTACAGTGATTGATATCGATAATGATTTTGTTATCGTTAGCGCACAAGCTAAATCTGAAGGTGTTATTCCAAAATGGCAGTTTTTAACGCCAGATGGTGACCTGGAAGTAAATGTTGGTGATGAAGTTGAGGTGGCACTTGATTTATTTGAAGATGGACTAGGATCTACACTTCTTTCCCGTGATAAAGCTAAGAAAAATAAAGCTTGGGGTGAACTTGAAACCGCTTTTGAAGGTGATGAAACAATCGTCGGCCGTATCAATGGTAAAGTACGTGGTGGTTTTACTGTTGCAGTGGGTGCTTTACGTGCTTTCTTACCCGGATCGTTAGTTGATGTACGCCCAATTAGAGACACAACTTTCTTAGAAGGTCGTGATCTTGAATTTAAAGTTATCAAAATTGACCAAAAACGTAACAATGTTGTTCTATCTCGTCGTGCTGTAGTAGAGAAAGAATACAGTGCAGAAAGAGAAGAGTTGATGAAAACTCTTGAAGATGGTGCGGTCGTTAAAGGTATTGTTAAAAACTTAACTGATTACGGTGCATTTATCGACTTAGGTGGTATTGATGGTCTATTACATATCACTGATATGGCATGGCGTCGTATCCGTCATCCTTCTGAGTGTGTTGAAATCGGTCAAGAAATCGAAGTTAAAGTTCTTAAATTCGATAAAGAAAAAACTCGTGTTTCATTAGGTATGAAACAAATGGGTGAAGATCCATGGAAAGAAATTGCAGAACGTTACCCTGCAGCGACTCGTGTGCATGGTAAAGTCAACAATCTAACTGATTATGGTTGTTTTGTTGAAATTGAAGAAGGTGTTGAAGGTTTAGTTCACGTTTCTGAAATGGATTGGACTAATAAGAATGTTAACCCATCTAAAGTTGTTCAGTTAGGTGATGAAGTTGAAGTCATGGTTCTTGAAATTGATGAAGAACGACGTCGTATTTCACTAGGTATGAAACAATGTCGTACTAACCCATGGGATGAGTTCGCAGCAACACATAACAAAGGCGATAAAATATCTGGAAAAATCAAATCTATTACTGATTTCGGTGTATTTATCGGTCTTGATGGTGGTATTGATGGTTTGGTTCATACTTCTGATATTACCTGGAACGAAGCTGATAAAGAAGCGATTCGTAACTACAAACGTGGTGACGAAGTTGAAACTATCATCCTTGCAGTTGATTCAGAACGCGAACGTATCTCTTTAGGGATAAAACAACTAGAACAAGATCCATTCCAAAATTACATTGGTCTTAATGAAAAAGGTAGTTTAGTTAAAGGTGTTGTTAAGTCTGTTGATGCAAAAGGAGCTGTTATTGAGCTTGCTGAAAATATCGAGGGCTACCTAAGAGCTTCTGAAATTCAACGTGACCGTGTTGAAGATGCGAGCACTCTGTTGACAGTAGGTGATAAAATTGAAGCTAAATTTATCGGTGTTGATAAGAAAACAAAATCAATTTCATTATCAATCAAAGCTAAAGACAATGATGAAGAGTCTTCAACATTGAAAGAATATGGAACTCAAGTTGCTTCAGGTTCTGCTACACTTGGAGATATCTTCAAGCAATTAGAAAAATAAATAGTATTAAGGGGGACTAAATAAATTTTGCCCCCTGTTTATTTCTAGGATTGAATGTGACAAAATCAGAATTAATTGAAGTTTTATCAAGGCAGTTACATCATCTTGCATTTAAAGATGTTGAGTTAGCTGTTAACTGTGTTATCGAACAAATGAGTGAGACTTTATCAACTGGCGACAGGATAGAGGTTAGAGGATTTGGAAGCTTTTCTTTACATCATAGAGCGCCTCGAATGGGTAGAAACCCTAAAACAGGTGAAGCTGTTTCTTTAACCGCTAAATATGTACCTCATTTTAAACCCGGAAAAGAACTAAGAGATCGTGTAAATGGATCCCGTGAAAAGTTCAAAATCATAGATTAAATACTCAACGCATTAACAAGACAGATGATGAAAATAATTATTACCCTTATATTTTCTATTGTTTTTATTATTGCGTTGATTTTTTCGCTACTAAATTTCCATTTAGTACAAATAAACCTCGGTTTTACTTCAATTTCTCTACCTTTAGCGGTGGCACTAACATTTGAGCTGTTTGTAGGAATTGCTATCGGATTACTTTTCTCTTTTCTTAAAATCACCAAAATGAAGTCCGATTACGTGCAACTTGATAAAAGATTGAATAGATCTTTAAAAAAATAAGCTAAGTAATTTTTTCAATCCTCTTTTGTTTCTTTAATCATTATTCACCTTCCGTACCGTAAAAATACTTTAAAGGAAGGTAAATATATGGTATATTCATTAAATGAGAACTATTATCAATTGTATTTTTATCAGAGGCTTGCTATGACGGGAATTTATCCATATGCCTATTAAACTAAAAAATATGTCCGTTGGTGAGCAAGGGAAAATTATTGGCTTTGATAAGGCCGGCAAGGTGTATCGAAAACGCCTTTTGGCAATGGGGTTAACGCCTGGTACTGAGTTTTCTGTTACTCGGTTTGCTCCTCTTGGTGATCCTGTAGAAATAAAAATTAGAGGTTTTTCTTTAACTTTAAGAAAAGCTGAAGCATCTATTTTATTAATAGAAAAACTATGAATAATTATACTATTGGTGTTGTTGGCAACCCTAACTGTGGAAAAACCACTATATTTAATTTATTAACAGGGGCAAATCAGCATGTAGGAAATTGGCCGGGAGTAACCGTAGAACAAAAAACAGGTAAGTATACTTTTGATAATAAAAATATTGATGTTGTTGACTTGCCTGGCACCTATTCTTTAGAGGCGGCGGATGACCAGGTTTCTTTGGACGAAAAAGTTGCCCGAGACTTCGTAGCATCTAAACAAGCTGATTTAATTGTCAATATTATTGATGCGTCAAATATTGAAAGAAACTTGTATTTAACAGCACAATTAATAGAAATGCGTGTACCCATGATCCTGGTGCTTAATATGATGGATATTGTTGAGCAAAGAGGGGTTAAGATTGATTTTGAATTTTTATCAAAAAAAATAGCTTGTCCCACTTTGCCTATTACAGCCTCATCTCATAAAGGTTCAACTCAGTTAAAAAAACTTATTGATCAAGCTGTTGTCGATAAGCCTATCCCTAACTTACAGATTAAATATGCTTTACCGATTGAGTTGGCGGTAAATAAATTGACCCCTTTAGTCACTGCACAAGCTAGTCAGGAAAATTGTGATCTACGTTGGTTAGCATTAAGACTTTTAGAAGATGATACTTTGGCTATTCAAATTGCCGGCAATCATTTAAGCGAACAAGTTTCAAAACTTCAGGCAGACATTGAAAGTGAAACAGATGATGAAATAGACATTCTTGCTGCTGATGCCAGATATTCTTTTGTAAACAAACTAACCAAAGGTGTAGTCTGTCGGTTAAGTGAAGTTTCTAGGTTTACTACAGATAAAATTGATCAAGTTGTTTTAAATCGATTTCTTGGTATACCTATTTTCCTATTGGTAATGTATATCATGTTTATGTTTACAATAAATATAGGAAGTGCCTTTATTGATTTTTTTGATCAAGTCTTTGCAGCTATTTTTGTAGATGGGTTTTCCTTACTACTTACCGCAATTGCTTGCCCAGATTGGTTAACTGTCTTATTAGCTAACGGGGTGGGCGGTGGGGTACAAGTTGTCGCTACTTTTATCCCAATTATAGGATTTCTATTCTTATTTCTATCTGTACTTGAAGATTCTGGATATATGTCTAGAGCCGCTTTTGTGATGGATAGGTTTATGGTATTAATAGGCTTGCCTGGTAAATCTTTTGTGCCTATGATTGTTGGTTTTGGCTGTAATGTTCCCGCTATTATGGCGACCAGAACCCTTGATAACCGGCGAGATAGAATTTTAACCAATTTAATGAACCCTTTTATGTCTTGTGGTGCCAGGTTGCCTGTCTATGCATTATTTGCTGCCGCCTTTTTTCCAGTAGGAGGACAGAACCTGGTTTTCGGCCTTTACTTACTGGGAATCTGTGTAGCCGTTCTTACTGGGCTCATTATGCGTTACACTTTATTTAAAGGTGAAGTATCCCCCTTTATTATGGAGCTACCCACTTATCATATTCCAAGGATTAAAAGTGTATTTTTAAAAACATGGGATAGGCTTAAATCTTTTATTTTTAAAGCAGGTAAAGTCATTGTCCCCATGGTTCTGGTATTAAATTTTCTTAATGCTTTAGGTGTTGATGGTAGTTTTGGTCAGGAAAATACACAAAAATCGGTATTAAGTGAAATTGGCAGATCTTTAACTCCTGCATTTAAACCGATGGGTATTAAGGAAGACAACTGGCCCGCAACCGTTGGTATCTTTACAGGAGTTTTAGCTAAAGAAGCTGTTGTTGGCACTTTAAATGCTTTGTATAGTCAAAATTCAACTACAGAGCCTGGTATCGGTACTCAAAAAACAGCAGAATTTAATTTATCACAATCCTTGTTAGATGCATGTGCCACAGTACCTACTAATTTGTTAGCGGTGTTAGACAATTTACTGGACCCATTAGGTTTAGATCTAGGCGATTTATCTGATATTGATGCAGTAGCAAACAATCAAAACGTTTCAACAGATACTTTTCTGGCTATGCAAAATAGTTTTGAAGGGAAGGTTGGAGCATTTGCCTATTTATTATTTATTTTACTCTATGCGCCTTGTGTTGCTGCAACAACGGCAATTTATAGAGAGACAAGTATTAGTTGGGCATTATTTGTAGTATTTTGGACGACGGGCTTGGCCTATATGACAAGTACCCTGTTTTTCCAAACAATGACCTACTCACTGCACCCTGAGTATTCCTTACAATGGATAACAAGCTTAATTTTAATTTTTATTACTGTTTTGATTGGACTTTGGGGTGTTGGCAAAATGATGGAATTAAAAAGTGAGGCTGTCAATGATTTTATCTGAACTAAGAGATTATTTAAAAGCAAAAAAAAGAGTGACATTAAATGAGTTGGTTATTCACTTTGATATTGACCCTGATGCTCTCAGAGGAATGTTGAGCAAATGGGTAAGCAAAGGTAAGGTTCGCCAATTACCAGTAGGAGGTAACTGTGGGACGAGCTGTTGTAAATGTGACCCAACATTAACTGAGTTTTATGAGTGGGTTTAACCTGAATCCGTGACTTCACTACGGATTCAGGTTTAAGTTAAGAGCAGGTTAAAGGTACAAGGAGAGAGCAGAGTTTCTAGGTATAGAAACTCTGCGTGTAAGTAATTTTTAAAAATCATCCTAACAATTTTAATTTAATTATTGTTACCTACTTAATTTGTTGACTGGCTCTTTGAACCTTTAGCCTTTAACCTTGCTCCTGTATAAACTCTACTATTTGGTCTAATGCAATATCCTGACTTTCGCTGTTTGTCCAGGCTCTATATTCAACATTATCAGCGTCTAACCCTCTATCTCCCATCACTTAACGGTGTGGGATACCAATTAGTTCCATATCCGAAAATATAAAACCTGCGCGAACTTTTCGATCATCAAGTAAAACCTCAATTCCAGCGGCTTGTAGTTTTTGATACATCTCTTCAACGGCTGTTCTTAGACGTTCTGATTTATGCATGTTCATTGAAGAGGGAAAGGGTCGGGGTTGTTAAAAATCAGCAAGTTAATTAGACTGCTTTAAAAGTGCTCTGCCTCCCCCCTTATTTACCAAAGTGCTCTGACATCTATTTACCTGCTTAGACTGGTCACTGATCTACATGCACCTTGCCTGGGTGCCTGTTCCGAAGGTGACGATGTCATCCAATGAGTGATAAAACGTCAGGGCGTGAACTTCCGTCATGCGGTGGAACTGCTCAAAGATGGCGATGCCTCCTTATCGGTTCCGGCTGCACAGGTCAAACGCAACACGACAGCCAAACATTCCGCCCCTTTAGCGGCTAATCCAGACGACCAGAAACAGCTTGCCGTGGTGATTGACTATTACCATGAGACTTTGAAGCAAAGCCCCGAAGCACTGGACTATCTTAAAAGCCGTGGCTTACACCATCCTGAACTGATTAACACCTTCCGTCTTGGCTACGCCAACCGGACGCTGGGCTATCGCCTACCAGAGAAGAACCGAAAAGCCGGTGCTGAGGTGCGCGGCCAGTTGCAGAACATCGGTATCTTGACATCTACCGCATCCGTGGGGATGAACCGATTTAGCCGTATTAACAAAATGCTGGGCTAAAGTCGTCAAACTCTCTAACCCACCCGTCTTTAGCGAGTGGGTGGTTGCTTATTCCTCCTTGGCTCTTTTCAAAAGAAGCATAGTCGCTCTATGAGCCGATTGAGAGTAGCCAAGGAGGGATAAAAAGACAAGCGAGGTAGGTATATTATTTGTTACTGCCGCCCTTGGCATAAGAGTTTATTACCAATGCCCTATCATCTCGCCTAATTGAACATTTTTGCCTGCTTTAAACTCACTTTCCCATTTAATTTTGTCTTTGCCGAATAAAACAATAATAGTTGACCCCATATTAAAGCGCCCCATTTCTTCACCTTTTTCAATAACAGGTGCATTTTCTTGATATTGCCATGAACGAACAGAGCTAGTTGTTGGGGGTGTTACAACTCCATGCCATGTGGTTTCAACGCTAGAAACAAAAATTGCACCCACTAATATTAAGGCCATAGGGCCGCGTTCAGTATCAAACATACAGGCGACACGCTCATTTCTTGCAAACAAGCCGGGTACTGAGTTGGCTGTTGCACCGTTGACGCTAAATAATCGACCGGGAATATGTACCATTTCGGTTAATGTCCCTTTAATTGGCATATGTAAACGGTGATAGTCTTTTGGGGATAAGTATATCGTAGTGAATAACCCATTTTCAAAAGGCTTTGCTCTTTCCGCATTACCTCCTAATAAATCAATGGCGGTAAATGATTTACCTTTTGCTTGAAAAATTTCTCCTTGCTCTATAACACCTGCTTGACTAACGACTCCATCAGCAGGGCAAGCGATTGTATTGGCAATTGAAGAAATGGGTCTTACGTCTGATTTTAGTTCGCGTGTAAAAAAATGATTAAAACTTTCAAAATTATTAATGTCTTGTTCTTTTGCTTCGGACATATTGACGCCATAAATTTTAATAATTTGGCTAATCATTAAATTTTTCCACACTTTAATTTTAGAGTGGGTGAATTTTGACATCACTTTAGATAAAAAATGATGCGGTAAAATATATTGTGGCAGTGTCGTGAGTGATTCTTTTAAAGTCATATTGTTTTTTTGTAGTGCAAAATGGATTTTTTCCAGGTAAAGTTTTCTATAGCAATTTAAGCTATCCTCTCCCAAACCCTATTTTTTAGAGGCATCTTAGCAATAAAAATTAAAAAAATCTCGAAATCAAATTAAATATGGAATAATACGCGGTTATTAAAAAATACATGGGATATTCTAGCAGTAATGAAACTGGATAAAATTAAACTTTCCGGATTTAAATCCTTTGCTGATCAAACTACAATAAATATCAAAGGCAATTTGACGGCTGTTGTCGGCCCTAATGGTTGTGGCAAGTCAAATGTAATTGATGCTGTGCGTTGGGTTATGGGAGAAAGTTCTGCTAAACATTTGCGAGGTGGGAGTATGTCCGATGTGGTATTTAATGGCTCATCAGGTAGAAAACCTGTTAGTACAGCCTCTGTGGAGTTGATTTTTGACAATAGTGAAGGTAAAGCTGGTGGGGAGTATTCAAAATATACCAGTATTTCTATAAGAAGGCAGGTGAGTAGAGATGGGCAATCCCAATACGCACTTAATGGTTCAAAATGCCGGCGTAAAGATATTACTGACTTATTTTTAGGTACCGGTCTTGGGGCACGAAGTTACGCTATTATTGAGCAGGGTACAATTTCTCGAATGGTTGAATCAAAACCTGAAGAGTTGCGTGTTCATATAGAGGAAGCGGCTGGTATTTCTAAATATAAAGAACGCAGGCACGAGACTGAAACACGGATGAGGCATACACGTGAGAATATAGAGCGGCTTGATGATTTACGTGAAGAAGTAGAAAAGCAATTAGAAAATTTAAAAAAACAATCTGAGAAAGCTGAGAAATTTACCCATTTAAAAAAGCAAGAACGTCAATATAAGAAAGAGTTGTTAGCTTTACGGTGGAATAGCTATCACCAAACATCTCAGCAATTAGAAAATAAATTACAGGATATTGCTACCGAGCATAATCGTTTATTTGTGTTGTTACGGGAAACAGATAAGTCGATTGATAACCAACGGATAGAGCAAAAAAACCAACAACATTCACTGGATTCGGCACAGCAAGAGTATTATCATGTGGTTGCGGAGGTGAGTCGGTTGCAGCAAACCATAAAGCATAATGAAACCAGTCACCAGGAAACGGTTGTTGAAATTGCCAGGTTAACCCAACAAGCAGAGCAAGCTATTAGTCAATATGAGCTTGATTTGCAACAGTTGGAAGAGATTAAAGAGGCACTATTAGAAACTGAAGAAGGTTATGCTATTGCACTTGAGCAGGCGGAAGATAGTTCAGCCAGACAGTATGAAAGTCAGCAAAGCAAGATTGGTTGGCAAAACCAATGGGAAAAATATTTAACGGAATATTCAAAATACAAAGAGCAAGCAGAAGTCCAAAGAGTAAAAATTAATCATTTGACTCAACAGTCTCAGCAGTTACAGCAACGTTTAGAAAAATTACAAACGGAACATAATGAATTATCGAGTACTGATTTATTAGCTGAAATTGAATCTTTAGATAGTAGTATTGAGCTGATTGAAACAGATAGAGAAGATCTACAATCACAACTTGAGGCGATTTATAGTTTAATTATTGATCAACGGCAGAAAGTTAAAGAATTACATAATGAACTACACCAAGACCGTTCTGAACTGCAAAAAGTGAATGGTAAAATAACTTCTTTGGAGTTACTGCAGCAGCATGCTATGGGCAAAGACAATAAGGAATTATTAAGTTGGTTAGAGCAAACAAATTTAGTTAATAAGCAAAGGTTAGCCGAATTTTTAGAAGTGGAAAATGGTTGGGAAAATGCTGTTGAAATTGTTTTAGGAAGTTACCTGGAAGCCATTTGTGTTGATGACACTAACTCTTTAGTTGAAGGCTTAAGCTATTTAACTGAACACTCCATAGTTTTGTTTGAGACTCAAGGTACAGAGCAACAAGTAACTACAGATAAACATGCTTTACAGGACAAGGTTTCATCACCCTGGAACTTAGCGAGTTTGTTGGCAGGAATTTATTATGCTGAAGATTTAGAGACAGCTAAACAGCAAACTAAAGATTTGCTTGATTATGAGTCAATAATCACTAAGGCTGGGGACTGGGTTGGGCCTAACTGGATTAAAATTTCTCGAAGTTCTGATAGTAAAAGTGGTGTTTTACAACGTGAAAAGGATTTACGTAGTTTAAAACAACGTCAAATTGATTTGCTAGAAGCGACTGAGTTAAATGAAGCATTATTGGATAAAACTGAACTATTTTTAAAAGATACAGAGACTAAGCGAGAAAGTTTACAACAAAGAGATAAGGTTTTAGGTTCTGAATATTCTGCTAAAAGTGCTCAATTTAGTGCTTATTCTGCTAAACAGGAACAACAGCAGCAACGCCTTAATCAAGTAAGCCTTGATATTGAGGATATTATTACTGAGGTAACAGATAATGCCGAAACGGTTAATGAGGCTGAAGAATTACAAATAGATGCGGAAGAAATGCTAGAGCAACTAGCACAAACAAAAAATGATTTAGAGTTACAAAATAAGCAATTACACACATTGCAATATAATAATGATTTAACTGTGAATGAGGCACAAAGAAATGTGCATACTTTACAAGGAAAAATTGAGTCACTAAAGGCATCTGAAAGTTTAACCAGCAAACAAATTGAAAGGCTACAGGTACAAAACCAGCAAGCTGATGAGCGTATTATTGAGTTAAAAACCAAATTAAATTCCACGTTAATGCCGTTAGATGATGAAAAGATACAACTAGAAACATTTATTGAAAATAAGGATCAGCTGGAAAATGAATTACAACTGGAACGTGTTGTCCTACAAGAAACGGAGAGTCTAATCACTCAATTAGCAGAGCAACATACGCATACTCAGCGAGCGATGGAGAAACAAAAAGAATTATTGGATAAAGTTCGGTTTGAACAGCAAGATAGTAATGTCAGGCAACAAACTATTACTGAACAGTTAGATGAAATTGATGCTGACCCTGAACAAATATTGCAACAATTATCTGTTGAAGCTGAAGAAGACGAGTGGAAACGTAGATTAGAAGGCTTTACTAAACAAATCGACCGTTTAGGCTCAATTAATTTAACGGCTATTGAGGAATATAAGTCCCAAGCTGAGCGGATGAATTTTTTAAGTGAGCAACGTGATGATTTAATGCAAGCACTTGATACCTTAGACCAAGCGATTAGTAAGATTGATAATGAAAGTAGGCGACGATTCAAAGAAACTTTTGATAAAATTAATGAGGGTTTACAGCAAAAATTCCCTAAACTTTTTGGGGGAGGGCAGGCTTATCTTGAATTAACAGATACAGATTTGTTAGAAGCAGGTGTTAATATTATTGCCAGACCGCCAGGCAAAAGAAATAGCTCTATTCATATGCTATCAGGTGGTGAAAAAGCATTAACTGCTGTCGCATTAGTTTTTTCTATCTTTGACCTAAACCCAGCACCTTTTTGTCTGTTGGATGAGGTTGATGCTCCCTTGGATGATGCGAATGTGGTACGATTTTCTCAAATGGTTGAAGAAATGTCAGCGACAGTACAGTTTTTATATATTTCACATAATAAAGTAACAATGGAAATTGCAAAACAATTAGCCGGTGTTACCATGAAAGAACCCGGAGTATCACGTATGGTTTCCGTAGATATTGATGACGCAGTAGAGATGGCAGAAAGTTAATGGATAAAGATTTATTAAGAGTAGTAATAATTGCAGTTGGGGCTACCGTTATTATCGGTATGATATTGTGGAGCTTTTTTAAGAATAAAAATAAGCGCCGTTCAATCAACTTTGTTGACAAAGGCAACCCGTTAGATAACATTGATCAATCATTAATATTAAATACAGAGAATGATGATTTTGAAATTGTTCCTATAGGGGGTGCTGTAGATAAGGAATTTGAAGCTGATCCTATTACAATGGCTAGTGAAGTAGAAGAGCAACCAGTTATTCAATCAAAACCACAAGTCCAACCAACTGAACAAGCTGAACAAGCCCAGTCAGTTAGACCCGTTGATCTTCCTAAGATTATTCAGTTTAGCATTGTTGCTGTTGCCGATGAAGGATTTAAGGGGAGTGATTTGGCTGATAAACTGACTCAGGTAGGATTTGAGTATGGTAGCATGAAAATCTTTGAGCGTTTAGATGACAAACGTAGAGTTGATTATGCGGCTGCAAGTATGGTTGAACCGGGTACATTTCCAGAAACAGGTCTTGAGTCTTTTAGTTCACCTGGTATTGTATTTTTTATTCAACCAAGTGAGTTAGATAAGCCCCTCGCTACCTTTGATGATTTTATTCAGACTATCAACTGGTTAGCAAAACAACTGGATGGAGTTATGTTGGATCATAAGAGACAGCCATTAACTAATGAGACTATTCAAAAATTTAGAAATCAATTATTAGTTTAGTTCCCCCTCTTTTATACAAGATAGTGGGGAAATAGGTCGGCTTTCTGACTTAAAAATATAAAAAGCCAGGTGGTGGGTCAAATATGTTGCTAAGGCTATTTTAAAACTGGGGACAGGCTTTACTTAAAACCTGCGCTCCAAAAAGGCTGTCCCTAATAATATATATTCAGCCACAAATTTAACCTATCATCCATCAATTTTTGGTTTTACACTAGGTGGACTTATGCCCACTTCAGCTTTTAAGACCCTGATATGTCGATCAAATTGTTGCTTTTCAGGAAATCAATAATCTCTGTTTTGACCTGATTTAACTCAGGCGCATCGATTTTTTTTTACCTTCAAGCAGTACCAATAACCATCCTTTATCAGTTTTTATGGGTTCCTGAGTATATTGCCCCGTTTCAAGCTCAGAAATCGCTTTGATAATATCAGGAGAAAGCATACTAATATCCACTTCATCTGGATTTTCATTATAAGCACCTGCCATTTGCGATATTTTTTTGAAATCACCACCCATTTTTAGTGTCATCAGTATGGAATCAATTTTTTCACGTTCAGCTTGTACAATGTACCGTAATAAAATTCGTTGTCTGTTGCCTTCATGGTAACGGTTCACCCATTCCGGCATGTAATCAGGCAAGACAATAAAACCATTGTGTTGATAACTTTTCAGTTGTGTTGAAGTAAGAGAATTGAGATTGGTTGCCGGTTTTTTATTTTGTGGCTTCCAAGTCGTGGGTAGTTCGATATTACGAATATCAATCTCGTTCCCACGCATACGCGTCACTGCCATTGACTTAAGAGATTATTATATGCATGCAAGGCGTGCCTGTTAATTCTTCTCCACACACATCACAGCGATCAA
>CAYYNM010000014.1:4674-28343 GCA_964472945.1 uncultured Methylomarinum sp. | reverse complement strand
CTTCAAGGGATGAGTGACAACACCATTTCCAGCTATTCACGCGCTGTCCGTCGTGCCCCCTGTGTCAGAATAGTTGTCGTCTAAAGTTGAAATTAGAGACGACAACTATTCTGACACAGGGGGTTAATAAGGCGATTAAACAGGCGGTACGTAAAGCTGGAATTGTTAAGAAGGTGAGTGCTCATACGTTTAGGCATAGTTTTGCAACGCACTTGTTGCAGCGAGGCACAGATATTCGTACCATTCAGTCTTTGCTTGGGCATAAGGATTTAGAAACTACGATGATTTATACACATGTATTAAAGCAAGGGGGTGAGGGAGTAATAAGTCCTCTGGATGATTTGTAATATTGGCAGGACGGCTATATTCAAACCCACGCCCCCTACAAACACCTATTATTGTGCCTTATAAATTCTTTTTAACTGATCCGTGCAGTCTTTTCTATAAGAGGCGTTATTCAACTTAACCCAAAGATTAGTTACAAAATACCCATATTTCATTACCGGCCCAGAATTAGAATAGCTAGTTTGATAAAAAAATGTTTTTGTATTTTTATGATGTTCTATATGATTAGACAACCCTAATAATGCATATTCAGTGACTTGTGATGTATTGACCCAAGCCAAATTATTCTGTGATTTACCCTGTTCTAAGCCCCAGTGCTGATAATAATTAATCGTTTCCAATAAACGTACTGCCGAATATGCCTGATATAAAAAGATAACAACTGCTACCCAGCCAAAAAATATTATTATCAAAACAAGAATTACACATTCAATGATAATACCTTGTAATACTGAGTTAGCCAGCATTTTATAATGATAAAAAGAAATATTGAGTAGGCCCAAACGTTGTAATTCATAATTCCAGGCAAATTTAAAATGTTCAATAGTGACTCTTTTCCAATATGTTTTAAAACTTTCACCTAACCTTGCGGTGGTAATATCTTCAGGAGTGGCCACTCTAAGGTGATGCCCATGCAAATGCGCTATTCTGAAATGATCATAACATACGGTATATAACAGTAACCGACCCAAAATACGCTGTGTGATTAATGGTCTATGAATTAACTCATGAGCTACAATAATGGCTGAGCTTCCTGATGATGTTCCTACAAGAATTCTCATAACAATAAGGTTAACCAGAGAGCTTGTTACATCTTCTATCGAATGCCATTGTAATTGGCTGGCATCAATTAATAACAAACTAATGATAATAATTTGAACAAAACTTAAGGTATAAAGCAGCAGATCATAAAACCTTCTCTGCTCAGTTATTTTAGGTTTATAAGGGGCAATAACTGGGCTTAAGTAGTCAAATAATATTAAACTCCAAAGCGGAATAGTCCAGGCTAAAGCAGATAAAATACTATAAGGTGCTGTATATAAATAACCGACGACACAAAGTGGAAAAAACAGGCTTAATAAATACTTTAAATATTCCATCTTTTAAACTTTAATTTTATTCAGCATATAATAAACGGGGAGTTCCAGTTTAAACCGTTTCCCTACAAAACCTAAAGAAGCATAGCCACTGTAGATTCTTTGCCAGTGTTTATCCAGTATACTGTTATCAGCAGTACGTTTTAATAGATCATCCATATATAATTGAATGGCTTTTTTTGCCAAAAAAGTATGCCCTGAACTGTAGTTATCAATAGAGATATGTAAATTAGCAATTCTGGTATTTATCCCCCAATACTTCCATTCATCGACTAATTGCTGATAACCTTTACCCAGGCCACTCAGTTCAATGGCCATATTTAGACCTAATAATTCAGCTAAAAATAGTTCTGAATGTAGTGATAATGCTAGCATATAGCTTGGTAGATCAAAGGCGCTATTTATAAAACCTGGGTAGTTAATAAATTCTTTGCTGAATACTGGCGGTACAGTAATCGACAGGCTATTTAATAATTGTTGAAAGATATAGCAATGGTTTTGTTGTTGCTGACCATTGCCTATTTCATCAGCATAAATACTAAACAAAATCTGATAAATTTCAGCATGACTTTTTTGTAGACTATGGCAATTTTGTAACCAGCAGCCATCAACTAGAATCATCGGCGCTATTTGCTTTATTCCCCAGATATAAGCCTGTTTAGATATACCTGGCTTTCCTTTTAAAGGTTGGTAATTAGCTATTTCAGTTTGATAAATATTTTGTATAAAATCATCCAGTTGTTGGTGGCTATAATGTTTAAACGGCAGAGGATTAAACAATGCGGTAAACTTTAATAAGCGCCCTGCTTTTATTTTTGCTGCTGGCATTACATCAGGAAATAAATCAGCATTTAATAAATAATAATACAGCTTTCTATTTGTGTAATTAGCATATTTTTTTAATTGTCGGTTATTATTATCTATAGGTATAAAGCTATTAGTTTGATTAAACTGATAACAAGCTGTTTTATTTACCTGCTTATCCATCAACCAGTTTTCAATAATACTGCGTTCAGATTGATCAAACACCCCAAACATCGGTCCGTTAAATTCAAATAATTTTAATAAGCGACTGTTTAATGGAAATTCATTATCGACATAATCAGACTGTTTTAAAGCTTGCAAAAATGCCTGATTATTTTCTGGCATTTCTGCAACCCACTGTTCTAACGGCCTTCCTTGTAAATTAATTTTTTGGTGATGTCCTTTTGCTGATTGCAACTTCTGCTGAAATAATTGGTTAACAGCCTGTTGTGAAGAAATAAACTCGCTACATTGGCTATTAAATTGATCTTGGCATTGTTGCATTCGTAACTGATACAGACAAAAACCCTGTTGTATTCGCTGCCATAAAGCTTGCTGATGTTGTGGAAATACATGTAGATAAGCTGTAATAGATTTTTCAAGTGGAATTAATTGTCGCGATAAAACTAGCTTTTGTTGTTTAAAAAATGGGAAGGCCGCTACTTGTGCATGGGGGAAACAAGCTTCAATCAACGTAGGCATCTGTAGATAAGCAAGCGTAAACCCCAGAATTTCTGCAAAAAACACCCTGGGGAAACAGCTTAATGCAAGTTGCGTTGCGGAAAAATCAAAAAAACAAGTTGAAATATCCGTTTGTTGACTGAAATGATAGCTATGTAAAACAGGTGTTTTTATTCCTTCTGCCAATAACACAGCAAGATATAAGTTTTGAAGCGAGCCTTTTTGGGTTAATTGCAGATAAATATCCATTACTTGCACCGCTGTTATTTCTTGGCAACAAGAAATTTGTGAAATATTCTGCAACCAGCAAGGCTGAGTTAATTGAACCGGTGCATATTGTTTAATACATTCACGTAGATCATCCGCTGTTAACAATGACTCAGCTAAAGGCTTAATTAATCCGGGCTTTAAACCTGAGAGTCTTTGTTTAGTATAATTTTTAAGCAATAATGAGGAATAAATTTGTGCTGCTTGCCTTAAGCCTTGATCAATAAATTGACAGGCCGCGGGCATAATATCAAGTTTATTACTTTGATTAAGCAGATAAAACAGGCTCCTACTGTTAATAGGCTTAGTCTCAAATTTATTCTTGCTATAAAGTTGTATTAATTCCGGGTCAAAAGGATGCTTAATTTTTTTCATTGCCTGGCTTACGAATCAAATAATCATTGACTACCAAAGCATCCAGACCGGTAGATAAAAAGACTGAAATAGCATCATCTAGTGAATGAACCAATGGTTTTCCCATAACATTAAAACTGGTATTTAATAAAACTGGAATTTGAGTGTGTTGATAAAAACTATTTATTAAATGATAAAAACGTGGATTCCATTCGCGCTTAACCGTTTGTAACCGTCCAGTACCATCAACATGACAAACTGCGGGTATTTTTTGTTGCATGGATTGACGAATCTTTAGGGTTTTATCCATATAGGGAGATGGCTGATAATCTTCAAAAAAATCATCGGCATATTCATCTAATACAGCAGGCGCAAAAGGACGAAAATTCTCTCTAAATTTAACATTTTGGTTAATATTATCTTTTGTTGTGGCGTTACCAGGATCAGCAAGAATAGAGCGATTACCCAGTGCTCTAGGGCCAAACTCCGCACGACCTTGTATCCAGCCGACTAATTGACCTGCTGCTAATAATTTAGCGGTTTCTGTACAAATACTGCTGGGCAAATATTGAATATCCAGACAATGATTGTATTGAATTAAGTTTGCTATCGCATCATCCCTTATTATTGAACCTAAATAAGGGGATAAGGGGTGGTTTTCTGTATTAAGTGCTAACCTAGGAGCGTCATTATGTAAAGCCAACCACGCTGCACCTAGCGCAGTTCCATCATCAGCGGGCGCTGATGGTATAAATACCTGGTCAAAACCTGTACGCTGTTTTATCTGCCCGTTAAAAGCTGAATTTAAAGCACATCCCCCCACTAAAGTCAGGTTTTTGCAAGCTGTCTGTTGTAGTAACTGTTGCAGCAATTCTGTCATTAATTCAGCAAAGAAATATTGCCCTGTATAAGCTAAATCAGCCGCTTGTTCAATGGGGTCTTTATGTTTTCTGCTGAATTTTTGCAAGGCTTTAATACTTGCAAACAAGTTCTTTGAATGATGCTCACATTTAAACCCTTTTACAGATATGGTTGATTTTAATAAAGCATACAATTCAGGGTTTAGTTTACCATAAGGTGCCAAACCCATTACTTTCCACTCTTCCCCTTTTAACCAGTCAAAACCACATAACTCAGTCACTTTCATATAATAAAAACCAATACTTCCCGTCCCTTTACTTTCATAGAGACAAGTCAACTGTTGGTCTTTAAAATGATAGAAAGCCATTGACCCACGCTCACCAAAAGAATCTATTACCGCACAAGCAGCTTCAGTAAAGGGGCTACTGTAACAAGCGGTGGCGGCATGAGTTAGATGGTGATCATAGTCAACGTGAGAAATTTCACTTTGCGGGTAATATTCGCTAATAATACGCACTAAATTCAAGCCGGCACTATTAATATTATTACGTTGACTGGCTATCATATGGTGCAATTGATAATTTTTAAGTGGAGACCTTAGCTTTTTAATGCCTACTTTGCCCAAGCCCGGTGCCTTTAAACAACCTAAAGCCGCAACAATATTTTCATAAATAGGTCTTTTTCTTTGCCAATTAATAGCAATAACAAATTTATCAGCTGATGGACAATATTGTGTTAACAATTCTTGCACATAAAGTAATGGGTCTGCGGCACAGTTAAGAGCTCTTTTATTTTGCATATAGCGCTCTATCGCTTCTGCAAAAACCACCCTTCCCTGCGCATCAATAATGGCTATTGCAGGATCATGATAGGTAATGGAGAGACCAAGATAGTATGTTGACACTTTTCAATCCACCTCAATAGATTTTTGAAATGCTAGCCAGGAGGTTTTCTGCTGATTTTGATAGCTACGCTTTGCAATTTGTTTTTGCTGTACTTTAATTTGTGCGGCAAAATGTGTGTACTGTCCACATAATGAAAAATATTCCGCCAATATAGTTTTATATCTTAAGCGGTTAGGCCCACTACGATTTTTTGCAATTACCAATGCCATAGGTAAATAACGCCAGTAAATATAGGCATTCTTTTTTGATAAAATTTTAACTAACTGAGCTAAATTATTACCCGTTGCTCTATAATTTGTTTGTAGATCAGGGTCAATAAGCTTTAAATGCCGCATCACCCGAGTAAAAAATGCTTTTGGATGATATATTTTCTCTAAAATATGCAAATAATTTTGTTCAGCTTGTTTGACTGAGAAATGATAAGGAATAAAATTAATAACACCATCGGAGTTATTTCCACTGCTTACCTGAATAGTCCGCCCCGCTTTTTCTAATCGCTGCATTAGTCCCGTGTAAGGCAAAGCATTTAAAAGTCCAGCCATTACAATAGGTGCATTGGTCGCATTGACAAACTCAATAAATGGTTCGACTGACTCAGTCGTATCATGATCAAAACCATAAATCATCCCTATCATGACCCCTGCCCCCGTCTGTTCGGAAATATAGCTTAATTTATCAACTAAACTTCGTTCACCTCGTAAGTTTTGACTCTTTTTTGTTTCCATTAATGAGGCTTTATTAGGCGTTTCCACGCCATAAAAACCATTAATAAAATGCGCCTTATGAAACCAATATCGTAATTCTTGCATGATGGCTGAATCATCAGCCAAACGTAGTGTTAATTCAGTATATTTAGGGTGGTGGTAGCCAATCTGTTCACCTATTTGATATAAATTTTTCAGCACTTCCACGGCTTTTCTTGGATTGGCAATAAAATTATCATCCACTACAAAAACCTGCCCCAACCAACCTAACTGTTTCAATTGCTGAAATGATTTTGCCGTTTGTTCATAAGGGGTAACACGATAAGCTTTTCCAAAGCGAAGCGGAATATCGCAAAACTCGCAACTTTCAGGACATCCTCGACTAATCTGCACCGCCATATGCATATAATTTTGCATATTAACAGACTGGTAATCTGGCTGAAAGAACCGTTCAGGGGGTACAAAATGACCTTTATAATATTTTTTTGCTTTTCCTAAAATAATATCCTGTAACAGCTCATCTATCACACCTTCGGCTTCATTTTCAATCAGATGATCAGCAATTGGCACTAAGGGAGACTGGGGCGTAACGACTGTTCCTCCTATGATTAAAAGTTTACCTAATTGTTTTACTTCATTGGCAAGTTTTAATAAGCTCTGTTCCTGGGCTAACATGCCACCCATAAAAACATGGTCGGCATCACTAATTAATTGTTTTAAGGGGCGAGGGTCGATGTTTTTATCGACTAAAGACAGGGATTGATAATACGGTTTCAGATGGTTGAACAAGCCCATTAAACCTAAAGGGGGCAACAGTCTTTTCGGTAAACCAAATTCACTGCTAGGTGCATACATTTCAAGGCTAGTTGAATAACTCCAAAAAGTATCCTGAGTATCAAATTCTGGATAAATCAATACGGCTTTAATAGCAATATGTTTTATCATATATTCACCTTATCCTGATTTTCTCAGAATGATGCAACGTGACAAATCCTTACCAATAATTGCTTCTTAAATTTAGCAAACACAAAATTAAGCTTTGAATATAAGAAGATAATATTCTTAATTGATAGGCTTGGGATACTCTTTATTGATTATGCCGTTTTTCATGGTAGCAATAGCTGTACCAGATTTTTGTGCTAATTGCCTTGCTTTAATAGCGGCCCTTTTTATTGCCACTTCTACATTGATTAAATCAGGAACTCTTAGTTCTTGTTCGGTAAAACTGGCTTTGCTATTATTCATGACCTTACACTCTCATCTAAAAGTTCTGGAGTTTTATTAGAATTATCATTGACTGCCCATTCATTTACCAAGGGCTTATATCTCAACAATCTTATTATGGTCAAAATTATCAACCACTTTACGCCCTACATACCCTCTAGGATTACTTAATATCCTTGCACCCGCAATTCTATAATCACCAGGGCTATGAATATGCCCATGAAACCAGGCTTCAATTTCGTATTCATGAAATAAATACCTCAAATCCGTACAATAGGCAATTTTCTTTAATCTGTTTTTAGAATCGTCCCAACTCCACTCAGTGGGCGCATGATGGGTAACAACCACTGTTTGGCCTGCAAAAGGTTTTGCCAGTTCTTTTTCTAACCATTTTTTTGAGAAAGTATGCAATTTGCTAAAAATGGTTTGATTAAAAGCCTCGCCTTTATAAGTAATCCTTCTAAAATCATTTAAGGTTTTACCTAAAGCTTCAGCTTTTTCACCACCTTCCAAGAAAAGATCAGCCCATAAGCTACAGCCCAGAAAACGGATGTTTTTATAGATAAAAGTTTCATTTTCAAGAAAATGAATTGAGCTACCTTTACATTCTTCACGCAACATTGCTAAGGTTTGATTATATTCATAACCATAAAACTCATGGTTCCCAGCAACATATATGATAGGTTTACCAATATCCTTAAGCCAACTGACACCTTGTTTAAAAATACCAATATCACCGGCTGCAATAATAATATCAGCATCATTATCTGGTGAAATTTGAGAGCCAAATTCCAAATGAACATCAGAAAAATAATTTATTCGCACATTTAACTCTTAATGTATTTCAGGGGTGGGATGGAGTATAATTCTCTCCAAGTATATCACCTTATACCCTAATTACTTTAGGATATAAGGATTCAGATTCAACCCTTATATTAATTCAGAAAAAAAACATGTCAATTAGCCCAAGAAAGCACTCACACCAAGTTTTAGTTGGCGATATTAAAGTAGGAGGAGGTGCTCCTATTGTTGTTCAGTCTATGACTAACACAGATACTGCTGATATCGCTGGCTCCGTTAAACAAATTATCGAATTATCCAGAGCGGGCTCTGAGCTGGTTAGAGTGACTGTCAACACTGAAGAAGCAGCAAAAGCAGTACCAGAGATTCACAACCAATTAATTCAAAAAGGCTTTTCAGTACCTATTGTGGGCGACTTTCATTTTAATGGTCATAAACTACTCGAAAAATACCCTGAGTGTGCAGAAACACTGGCAAAATTTAGAATCAACCCAGGGAATGTAGGTCGTGGTAAAAATCGTGATCCACAGTTTCAGCAAATGGTTGAGTTTGCTTGTCAATATAACAAACCTGTTCGTATTGGCGTTAATGGTGGAAGTTTAGACCAGTCTGTTTTAACCCGTTTATTAGATGAAAATAGACTTTTAGATGCGCCGCAAGAACTTCCAGCTATTACCCGCGAAGCAATTGTTGTCTCAGCACTGGAAAGTGCAGCCAAGGCACAAGAAATTGGTTTAGCCAAAGATAAAATAATTCTTTCCTGTAAAATCAGTAATGTTCAAGAGCTTATTAGCATTTACCAAGATCTGGCTTCGCGCTGCGATTATGCCTTGCATTTAGGCTTAACGGAAGCAGGAATGGGATCTAAAGGTATTGTTTCCTCCTCAGCGGCTCTTTCTGTGCTGATGCAACAAGGTATTGGTGATACCATTCGGATTTCATTGACACCTGAGCCGGGTGGTGACAGAACGAATGAAGTGATTGTTGCCCAGGAATTATTACAAACAATGGGCTTTCGTTCTTTTACACCTATGGTTATCGCTTGCCCTGGTTGCGGCCGAACAACCAGTGATTATTTCCAAAAACTTGCGCAAGATATACAATCATACTTACGCCATCAAATGCCAGTTTGGAAAGGTCAATATAAAGGTGTTGAAGAAATGGAGGTTGCCGTTATGGGATGTGTTGTAAACGGCCCAGGAGAAAGTAAAAATGCCAATATAGGTATTAGTTTACCAGGTACGGGAGAAACACCTGTCGCCCCTGTTTACGAAGATGGAGAAAAAACAGTAACACTTAAAGGTGACCGTATTGCTGAAGAGTTTCATGAATTAGTAGAGCGTTATATTGAATCCCATTATGGTATTCATTAATAAAAAAACGTAGTTTTTAAGTAACTTAAGTTACTCACATGATTATTATATATAAGTACTTTGGGGTACTGCATTAAGTTAAAAATAGATGGTATATGTAGGAGCGGCGTTAGCCACGACATCGCGGCTAAAGCCGCTCCTACATATACTTCGCGCGGTCACGGGTGCGGAATTTATAAGCTGCTGAAGACAAGCTCAACCCGTTGTTATTTATAAACAATAAAGTGGTATAGATACTTACGTCCAGCAAAGAAGGCTTTCAAAAAAAAGCCTCTATAACAAATTAACCTTCAATTGTAGTCCATTTAGCCGCTAATTTTGCTGAAGCGATACCAAAACCGACCCCAAGCACTAAAGAGAAAGAGATAATCAATAAAGGATTACTCCAACCTGCAGCTAATAAAACATCTGCACTTAAAATATCAGGTGTTTGTAGTATATAGCCAAAAGTAGCTGAATAACCCAGTACTGTTGCAGGAATACAGGAAAGTACTTTAAGGTTTGCAGCCAAACAGGAAACGATAACTGAAATTGTTACCACGATGGCAGCCATAAAAGGGAAGCCAAGTGTAGCACTAGCAGGAATATTAGTTAATTGAACGGCTGCATACCACGCCATAACAACACCAAATACACTACAAATTGCAACATTTTTAGCCGCTTCATCATTGCCACCTAAAGCAAAATAAGCGGCCCATGAAATAGTTAAAGCCCAGATTAAAAATACACCTGCAAGAGGCCCTACAGCCAAAAATGTTGCAAGTCCAGCCAGTACACCAATACTTACAGAGAGTGCGGTAAGACTATTCATATATAAAACTCCATATTTATACCTCTTTAATATAGGATTGTATTTTGCAGAGAGGTAATACCACAAAATACAATAAATTATTCAACATCCTTATAAATATTGCTTCTATAGCGGACTAAAGTCCGCCCTACAATTTTATAAGCGATGGCTTGTAATCGCTATGTTTATTCATTTTCCATACTTTGCTTGATAAAAGCAGAAGTCACAACATCCATCGTTGAAATATGATTAACATACCATTTCGGCCAGACATTAGATACATATTCAGTTAATGCTTTAAAATCATGTGTATGCTCCCACTCACTGATAATAGCTTCTAAGCCTTTAAGCACCTCAATATGCTCACCTTGGTGACAATGTATAGCTGGAAACTCATACTTTTCCATCATCATATTTTCTCTATCAAAATGTGCTTTAGTATGGTTTAACCATTGGCTACATAATATAGAGACTTCACCTTCATTTTCTCCAACTAATGCAGAATGCAGTTTATTTACAATATTCAACTCTTCTCGGTGCACATCATTCATTGCAGCCATAGCAACCTGAGGAATATTTTCGTACTCTAAAATATTATAATTTTTCATTCCACCCATCCAATAAAATTAACTAATTATAAGTAAACAGAGAAGAAATTGCAGTTATATTGTTAAGCTACTTTTAATTCCATTATTTTTTGAAATTCAGATTCGGCAATAATATCCTTATTATCTTCTACGCGGTCAAGGTAAAGCAAACCATTTAAGTGGTCAAATTCATGTTGAAAAATGCGAGCAACAAAGTCTTCTGCAATAAGTTCTTGTTGTGCACCCTGCTCATCAAAAAAACTAATTTTGATTTCACTATACCTTGGTACTAAGGCTCTAATACCTGGAATACTTAAACAACCTTCCCAGTCTTTTTTTATTTCTGCTGAAATAACCTCAAAACCAGGGTTAATCATAACCACAGGCTCCATATCTGGTGCTAAAGGGTACCGCTTTGAAGGTCGTGAAGCAATTATGATAATTCTAACAGATTCAAAAATTTGCGGAGCCGCTAAGCCAACCCCATTTGAAGTCATTAACTCATTTCGCATAGTCTTTATAACTTTTTTTATTTTAAGGGAGTTAATAGTTTTCACTTGCTTTGCATGTAATCTTAATACTGAATCCCCTAATTGTGCAAAGTTACCTGCCTTTTGAATATTTTTCATCTATAATTAATTCACCTGTTCAATAATAAAAGATATTAAATCATGGAAAAGAACTCGGCACATATTTTAATTGTTGATGATGAAGCATTAAATTTGGAGATTATTACTGAATACTTATCAGAAGATTATCAAACCAGTACCGCAGAAAACGGTGCTATTGCCTGGGAAATGCTGGAAAAAAACCCTAGTATTTACGACATCATCCTACTCGATAGAATGATGCCAAATATGAATGGCATGGAGGTATTAGCGAAACTAAAACAACACCCTATTTTACAGCACTGCCCCGTTATATTCCAAACAGCAAAAGCGAGTGTAGCTGATATTTCCGAAGGTTTAAATGCAGGTGCCTTTTATTATTTAACCAAACCCTTTAGTGAAGAAGTTCTTTTATCCGTTGTTAAAACAGCCGTTAGTGATCGACAACGTTATAAAGAAATGCAAAGTTCTCTTGAGCAAACCAATCTCACGATGGGAATGCTCACTTCAGCTACATTTGAATTTAAAAATTTAGAAGAAGCACGCTCTATAGCCTCCTTAATTTCCAATGCCTGTCCCGAACCAGAAAAAATAGTGATGGGCCTTACTGAACTTATGGTCAATGCTATTGAGCATGGCAACTTAGGTATAAGCTATGCAGAAAAGTCAGAACTCAATAAAACAGGCTTATGGCTAGAAGAAATTTCTACACGTTTATTGTTAACTCAAAATATAAATAAAACAGCAACTATTAACTTTCAACGGATGGATAATAAAATTGAAATTATTATTACCGACCAAGGAAATGGATTTGACTGGAAAACATATATGGATTTTGATCCTAACCGGGTAATGGACTCTCATGGTAGAGGCATTGCCATTGCTAATAAATTAAGTTTTTCATTGCTTGAATATCAAGAAAAAGGTAACAGAGTACGCGCACAACTTCTGTTAGATTAAGGTAACCTTCTAAAATGGATAAACGAGAGACTCTTCAAGCCACTGATATTACGCAAGCAATTGAAGAAATTAATAGTTTAAAAAAACAGAATACTGAGCTTTCTCAGAGTGGGTTTGATCTAATAACAGCACAAACAAAATTACAGTCATTACTTCATAATGCTTCAGATGGAATTATAAGTTTCTCATCCGATGGTACTGTCGAATCATTCAATATAGCTGCTCAACATATCTTTGGCTATAGCGAAGGCGAGGTTATAGCTCGTAAAATTCCTGACCTGATACCCTGCCCTGATTGGGTAAAGGGTAATGTTGGTACTTATATCAACTATTTTATATCATCTCGCGCATCAACAGATATTCCCTTAATCGGCAAACACCGAGTGGGATTTGATATTTTACTGCATGTATCAACAGGTCAGCCAAGTGGTAAAAATACAGTCCTTTTTGGTGATGACCCTTTTACGGACAAGGAAACAAAAAGTTCTGTTAATAATGAAAATGGGCTTATAGTTTATTTTTTTCGTGATATAACCCAAGGTAAAAAAGCCGCAAAAGAACTTAAAGACCACAGGCATGCCTTAGACCTTGCCGCCGGCATAATTATGCGGGATAAAGATTTTCGTGTGCTTGATGTTAATAATCATTTTTGCCAAATATTAGGCAGAAATCGAACTGAATTTGTGGGTGAGCAATATATTCAGGAAAAATTTACTGATAATACGAACGAGAAATTACGGCTCCAACATCGAAGAGAATTTTTAAGCCAGGGAATACCATGGACTGGAGAGTCTAACTATTTAAATAATCAGGGTGAAAAAGTCTGGTTTACCGAAAGTATCACCCCCTTTCTTGATGAGTATAAATCACCTTATCAATACTTAAGTATTCTAATTAATATCTCAGAAAAAAAACAATATGAAAATCAACTAAAGCAACATAGAGACCATTTACAAGACTTGGTTGATGAGCAAATAGCCGATTTAAAATCAGCAAGAGATGCAGCTGAAGTTGCCAATAATACTAAAAGTGAGTTTTTGGCAAATATGTCACATGAGCTAAGAACTCCCATGCATGCCATTATTAGTTTTACTAATTTATGTTTAAAGCAGTTCCAATCGCTCCCCCTTAGTGAGAATAGCACTGAGAAACTGCATAAATTTTTGACTCATATTGATACCAGTAGCCAGCGATTACTGTCTTTATTAAATGCACTCCTTGACCTCTCAAAACTTGAGTCAGGAAAAACTGAACTTAATATTCAAGAAAATGACCTGTTTTTACTAAGTGAACAAATACACACTGAATATTCAGCCAAAATTAAAGAAAAAAATCTTACTTTGATATTGGAACAGCCTAACAGCACTACAATTGTTCCTTGTGATAAAGAAAAAATACTTCAAGTTTTAAGTAACTTGTTATCCAATGCTATTAATTATTCAGCTGAACAAAAAGCCATTACAATGGCTATTGAAAAGGCTAACATCATCTTAGGCAAGAGAAGCAGTGATACTGAAACCACTTCAGGGCTTTTAATTTCAATTGCAGATCAGGGAGTAGGTATTCCAGATAATGAACTATCCAGTGTTTTTAACAAGTTTATTCAAAGTAGTAAAACTAAAGATGGTTCTGGTGGGACGGGTTTAGGTTTAGCAATTTGTCAGGAAATTATCTTAGCTCATAAGGGGAAAATTTGGGCGGAACATAATCAACAAGGTGGAACAGTTTTTAAAGTTTTTCTACCCATAGTAGATAAACATTAAAACTAAATTAAGACGTAGCTGATTGTAGAGCGGACTTTAGTTCGCAATAACTCAAAAACACTGATTCAATGGCGGACTAAAGTCCGCTCTACAATTTATAAGCTATGGTTTATTAATGACTTTTTAAAATGTAGCAAAATAACCTGCTATTTCTGCATTCCCTTAAGTAACAAAGTTTGGGCAGTAATAGCTTCCTCACCTTCTTTTGGCTGTAATTGCAAATAACTACCATCACTTTGCAGCAACCAGGACTGCGTATTATCTTTTAAATAACAATCCATATCAGCAAGAACTCTATCATGCAGTTTTTTATTTTCTATAGGGAAGCAGGTTTCTACTCTTCTAAACATATTTCTATTCATTAAATCAGCACTGGCACAATAAACCTCCCAGTTACCAGCATTTTCAAAAGCATAAACGCGAGTATGCTCTAAAAAACGCCCAATAATTGAACGTACCTGTATATTTTCTGAAATACCCTTTATGCTAGGCCTTAGGCAGCACACACCACGAACAATTAACTGCACTTCAACACCTGCTTGAGAGGCACGGTATAAGGCTTGAATCAACCGCTCTTCTACAACCGCATTCACCTTAAAAATTATTTTTGCGGATTTTCCTGCTTCTTTATTGCTAATTTCACGTTCGATTTTAGAGAGCAAGCCATCATGCAAGGTAAAAGGTGACTGTAATAACTTATTTAGTTTAGTAACTTTACCTAAACTGGTTAATTGAACAAAAATACGCCTAACATCTTCACCTAACTCTTTTTGACAAGAAAACAAACCATAGTCCGTATAAATTCGGGCTGTTTTAGGATGGTAATTACCTGTCCCTAAGTGGACATAATTACGCAATATTTTGCCTTCTTTTCTTAAAACTAAGCACATTTTGGCATGTGTTTTATAACCCACTACACCATAAACCACATGAACAGCCGCTTCTTGAAGTTTTGCAGCCAAACCAATATTTTCTTTTTCATCAAATCTAGCACGCAATTCAATAACAACCGTCACTTCTTTTCCAGCTCTTGCTGCTTTAACTAACGCATCGACAACAGGCGAATCAACCCCCGTTCTATAAAGCGTTTGCTTAATGGCTAAAACATTTGGATCTACAGCGGATTGACGAATAAACTCAACGACTGGCAAAAATGATTCATAGGGGTGGTGTAATAAAATATCTTGTTTTTTTATCGCATCAAATACATTTTTCTTTCTACCTAGCTGTGCTGGAGCATAAGGTTTAAACGGAGAGAATTTAAGATCAGGACGTTCAATTAAACTAAAAATAGCTTGTAAGCGACTTAGATTGACAGGACCTTTGACTTTAAAAATACGCGCGGGATTTAACCTAAACCGTTCTTTTAAAAACTCAACCGTTTGCTCTGGACAGCCTTCATCAATTTCCATGCGTACTTCATCGCCATAGTTACGCATAACCAACTCACCCTCAACGGCATGAAGCAAATCATCAATAGCATCATCATCAACAAAAAAATCACTATTCCGTGTTACTCTAAATTGATGACAGCCTTTTACCGTCATCCCATTAAATAACTCATTAACAAAGGCGTGAATAACTGAAGATAGAAAGACAAAATCATAAGTACCGCTATTGGTTTCGTCTGCTGGCAACTGGATAATTCGAGGTAAAGCACGAGGAACTTGTAAAATAGCTCGTCCACTATTTCGACCAAAGGCATCCTTACCGGTAAGAGAAATAATAAAGTTTAAACTTTTATTTAAAATACGAGGAAAAGGGTGCGCCGAATCCAAACCAACGGGCGTTAGAATAGGCAATAATTCCTCATTAAAAAATTTAGACAACCATTTTCTTTGTATATCCGACCATTTATCGCGACGAATAAATCGAATACCCTCTTCTTTTAACTTAGGAATCAGTATTTCATTAAGGACATGATATTGCTCGTCAACTAATTCATGTGACTTAATACCAATGCGTTCCAGTTGTTCATTAGGTGTTAAACCATCAGAACTACAGGCGATAGCATCAATATTTGCCATTTGCAAAACACTGGCTACCCGTACTTCAAAAAACTCATCTAAATTAGAACTAGAAATACATAAGTAATTAAGACGCTCTAACAAAGGAACATACTCATTTTTTGCTTGAGCTAACACCCGTACATTAAATTCTAATAAACTTAATTCGCGGTTAATATAATATTCTGGTTTTTCTAATTCGTTGATTTCCATTGCTATAGTGTCTAACAGTTGATTCTCGTTCTCGATTTGGATTACCTATTAGGTATTGATAAATAAATCTTAACATTTTAAAGCTTGATTATGACAGATTAATGTCAGAATATATTTTCTTGCGTAGCCTTGATAAAACAAAAAAGTGGAACCAAGGTTTACCTGAGACTCCCTTGATTACGTTTCAGTTCATCAAGGCTAGCTGTTTTCTTATTCTGTTAATTTTGGGTAATCAGCACTATTTTTAAAATAGTCCGCTGTCACTAAGCTAACCGAAAAATCAACCCTAACAGGTTTAGCAAACTGTTCAGTAAAGAGTCGCTCAAATTGCCTCAGTATATGGCTATCGGGTACTTGCGTACCCATTAAGTCAGCACTGATTTTTAAAGGGTTTCCAAGTCTAACCTTTATATTCCGTAATTGCTGTTGTTGCCCACCAATATGATAATTTTGACTTAATAATTGTTTTTTTATTGCTGCAACTTCTTGCATATTAGCAAAAGATAAATACAAGGGTATGGATATAACCGACACCATCAATATTGACAACACAATGCCTTTTTTTGCCCTGGAAAAAGGTGCAAAACCTAATACCATAAAAGATAAACCGGCAGCCATAATAATGCCGGTTAAGTTAGTCAAAAACAATAACATTGCACCGTAAAATACATCAAAGTTCCACCAACCTATTCCCACACCTGAAACACACAAAGGAGGTACTAAAGCAACTGCTATTGCTACCCCTGGTAAACTTTTAGCAATGTTTTCTCTGGCACTGGCTAATGCGCCAGCCACGCCAGAAAGTACAGCGACAAACAAGTCTAAAGTAGAAGGGTGTAAGCGCCCTTCTATCTCATTGGTAATTTCCTGAAAAGGCAGTAACCAAGCCATTAAAGCCGATAACGATAACGCAATACATATCCCTGTAAATAAGGTTAAAAATGAACCTTGTGTCAAATCATCATTAGATCGTAAAAGCCCCATAGATAAAGAAATAATGGGAGCCATTAAAGGGGCTAAAACCATCGCACCGATAACAACAGAGGGGCTATTTAAAAATAGGCCTAAAGTAGCCAGCAAGGTACTTAATACCATGAGTAAAATATAAGTACTATTAGCACAGGCACTTTCTTTAAGGGAAAGAAACAAGTCTTTAAAGTCAGACTCTAATGCATGCGAGAAAAACGGTAAGGTAGCCCCTAAATATTTAATCCGACTATCTTGTTGTGGCAACTGGTCACTGTTAACATTTTCTTTATCATCACCAAAATTTTGAGCCTCTCTAAATTTTTCTCCCGCATTAACTTGTACACCCTCACTCAGTGTTTTAATAATTAATTCGCGAGTCGTTAAAGGTTTATTATTTACTAGGTAATGCGTTTCAATGGGTGTATTAATGGTTAAAGACTCTGTTCTAATATAGCCTAACTGTTGTGGTATATTCTTTTTTGAAGTCGCTAAAAACGTCTCAGAAGAGAGTTGTAAATAGGCTAAAATTGACTGAGGGGCAAATAACACAACAGAAACGCGCCTATCTTTTAAAGACACCGAATCTTTAAACATCTGAACCAAAGCACCACTTTTATGAAAATCCAGCAACACCATCCCAGTAATAGCAGTAGAAACTATTTTACCTTTTGCTGTGGTTAAAATAACAGGATGGGGTTTTAAGGAGAAGGCATGTATCAATCGCTTTATTTGAAATTCTAATTTATGCCAGCCTTTATAAGCATGACTATCACCGATAAATTCAAGCATTGCTGTCTGGTTTTCAAGGTTGACACCATCAGTAACTACCTCGCCATTACAAACAATTAAATCTATAAACAAAGGTTCATTAGCTAAAGCAAGCTCTAAACAATCATCAAAATGTACTGGCAAACTCAGGTTTTTATAAAATTGACTTAATGAATCACCTTTAAGCGGTAAAAAACCCAGTGACAATTTTTTCTGCTCAGCACACCTTAAAACCAGAGGATAATGCACTTGCTCAACCCAGACTAGAGCATGACTTAGCTCGGCAGTAACATGAATGGAAGACAATTCTGCAAGTTTTACCTTATGGACTTCAATAGCATTATCTTTAATTAAGGCATATTCATATATAGAGTCCAGTTGCGACTCTATAAGCTCTGAATAAATTAAATATATTTTTTTAAATGTTGCCATTTTAATCTATGGTCTCAATCCACCGGCAACGCTTATTAACAATATCAGCACTAGACTGTTTATTTCCTATCCCTTTTGCAATTAAAGCAACCACCCGGTCATCAGTATCATAGCCAATATGTGCATCCATTGGATTAGCAACCTTACCCACCCCAAAAATATCATAAACATAAGCCACATTAATATTGATATTAGTCACATCAATACATAACCTTGAATCCAGGTATTTATCTACAAATCGAGGTGGAATAGCATAACTTAACAAATCATTCGGATCACTAAATGCAATAATAGGTGTTTTAGTAAACATCCGCTCAGAATATTTTGCGCCTTGCTCAGTGCAATATTCTGACTTCTGCCCACTGACCTCAGGTAATTTTCGCCCTAACTGCAACATAGGCAGTTGATTAGACATCATATAAATAGGAATAGTCTTATTTCTAAGTGCATTTTTTACCTTTTCATGCTCTATATGCCCTACTTTTCCTTTGCCTAAATCCTCAGTGATACGTTGCATGCCATCTATTGTTATTCGACTGCCTAAACTATGAGAAACAAAAGCATATTGATCATTATTAATAGAGGAAATATCAGAAGCTTTACAAACTGCCTTGGTATCAGTGGGTAAATCCTTCCAATTCCCTGCTGTCATCCAACAAAATGATTCTACAAAAGATGACAAAATATTTTCACGACTTTCGCCCAAATAAATAATGGGGTCAGGACCGGTATCATTAGAAAACCGTTTCATCAAATCATTAACTTTTGCTCGCCTAAACGAATATTCACCGGAATTATCATAAGCTAAAACCTCTTTTTCTTTTGCCGTTATATCTGACCAGGTTAATTCATAAAATAAAAACTCTTTTGTCTTGGCTTTATTTAAATAACGTTTAATGCGTAAATTACCTAATGCTCTATCAGGGTAGTCAGCCGAGCTAAGCTGAATATCCTTATGGGTTTTAGAGGTAACGGATAAGCCTAATTCTTTAGCAAGCTTTTCATAAAACTCAGTTGAATAACCTGGTTTATGGTCACCCACACCGTGAACCATCAACACCTTAACTTTACCATTGTGTTGAATAACCTGACCCTGTAAACCAGAAAATGCCTCACCCCACACCTCACAAACCCGCGTGTCTTCAGCCTCTTGTTTTTCAAGAAATGCCTCAGTAATACCTCTACCGAAACTAGAACACCCCGAAATAAACAAGCTGGCTAAAGTAATAATTATTAAAGTAGTATTATTCATTGATTTTTTAAACCATTTAAAATATTGATTTTCTACTGCCGTGATAGAAAAATTTAACTTAAATTATGTGCTATATTGAAACAAATAAACCTAGCAATATGGGCTAGGTAACCTGTCATCATATCACTTTAAATACTAGGCAACTTATTTTGAAATCTAAATTAGCAGCAATTCTATTTTTAGCGGCTTGCTCTGGGCCTATCTATGCACAAGACCTTATTGAAACTTTTCAACTGGCATTGCAAAATGATCCGTTATTAAAGCAAGCCTATTTTAATCAATATTCAGTCGGAGAAACTAAAGCTCAAAGTATTGCCAATATGCTGCCCACCATTTCTGCTTCAGCCAATACCAGTAGAGATAGAATTCATAGTAAAAAAGCCAATTTTCAAAGTGCTGGTACGCAAAATTATTGGAGTCATGGCTTTAGTGTTAATTTTTCTCAACCCGTTTTCCATTGGGAACACTGGATACAACTTGATCAATCAAACAATAGAATAGCTAAAGCAGAAGCTGATTACCAAGCAGAAAGACAAAGTCTGATGGTTAAAACAACCGAAGCCTATTTTAATATTTTAGCGGCTGAAGATAATCTTGAATTTGCTAAATCAGAAAAGGAAGCCATAGAAAAGCAACTAGAACAAGCTCAACAACGCTTTGATGTGGGTTTAATTGCTATTACCGATGTCTATGAAGCACAAGCAGGTTATGACCAGGCAAGATCAACTGAAATTGATGCCGAAAATAGCGTGGATGATAGTAAAGAAGATTTAATTGAAATTATTGGAGAAACAGAGCTTAATTTATTAAAGCTATCTAAAAACATAAACTTATCCCCTCCCACCCCCAATAATATTGCTGAATGGACAAACATTGCTGAAACCAACAATCTAAAAATTATTTCCGCTCTTAATCAAGCCGAAATAAACAGAAAAGATATTTCTCTTCAGCAATCCGGGCATTTACCAACACTGGATATTATTGCTAATTATGGCGTTCAGGATGTAAATAGTAGCTTTGGCTCCCGAGGCGATACACGAAGTGCCGGCCTGCAACTTAATATCCCACTTTTTCAGGGCGGCTTAGTGAGTTCACGCAGTCAACAAGCTCATTATGACTATAAAATTGCTAAACAAGCTTTATTAGCTGCAAAACGTCAAGTTAAACGTGAAATTAGAAATTCGTTTAGAGATATAAACTCCAGTATAAACCGTGTTAAAGCTCTCAAAGCAGCCGTTAAATCAGCAGAAAGCTCTTTAGAAGCGACTTTAGCAGGTTCAGAAGTAGGGACTCGCACAATGGTTGATGTATTAACCGAACAACGAAACCTTTATCGTGCAAAAAGAGATTACTCAAGAACACGTTATGATTATTTAATTAATGGAACCAAATTAAAACGCGCTGCCAGCAGTTTAACGGAACAAGATTTAGCTTTAATTAATCAATATTTAAAAAAATAAACCTATTAATCGATCCAAAAACATTAGCAGTAGGATGTGCTGACGATAGGAAGCGCATCGTTTGTCATTGATGCGCTTCCTATCGTCAGCACATCCTACCTCTTAATATTTTGCAGCTTAGATTAGCTGGCTCTATTGCGTAACCCAAGCCACATACTTTTAACTCCATTTATTTCTGCATAAAAAGTTCAATTTATTTTCAAAAAAGTCAGTTTGTCACACTATTGTCATATTCCTTTCGTAAAATTTGTCCAACTTTTGCGACACGTTGCAAAAACACAACAATTTTCAAACTGTAGGAAACTAAAAAAATGACAAAACTGAGTGTAGCGATCAAATCTGCATTATTAGTGGGCGCTGCTTTAACAGCAACAACTGCTTCAGCTTCTGATAAAGAATTATTAGAAACTTTATTCCAAAACGGTGTTATCAATAAAGCACAGTTTGAAAAATTAGCTCAAAAAGCTGATCAAAAAGCAGCGGCAGCAGCAAGCTCTACAGTTAGCCCAGAAATGGTAAAAGCTTTAGATTGGGCTTCACGTATTAAAATTTCTGGCGATATGCGAGCTAGATATGAAAGTGTTGATAATGAAACAAAAATCAAGAAAAACCGTCAACGTATTCGTGCTCGTCTAGCTATAAAAGCAAAAGTTAATGATGAAGTTGAAGCAGGTATGCGTATTGTAACGGCTGGAGGTAGAACATCTACAAACCAGTCTCTTGGTCTTTCTGATACTACTACTACTGATAGTAAAAATGGTACAGACGGCTTTAGAGGTAAGGCATTATATTTAGACCGTGCCTATATTAAATGGAAGCCTTCTTTTGTTAAAGGTGCGGCTTTAACTGTCGGTAAAATGAAACAACAATGGTACCGTGTTACTGATAATGTTTGGGATAGCGATGTAAATCCAGAAGGTTTATCACTTGCTTATTCATATAAACTGGGTCCTGCCAAACTGACTGCACAAGGTGGTTACTATATCCTAAGTGATAATGGAGGTGAAGGTAGTACTTTTAGTGAAGATCTAAATATGTACCACGGCGGATTAAGTGGTGAAATGAAGTTTAATCATGCTGTATCAGCCTCTTTAGGTGCCAATGCTTATATTTTTAATAATAATCTAGGCAAAAACGGGGTTGCGAATGTAAAAGGTGTGAACCGTTTTGCAGGCGACCGTGTAAATGGAACAGCAAATGCAGAGTTTAAAATCTATGAAATCGCAGGTAAAGTTAAAGTAGATACAGGACTATTACCCGTACATGCCTACGGTAACTACGTTATCAACGATGCCAACAATATTAAAGGTAGCGAAAATGAAGCCTGGTTAGTCGGTATTGGTACTAAATGGAATAACTTTAAACTGGATTATAACTACCGCGATACTCAAAGAAATGCAGTAACCGATACGTTTAATGATTCAGACTTTAACCGTGGTGCTACAGCGGCAAGAGGTCATAAAATCAAACTGGGCTATAAACTAAGCAAAAACTTCTCTCTAAGTGGTGCTTACTTAGGGGCTGAAGATTATGGAACAGCTGGCAAGAAAATCAGTGTTGATACATTCCAACTTGATCTAAAAGCAAAATTCTAAGTTAGTCTAATAGAATCAAGCAACAAAAAAAGCCCGATAGTTTCTACCGGGCTTTTTTTTGCCTACAAAATAAACAAAACCACACCAACCCAGCTCTACCTTGATCCTGCTCTTATCCCACCTCCTCACCAAACAAATCCACAATTTGAGCATCTCTAACCCCAACAACCTTAATTCCTTGCCTGATTTTAGCCCTATAATGTTCATGTAAATGACCATGAAACACCTGTTTTACGCCCATGGCTTCGGCTAATTGATCAATGGCAATAAAGCCATGTTTATGACTTTTGGGGGCTTCATGCGTTACCAAAATATCTGCTTTTAGTTTTTTGAGTTGTGCCCACTCTTCAGGCCAGATAGCCGATTTATATTTAAGTGATAAAGCGAGAGGGTCTGAATATTCAGAAGAGACTTGTATAAAATGCTTTTTGCTCTGCCATTTAGGAGAATACGGCGGATACCAGACTCTGCCTAAAAAAATACCCCCTAAACCAGCAACTCTAAGACCTGCAATATTGATCACTTTTAAATGTAAGCTCTGCCCTGATAACTGAGAAGAAAAAAGGTTATGGTAATGTTCCGGTGGGTCAAAATCATGATTCCCAGGTATCCACCAAATTTTGGTTTTACCTATAATGGCTTGAATATAATCTTGTAGCGGTTTTTTTAAATCATAATCACCTAATAATACAACGGCTTCAGGCTGACATTGTTTAACAGCAGAAATTAATGGCCCAAAGTTCCCATGCGGATCACCTGCAAATAAAATATTCCTTTTTTTTGTCATTTTTTTAGATGATCTATTTAACCAATGATAGGGTTTCCAGTGGGAGGGCTGAAACTAGAACTA
>CAYYNM010000014.1:0-4574 GCA_964472945.1 uncultured Methylomarinum sp. | reverse complement strand
TGTGAAGAATACCGGTAAAACTACAAATTTAACTGACTACCCATAAAATCTACAAAAAAGACGCTTGTTGTGTTGCAATCAGTTGAAGTTTATTGGCACGCGAAAGTTTTTTAATGGCTATTTCCCGTTTACTGGCAGAACTTCTATTGTGTCCATTTTCTTGATAAACCAGTTTTTTGGGTTGACGACCTCTAAAATATTTGGCACCTCGCTGTAAACCATGTTGTTTGTACCGTCGCTCTATATCTGTTGTAATTCCCGTGTAAAGACTATCGTCTGTACAGTGAATAATATAAACAAACCAAGTTTTCATCAGTTTAATAGGTTTATTCATTATCCTGGTTTTTATTACCTACTTTTAAGTTAAAAATAACACTGCACGCTATTGCCACAATAATATAGGCATAGCGAGCTATCCACATAAGCATTGTGCCTCTGCTGTGCATGGCGGCATCTTTAATACTTGGGGTTATTGTTACTGTCCAAAGTATTGAGGCAATAAAATAAACCAAAAAACCTGCTATCGCCCAGTGTACTGGGTTTCTACCATTAGCCGTATTATAAAACCACACCATTACTAAAATAGCTGCTACTGACCCAATAACCATATTTATATCCTCTTTGGTTTATTATTTTTATCTATTTTGGAACGTTTATAGTGCTATCTTATCTATACTCTGTCAAAATTAAAACCTTTTCTGATTACCCATGAGTCTCCGCCACATTAAATGAAAAAACTGTGACACCTTGTATACCGTCACCCTCTAAGTCTGTTATCAGGGATCTATTCATGCAAAAAATAGATTCCTGCCAAGAGAATGCAGGAATGACGAGCTGTGTGATAAATTTTTAACATGGTAGAGATTCAGGGGGTAACCAGGTAATAATTTATACCCTTAATCAGTCCTTTTTTAAATCAATAATGCCCTTTATCTGTGCCTAAAATCCCTCTGCAAAAACCAGTATTCTATATAGGTTCTCTTAACCAGTGGACGCTTACCAGTTTTTTAATCGTAACTCTACCTTTAATTTTTGCTGTATTTTATACCGTGAATGAGGTTGGAAATTTTACTGAAAAAAGTCAGGCCACTTTATTTAAAGTTGTTCATGAAACCGAAAGCACACGAATAATTATTGAGCGTTTAAATTCTATGGAACGCAATATTAGACAAATTCAACTTTTTGGGAAACCTGTTTTTTTTAATTTATTTCAACAAAATAGGCGCAAATTTTTAGATCAAATGTTATCGTTTAATCAACAAAAAATAGCTGAACAACTAAGTAATCAGTTACGTTTATTGGAAGATAATGAAAAGTCTTTATATATAAGTATTTTAGCGAAGCTGGAAGATAAAAATAACAAGCTTACACAAGAGGACTTAAATGGCTATGATAAGCTTACTCGCCAGGCAAAAAAGCTATTGGTGGAAGGTGAAAGCAGAGTAACTGCGGAGGTCAATAATTTATCCGTTAACGCCAAGCAGTTTAAAATAGATTTAATTTTTCTAGCGGGTATGAGTCTATTTTTAGCGCTAATACTTGCTTTACTTTTTGTTCGTTTATTATTACGCCCGATTAAAGATATTACAGTTGCAATCCGTACTATTGGTGATAAAGGTTTTTCACATGCCATTTCTATCAGGGGACCGAAAGACCTGCAACAATTAGGGGAGCAATTAGAATGGTTACGGGTAAAACTAGGAAGTTTAGAAAAAGAAAAACAACAATTTATTAGAAATGTTTCTCATGAACTAAAAACCCCTTTAGCCACTTTAAAAGAGGGGGCAGATTTATTATCTGATAATGTGGTCGGAGAATTAAATACTGAGCAACAAGAAATCATTCAATTGATGAAAATAAGTAATATCACTATTAATGATTTGGTTGAAAATTTGTTAGAATACCAGCGGTCTATTTCAACCAAGCTGGTTTTTAATTGCTCTACCTTTAAATTAGAGGCTCTGGTTAATCGGATAACGGAGGAATATGAATTACTGCTTAGGAGCAAAAACATATCATTAGATAAAAAGCTTAAGTCAACGCAAATTAATGCTGACTATGAAAAGCTTAAAATCATTATTAGTAATATTTTTTCAAATGCACTTAAATTTTCACCTCACAGTGGTTCTATCAGGATAACCTTGTCTGCTCAGGGGGATATTATAAACCTAACCATCGAAGATCAAGGCCCTGGGATCAGTAGAGATATTGAACAACTCATGTATAAAGACTTTTATACTGGGAATGATGCTTCAAACTGGAAAATTAAAGATTCTGGACTTGGGCTTACATTAGTCAAATATTATCTTAATGTCCATCATGGCACAGTTAAATTACTTCCTCAATGTAAAAAATATAATGGCGCTCGGTTTTCTATTTACTTACCTCAAAAACAAAATATAGCTTAATGACATCTTTATTAAAGATATTTATAACTCTTATTCTGGTAACATCTTCTGGGTGTCAACTACTTAGCAGTATATCAACAGCATTTAATGACACAACAGACAATTCAGTTAAGGTACCTGCTAATCAGCAACTATACCAGTTATTAGTGGATAGTAGTGTAAATAGCAATAAGCCTATAAAGCAACAAAAACTTATTTGTGAGCAATTAAAATCAGCATATAAAATTCAAAATGACTGGCGTACTGCTTGGTTAATTGCGTATTCAGTCAATCGCAATTTTACTTGTTTAAGCTTGGTAGATACTCTGAATATATTAACAAAAATTCAGCTGCAACAAACACCCTCCTCCCCTTTATACGGGTTAAATAGAAATCAAATCAATTTGTTAAAAAATTTATCTTACCTTCAATCAAAAAATAAAAAATTTAAACGAAAAAATAATTTGTTAAAAAATAAGTTAAATAAAACGACCGCTCAACTTCAAGATGTTTTTTCTAAAATTCAGGCATTAAAAGTTATCGAAACCACCATTAATCAGAAAACCCAGTAATGATAGATACTCAAGATAGTAATTTGCAAAACCATAAAATTTTATTGGTAGACGATGACCTCAGCATACTTAAACTGCTTTCCCTTCGTTTAACCTCTATGGGCTTTGAGGTTAATTGTGCTGAAAGTGCTGAAAAGGCGGTTGCTTTAATTCCTAGTTACCTTCCCCACTTAGTCATTACTGATTTAAGAATGGGAGATATGGATGGCTTGGCTTTATTTAGCCATATTAAAGAGTTTTATCCGACTATTCCCGTTATTATTTTAACCGCTCATGGAACCATAAAAGATGCTGTGGCAGCTACTAATCAAGGTTTATTTGGTTTTCTGACTAAACCTGTCGATAGTAAAGAGCTTATTGACCTTGCTACTAAAGCTTTAACATTACACACAAGTCACTCTCCCGGAAAAGCTATTACCAAAGAAAACGCTTGGCGGGCCAATATTATTACCCGTAGCATTATTGTTGAAAACCTACTCCGTGAAGTTGAAAGTGTCGCTAACAGTAATATCAGTGTTTATATTCAGGGAGAAAGTGGTACAGGTAAAGAACTTATTGCTCAAGCGATACATAAACTCAGTCCACGTCGTAATAAAGAATTTGTCACCGTTAACTGCAGTGCTATTCCTGAAGATTTATTAGAATCTGAATTATTTGGCCACCTTAAAGGGTCTTTTTCAGGGGCAACGGCTAATCGAAAAGGCTTATTTGAGGCGGCTGATGGGGGTAGCTTATTTCTTGATGAGATTGGTGATATGTCTGCTGCCTTTCAAGTTAAGTTATTACGTGTGCTACAAGAAGGTGAAATTCGTCCTGTTGGCTCTAACCAGATAATTAAAGTTGATGTTAGAATTATTTCTGCTAGCCATAGAGATTTAAAAAAAATGACGGCGGATGAAAACTTTAGATTAGACCTTTATTATCGTCTAAATGTTGTTACTTTATTTTTACCAGGTTTAGTTGACAGGCGAGAAGATATTCCTCTACTCGCTAGCCATTTTATTACAATCAACCGCTCAGAGCATAATTCTGTTGCTAAAGGCTTATCTTCTGAGGCAATGGAGTTATTAATTGCTTATAACTGGCCAGGTAATGTTAGGCAGTTAAAAAATGTAATTGAGCATATCTGTACTTTTGCCACTACACCTTTAATTCCAGTGGGCTTGGTTGAAAAAGCTTTACAGGAAAAACAGTCATCATTATTAAGTTTTAATGATGCAAAAAAGAATTTTGAACTGGATTATTTAATAAAATTACTGCAACTGACCAATGGTAGTGTTACCAAAGCCGCTAAACTGGCAAAACGCAATAGAACTGAGTTTTATCGCTTGTTGGATCGGCATGAACTTAAACCGGCTCAGTTTAAGATAAAGAACAAATAATAGCTGGGTGTGTTTTTAACGTAAAAAGGTAACTCGCAGTAATTAAACCTCTCAAACCTCGTTCCCATGCTCTGCGTCACTGCCATTGACTTAAGAATAATTTACCATAGGAATTTGCGGTAAACATATGAATAATAATAGACTAGCAGAAAGTCGATAGATTATCATAAACGAAGGTGCAAGGTTTGCTACTGATAAATTGAAACCCTATAAATCATTGGATTAAGGAAAAA
>CAYYNM010000013.1:0-29602 GCA_964472945.1 uncultured Methylomarinum sp. | reverse complement strand
GTCAGGGCAAGAGCGGTATTTTGATATTTCACGCTATACTGCCGTAAGCTCACGGGTAACTGGCTGTCCTACCTTGATAGGCTTGGAAGTATCATGGTTGCAGGAATCGCAGTTTAGCGACTTTAGTAAAGATTTTATAAACTAAATGTGCGATGTTACGGTGAGGTTTATCCATCAATGGAAGCAGGATTTCTATTGCAAGAACCTTATCCAGAGTCTTTTAAAAAGCTTATGAATAATGCTCATGCAGAGCATTTTTAACAAATTAACATTATCACGACTCCTATGATGCTAATCTGTAAATTATCTTAGCGTACGATTTTTTCCGTTTCGTGATAGGCCTCAGGTACAAGGTTCAAAGATATGTGTAGGGCTTCTATATATAAATTTTACACATATCTTTGTTGGGTGGTTATGGGCTTTAGCCTTTAACCTGCTGTTGTATAAACTCTATTATTTTATCTAGTGCAATATCCTGACTTTCGCTGTCAGTTCTTGCTCTATATTCAACATTACCAGAGTCTAACCCTCTATCTCCCATCACGATACGGTGTGGGATACCAATTAGCTCCATATCCGAAAACATAAACCCTGCACGAACTTTTCGATCATCAAGTAAAACCTCAATTCCAGCTGCTTGTAAATTTTTATACATCTCTTCTACTGCTGTTCTTAGACGTTCTGATTTATGCATGTTCATTGGACATAAAGCCACCTGAAAAGGTGCAAGGTTACGGGGCCAGATAATTCCTTTATCATCATGTTTTTGTTCGATAGCTGCGGCAACAATTCTAGAAATACCAATGCCATAGCAGCCCATTAACATGGTTTGATTTTTACCTTGCTCATTAATAACCGACGCTTTCATAGATGCGGTGTATTTGTCACCCAATTGAAAAATATGACCCACTTCAATGCCACGAGCCATTGTGATAGTCCCTTTTCCATCAGGGCTCTCATCGCCTTCAACGATAAGACGAAGATCTTCAACTTGTGGTAAGGGCAGGTCACGGTTCCAATTTACCCCTTTATAATGCTTGTTATCTTGGTTAGCACCACAAATAAAGTCTGATAATAATGTTGCACTGCGATCAATAATAATTTTAAAATTAAGTCCGATAGGGCCTATTGAACCAGGCATACAATGACAGTTATCAATAACTTCAGCATCACTTGCAAATTCTAAGGGAGAAAGTATTCCTGCGATTTTTTCAGCTTTTAATTCATTAAGCTCATGATCTCCACGTAATAATAATGCGATTAAGGTATTGTTTTCACCTTTTACAATTAAGGTTTTTAAGCATTGCTGTGGAGTAATATTAAAAAATTGACTGACCTCATCAATAGTATGTTGATGGGGTGTATCAACTAAGCAAAGTTCAGTTGTTGCCTCTGGACAGGTACCCGATGGCATAATAGCTTCGGCCTTTTCAATATTAGCGGCGTAATCACTGTCAGTAGAAAAAGCAATAGCATCTTCACCGGAATCTGCTAGCACATGAAACTCATGAGATATAGCTCCACCAATTGAACCTGAATCTGCAATAACAGCACGGTATTTAAGTCCAAATTGATCAAAAATATTACTATAAGCCTGATACATTACATCATAAGTTGTTTGCAATGATTGCTGATCTAAATGAAATGAGTAGGCATCTTTCATAATAAACTCACGTGAACGCATAATTCCGAAACGCGGACGAATTTCATCACGAATTTTTGTTTGTACTTGGTAATATGTTATAGGTAACTGCTTATAACTTTTTAATTCATTTCTAGCTAAATCAGTAATAACTTCTTCATGAGTTGGGCCTAGGCAAAATTCACGGTCATGTCTATCTTTTAGCCGAGCAAGTTCTGGACCATATTGTTCCCAACGGCCTGTTTCCTGCCAAAGTTCAGCCGGCTGAAGTGTTGGCATCAAAACTTCTAAAGCACCTGCTTTGTTCATTTCATCACGCGTAATTTTTTCTACTTTACGCAAAACTCTTAAGCCTAAAGGTAACCAAGTGTATAAACCTGAGGCTAACTTACGGATTAAACCTGCACGAATCATTAATTTATGACTGGCAATTTCAGCATCTGCAGGTGTTTCTTTAACAGTGCTAAGAGGGAATTGAGTTGTACGCATGTGTATTTACTGGTTTAGATATAAAAAACAGCTATTTTACCGATTAAATAAGATTTAATCTGAAATAATATTAAAAGAAACCGATTAACATTGCTTGTACAACGGATTCATTAACATCCTTGACACCAAATTTGTTATACCAATAAGAATATTCAGTCCCTACATAGAGAGTATCTTTGTTAATACCTACAGCATGACCAATATCAAATAACATTTGTGGCTGAGCTAAAATATGAAAATTACCTGAATTATTTGTATTCCCTGTGCGAAAATCAGTAAACCCACGAAATTTAAACCTGGCAGGACCTATTTCAAATGGATAACTCCAAACAGGAGTAATTTGTAAACCATATTTACGACTAACATCATCTGCTTTATACGCTGTTACATCGAGCTGTAAGTAATCAAAATATTTATTAGATAAATCAAAACTCAAGCCTAATAAATAGGCTTTAAACTGATCATTTTCTGGTTTATTACTAATATTTAAGCCGGCAACGACTGAAATATCAGAAATAGGCCCCAGAGACATTTGTTGACCCGATATTTTGTTCAAACTTAGGTATGAATAAACTTCAGCATATACTTCAACACCTATATCATTGCGATCTGCAATATCAACAAAGAAAAAATTTGTTCCATAAGCCCATCCATCTGCATGTTCAACAGTAAAAGTTGTTCTATCTGAATCTCCAAATTCAAAGTCACTACCATATAAAACCTGAACATTATTTGAAGTCCAGTCAAATGAATAACATAATTGTGCTGTAAGGAGGCAAAATAGGATAAGGAAAAAAGAGTACAAATTTTTAATCTTTAGCATAGTGAGTGATAAGTTCCTTTAGTTGGTCTTCATTTATTGGCTTAGTCATATAATCATTAAACCCACAGGATAATGCTTGTTGAATTTTATTGCTATCTGCATAGGCACTTATGGCAACAATTGGAGTAGGTATCTGTTTGTTTTTAATAGAGCGTGCAAGGTCAAGTCCTGATAACACCGGCATATTCAGGTCAATAAGGGCTAAATGATATGTTCTTGTAGATAATAGGTGAAGAGCTTCGGCACCATTAACAGCTGTATCAAAAGTACAATTTAACTTTTCTAGCATAAAACTTAATAACATTAAATTAATGTCGTTATCATCTGCAATAAGAATATGTATTTTATTTAAGTTAACATTCTCTGCTGCTTCTCTATCAGAAACCGTTGTACTATTTTCAGTTAATGCAAAGGGTAAAGGCATAGAGAGGATAAATATACTTCCTTTGTTGATTTTACTGGAAACAGAAATCGAGCCCCCCATAAGGTGAGTTAATTCATTACAAATAGCAAGCCCAAGCCCAATACCTTGTTCAGAAAAACCGTTGTTATCAATTTGAGTAAAGGGTGCAAAAATCTTATTTTGATCTGCTTTAAGGATTCCACAACCGGTATCACTGATAATTACTGTCAAAATTTCATTTTGATGTGTAATATCAATGGAAACACTACCTCTACTGGTAAATTTCATAGCATTACCGAGTAAATTGTATAGGATTTGGCTTAATCGTTTAGAATCACCAATAACAGGTTTAAGTAAAACGGGCTTATTAATATTAAATCTCAAGGACTTTTCTTTAGCTTTAAGCGTGAAAATAGCTATTATTTCATCAATAAAGGTATTAAAATCAAAAATCTCTGGGTTAATTGATATTGTTTTAGATTCAATTTTTGAAATATCAAAAATTTCATTAATCATGGTTAATAAATGCTTACCACAATGACTAATTAAACCTAATTGTTTTTTATCCTCAATTGTTATATATGGTTTTTTATAAAGTAATTGACTAAACCCTAGTATCCCGTTTAAAGGTGTTCGTAATTCATGGCTAATATTAGAAAGAAATTGGTTTTTTGCCTGGTTTGCAGATTCTGCCAGTTCCTTGGCAACTTGTAATTCAGCTGTCCGGCTAAGAACTATTTGTTCTGTACGAAGGTATTTCCCGGTTAAAAGTAATAGTCCAAAGCCTAAAAGTGAAGTAAAAAGTAAGCCACTGATAATGACCCACCAGATAGACCAATGCGCGGCAGAATATAAATGTTCGGTATCTAAATAAAATGTAAGTAGCCATTTCTGATTGGCAACCTGTATAAATTGAGTGAACTTTGTTTTGGTATATGGAATATTTTCGGTATTAAAAATCAATGAATTATTTGTAGTATTCCAGATGCTTAGCCCCATGTTTTTTATTTCAGTTTGTTGTAAGGCTGAGTTAACAATTTCTTTTAAAGACGATGAAATAGTAATAATACCTCGTAACACATCTTGATTATTTTTATGCACAAATACAGGGGTATATAAAATAATATTTTGCTTATCTATGTAACAGGAGGGCACCGGGGGAAGGGTAATATTATTTAAAATTGAATATAAAAATTTAGTGGGAAATTTATCATTTTTAGAAATATCATTACCCCGTGACGTACTGAATTTTATATTTACAGCAGGCGATTTATTAGCTGATTTTGTGTCTAGATATTCAAAGTATTTAATGCTATTGATTTCTGGTAAATCATTTAGATAGGATTGTGTAAAATGGTTGAATTCCTGCTTTTCAACAGATTGAGAGTTAGCATAGAAGCTATTTATTGAACGAATAAAACGGCTTTGCTGAGCAAGGTTCATGCTGATCTTGTGTGATACAGCGACAGCACTATCTATAAATAACTGTTGATTTCGATTGGCTTCTAAAGAAAGTATATGAAAAAAGAAATACATTACAAAAATAAAACAGGCTGTTAATGGAAGACTGAAAGTAAGGCGCCGCCTTTTCCATAAAGAACTACCATTTGTAAAAATAGTGAGCATGATTGGGGTAAAGATAAGCACACCTATGGTATCGCCAACCCACCAACTTAACCAATTTAAGGGGATTTCATTGGGTGAAATAATACCATTAAAAAGCATGGCTGTAATACCAATTGTAGCGGGTATTAAACAGCTAATGGGACCACCTAATAAAAGAAATAAAACAATATCTTTATCAAAAATCAAGTCACTTGGGTAGCTGGTATATTTGTTAATCAACCGCATACCTGTATAGGCAAAAAGAGTAGCCCCCGTACCTGTTGCTATATAAGTTGGAATTGAATGGGTATCAAAACCAAAAGCCCAGGCAGAAATACAAAAATTACCTATAAAAATTCCCGGCCAAATACGAGAGCCATATAACAACATTGATGCTAAGGCTATTCCCGCAGGAGGCCATACGGCCCCAGCCTGGCTAGGTGGCACTGCTAATTCAAGGCCAAGTAAACCAAACAAAAAATAAACACAAGCAATTGCAGTAATCAGTAGTATTGTTAATAAATACTTTTTAGGGGAGGGGGAGCTTGGCATACTTGCTTTTTTTTAAATAAAAGTTAATATCTGATCGATATATATATATATTAAGGTGAAATGATAACATGTTCAAAAGTATGACTGATTTTTTAAAAGAAGATATATGGACTGTCTCAGACCATAATTTTTCAATGCTTCAGTGTGTTGGTATTAAAACATTAAAAATAATTTTACTTTCTTTGCAAGGTTTTAAGCGAGACCTTTGCCAGTTGCGAGCATCTGCTTTAACTTTATATACCTTACTATCAATTGTCCCTATTATTGCGTTGTTATTTGGCATTGCAAAAGGTTTTGGGTTTGAAAAAAAACTTGAATCACAATTGCTTGAACAAGCATCTGACCAAGATACTATGATGCTACAGTTAATTGAGTTTTCTCAAAATATGCTATCAACTACTAAAGGAGGCGTGGTTGCGGGTATAGGTATCGTCGTTTTGTTCTGGACGGTTATAAAAGTCATTGGCAATATTGAAGAATCATTTAATCATATTTGGAAAATATCTAAAAATAGACCTTTAGGTAGAAAATTAAGTGATTACTTATCATTAATGATGCTAGCACCTGTATTATTGATTCTTTCCAGTAGCATAACCGTATTTATTAAAACAAAAATTGCATGGCTGGTTAAAGTTATTCATTTGCCAGCATTTGGAACAAAAATAGTGCTCTACTTGATGAGTTTTTCCCCCTTAGTCATTATGTCCTTATTATTTAGTTTTATTTTTTTGTTTATGCCAAATAAGAAAATCAGTATTAAATCAGGCGTTATAGCGGGGGTTACAACCGGTTTTTTATATCAAACTGTTCAATGGGTTTATATTTCTTTGCAAATAGGGGCATCTAGCTACAATGCCATTTACGGAAGCTTTGCTGCCTTACCCTTATTTTTAGTTTGGTTACAAGTTGTTTGGATGGTGGTTTTATTTGGTTGTGAAGTTTCATTTTATATCCATAATTTTGAAAGCTACCGACATAATGAAAAGTTTTCTGGTATTAGCCTTTTTCTGAAAAAAACGATTGCCTTACAAATTTGCCATTTGATTATAAAGAAATTTGCTAATGCAGAAAATGCACCTAATGCTGAACAAATTTCTAATACTTTGGTTTTACCTATATCTGTTGTACAAAGAACTCTCTCTCTTTTATTAATGGCTGGTCAAATCGTGGAATTAAAAGCTTTAGATGATGAAGATATAACTTACCAGCCAGCTCAAGATATAAATAACATAACAAATATGCAAGTTATAAATGCCCTGGAAAATACAGGGCGTAATGCTGTGCCAGGTATGACCAAGCATGATAAATTTATACAGCTTACTTCATCAGCTGAAATTGTTTTATTAAAAGATATAGACTAAGAGTGGTGGGTTATAACTTGGAATAAGACGCTAATAAAGCGATTAATTCATCTTCATTAATAATGGCAATTTTTAGCTCCTGAGCTTTAATTAATTTAGAGCCAGCAGCTTCGCCAGCAACAACAGTGTCAGTTTTGCTTGAAACACTTGCTGAAACTTTGGCACCTAAAGCTTGAAGAGAAGATTTTGCTTCATTACGTTTCATTTTACTTAGGGTGCCTGTCAAAACGTAGGTTTTATTTGCTAATGGTAATGTATGTTGTTCTTTCGGTTCCAGAGCAGGCCATTGGATTCCTGCTTCAAGTAAAGCATCAATCACTTCTAGATTATGTATTTGACGGAAGAAATATTTCACATGTTTTGCCACAACTTCACCAACATCCTCTACTTCTTGCAGTTCATCAACACTCGCTTTTTTTAAAGCTTCAAGTGTTAAAAAATGTTCTGCCAGGTTTCTTGCTGTTGCTTCTCCTACCTCTCTAATACCAAGAGCAAGCAGGAATTTTGAAAATGTAGTTTTTTTAGATTTAGTCAGTGCATTAATAAGGTTCTCAGCCTTCTTTGGCCCCATTCGCTCCAAGTCAACTAATTGCTCGGCTTTTAATAAAAATAAATCAGCCGGCGTATTAATTAAATTTTCGTCTACTAATTGTTCAACGACTTTCTCACCCAAACCCTCTATGTTCATTGCTTTCCGTGAAGCAAAATACTGGATCGCTTCTTTTCGTTGAGCCGCACAGTACAGACCACCACTACAACGAGCAATAGCTTCACCTGCTATTCTTTCTATTTCAGACTGACAGACAGGGCAATGAGTAGGGAAAATTATAGTTTTGGCTGATGGGCTGTGTTCGGAAAGTGAGCCCGATATTTGAGGGATAACATCTGCAGCACGACGAACAACAACTGTATCACCAATTTTTATGCCTAAACGTTGTATTTCATCATTATTATGCAGGCTGGCACGACTGATATTCACACCCCCCACAAATACGGGTTCTAATATGGCAACAGGCGTAATAGCACCTGTGCGGCCTACTTGAAATTCCACATCAAGCAAAGTAGTTTGTTCTTCTTCAGCAGGAAATTTGTGAGCAATAGCCCAGCGAGGTGCACGAGAAATAAACCCTAATTGCTGTTGTAAACTAATGCTGTCAACCTTATAAACGATTCCATCAATTTCATAGGGTAGAGAATCTCTAGCGGCTAACAAAAATTGATAATAATCCAGACAGCCTTGTAGCCCTGTTTTAATTTTAATCTCATTTGTGAGAGGAAGCCCCCATTGTTTAAGTTGTAATAACCTTTGATAGTGACTGTCAGGTAACTCAGCATTTTTTATTAGTCCAATACCATAGCTGTAAAAAGCTAAGGGGCGTTTGGCTGTAATTTTTGAATCTAATTGGCGTAAACTTCCCGCCGCTGCATTTCTTGGATTAACAAAACATTTATCACCGTTTTTAGCCGCTGTTAAATTATATTGCTTAAAAGCGGCCATTGGCATAACAACTTCCCCTCTTATTTCAATTACTTCAGGAATATTTTTTCCGCTTAATTTATGTGGAATGTTTTGAATGGTTTTTACATTGTTCGTCACATCTTCACCAACATTACCATCCCCACGGGTAGCGGCTCTTACTAAATGACCTTTCTGATACAGCAGGCTGATAGCAAGCCCATCAAGTTTTGGTTCAGCACAAAACGTAAGCTCATTTGTTAGAGTTAATCGATTGTTCAGGCGGTCGATAAAATCAGCTAAATCCTCACTATTAAAGACATTATCCAAAGAAAGCATGGGGACTTCATGGTTAACTTTGTTAAATTTATCTAGCACAGTTCCTCCGACTCTCTGAGAAGGCGAGTCTGAAGTTAAAAACTGAGGATAATCATTTTCCAGTTGTTTTAATTGGGTCAGTAGTCGGTCATACTCAGAATCAGTAATAACAGGCTTGTCATAAGTATAATAATTTACATTATGGTGCTTGATTTGTTCACGCAAGGCGATTATTTTTTGCTTAACAGAGTTTGACATTGATACTTATACAGTAGGGAGAGAGGGCTAAAAGTGATGATGGTAACGATGATGATTTTAGCATGGGCTAATTTATAATTAATATTTTAGTTAAAGGTTTATTGTAAGTTTATTTATAACTGCTAGAATTTAACGCGATTGACTACAATTCACAGAGACTTTAAATTGGAAGACGATATCACAACAGAATTGCGTGTTTTGCAAAGCCATTTGGATGGTATGCTGGATCGCGTTCAACATAATAGTTTGACCTTAAAAAGGTTTCAGACTTTTGAAATGAGATTACTAAATTTAAATTCATTAGCTGAAATGATTGAGCAGCTATTAGATGATGCTCAGTCTTTTTTTGATTTGGATGTGATTAGTTTTTGCTTAATTGATGAAAAATCTGAAATAGCGGGCTACCTCAGTGACGATGGTTATAACTACCTTGCTAATACCAAGCTAATATTATTAAATGATAATGAATTGCTTAAAAGTACTTTTGGCTTATCTGCCACTCCATTTCTAGGGACTTACAAACAATCATGTTGTGCCAGTTTTTTTCCTGATTTTGATAGAAAACCAGTGTCTGTTGCTATTATTCCATTAAGGCGGCGGGGCAAGTATTTAGGTTCTCTCAATTTAGGAAGTTATACCCCCAATCGATTTATCAATGATATGGCAACTGATTTTATTGAGCATATGGTTTCAGTTGTTAGTATCTGCCTTGAAAATAACCTTAATTTTGAGATGATGCGTCGAACCAGTTTAATTGATACCTTAACAGGTGTTAATAATCGACGTTTTCTTGAGCAAAGAATAGGGGAAGAAGTAGATCGAAGCCAAAGAAATGAAGAACCTCTTAGTTGTTTATTTTTAGATATTGATCACTTTAAATTAGTCAATGATACTTATGGCCATCAGGCAGGTGATTATGTTCTATCAATTGTGGCTGGTGTCATAAAAAAACAATTAAGAAGTAATGATGTGTTAGCCAGGTACGGAGGAGAGGAATTTGTTGCTTTACTATCGAATATCCCTGAAACCATGGTAAAAGATATTGCAGAAAGGATTAGGCAAAGTATTAAAGATTTAATTTTAAATTTTAATGAAGCACCGATTAAAGTAACGATTTCAATTGGAATGTCAACTTATTTACCTTGTAAGTTAAGCTCAAAAACATCGGCTGAAATTTCATCCCAATTAATCTATTCAGCAGATTCAGCTTTGTATGTTGCTAAAGAATCCGGAAGAGATAGAGTTGAAAAAGGTAAGGTAGTCGATGCAACTATGACTACTCGTATGGTTTCATAAGTATTCCAGATTACCCATAAGTCTCAGCTAAATTCAGAAGGAATACGGCTTTTTCTCTTAGCCCACTGCTGGGGAGAGTGGGGTCACCTTATGACGAACAATACAATATGTAACTTTATAGCCCCATAGCCCCGTTTTTCCATATTCAAATATTAATGCTTAGGAATGGGCACGAAATAACTTGAGCAACTGGCGCAGGATTTTTGTTCATATTCAACTAACACAGGGATGTGTGTAGGTAGAACAACGCAGGAGCAGTTGTCGAGGCGCACGAACAGGCGCATAGCCAGCTACGTGTCAGGTTTCACCACGTTATACCATCGTATTTTTTTATACCTTTTATAAGCGCATGATACTATTGGTAAATATATTTTATAAAATAACTAACTGGGAACATTTGAAGGTTATTGATATTATATGCACCTTTAAATGTTTTTTATATAATTTATGGGTGATACTGTTTTACAACATTCAGTCTTAGAAGCTAAAAAGTTATCTTGTATCCGAGATAACCGGATTTTATTTGAAGATCTAAACTTCAAATTAAGTAATCACCAGATTTTGCTTTTAGAAGGTAAAAACGGCAGTGGAAAAACTTCCTTACTACGTATTATTTGTGGGTTTAGAGAGCAGGATGCTGGCGAGTTCTATTGGTGTAATCAAAAAATAAGGGAAAGTGGATTCTTTGCACAAATGGCCTATGTAGGTCATCTTGATGGGGTAAAAAAAGAACTTACGGTATTAGAAAACCTTAAAATGTCTTTATCACTTGGGCAACAAGGAGGTTATTCAATAGACCAAGCTTTAGATAAAGTGCAATTAGCGGGTTATGATGATTCTTTAGTACAATCTCTTTCTGCAGGGCAGAAAAGGCGCTTATCTCTAGCAAGGTTATTAATCACTAAAAATACATTGTGGATACTTGATGAACCTTTTACCTCCATTGACAAGCAAGGGATAAAGTTGATTGAATCATTAATGCACGAACATATTATGGCCGGTGGGATGATAATATTAACTTCTCACCATGACCTTGAGCTACATGAAGTAGATGTACAAAAAATAAATTTATCCTTATGTCATTAATATCTGCTTTTTTTGCCGTTATTCGGCGTGATTTGATTTTAGCCTTTCGTCGTCGGGCAGAAATAGCGAACCCTTTGTTTTTCTTTATTTTAGTCGTTACTTTATTTCCATTGGGTGTTGGTGCGAATCCTAAATTATTACAAACGATGGCACCAGGAGTGATTTGGGTTTCTGCTCTTCTGGCTGTAATGCTTTCTTTGGATAGTTTATTTCGTTCTGACTTTGATGATGGCTCATTGGAGCAAATGCTATTAAGCCCACACCCATTAACCGTTCTTGTTATGGGTAAAATTATTGCGCATTGGCTAGTAACAGGTTTGCCTTTATTAGTCGTAGCCCCATTATTAGCCATCTTTTTAGGATTACCTGAACAAGCTCTGGGAACTTTACTTATTACCTTGGTCTTAGCTACACCTGTTTTAAGTTTAATAGGCGCAATTGGCGTATCGCTAACGGTTGGGCTAAGGCGAGGAGGGATGATTATATCTTTATTAGTTTTACCTCTTTACGTGCCAGTTTTAATCTTTGCAAGTAATGCGGTAGAGATGGCAGGGAATGGCTTGGCAGTGGATGCACAACTTAATATTTTAACAGCTATTTTTTTTATGTCTGCTGTTTTAGCTCCTTTACCAGCTGCCGCCGCTTTAAGGATGAGTATTAATTAGAAAGAAGCAAAAATATTTACTACTTTTCAACCAACTTTTTATTTATTTATGTCCATCATTCCAGCACCTATCGTTCGTTTTTATCACAAAACTGCCTCACCCCCTTATTTTTACAATCTCAGTAATAAATTACTTCCCTGGTTAAGCTGTATTTTTCTTATGCTACTTGGATATGGTTTATACAGTGGGTTATATTTAGCACCGACAGATTATCAGCAAGGGGATAGCTATAGAATCATTTATCTGCATGTACCTGCTGCCTGGATGTCATTATTTATTTATGTTCTGATGGCTGTCGCGGGTGCAATTTCATTGATTTGGCGGATGAAAATTGCTGATGTGATTTTAATTAGTAGTGCGCCTATTGGTGCCAGTTTTACTTTTATTGCTTTAGTGACGGGGTCTCTATGGGGAAAACCCATGTGGGGGGCCTGGTGGGTCTGGGATGCTCGATTGACTTCGGAACTCATTTTATTATTCCTTTATTTAGGTGTTATTAGCCTTTATGGAGCTATTGAAGATAAACGTACTGCTTCCAAAGCCGTTGCCATTCTTGCCTTGGTCGGCGTAGTAAATATTCCTATTATTCATTACTCAGTCCAGTGGTGGAACACCTTACATCAAGGACCCACTGTCAGTAAAATGGGTAAGCCATCTATTCATATTGATATGTTAATTCCTCTATTAGTGATGGCTGTAGCGTTTAAATTTTATTATGCCATTGCAATGTTGCAAGCAGCAAAAGTTGAAATTCTAAGGCGGGAACAAAATACTCAGTGGGTCAAAAAACTATTGGAGCATAAACAATGAATAGCTTTGCAGAATTTTTAGCCATGGGTGGCTATGGTTTCTATGTGTGGACATCTTATGGTATTGGGTTTGTGGTTTTGCTACTTAATATTTTGATCCCCATATACCAAAGAAGACAATTATTACGTGAATTAGCCTTAAAACAAAAACGAGCTAAATAATGACACCAGTAAGAAGACAACGACTTATCCTTATTTTATTAATGGTTGCTGGTGTTGGCGCAGCAGCAACTTTTGCTTTAAAAGCCTTTAATGAAAATTTAATGTACTTTTTTTCCACAACAGAAGTTGCTGAAGGCAAAGCACCTAAAGATGCTAAGTTTCGCCTTGGCGGTATGGTTGTTAAAGGCAGTATCGAAAGGCCTAACCGAGGTATTATGGTGCGTTTTGTGCTTACAGACTTCCACAAACAAGTGACTGTTGAATATTCTGGTATTTTGCCGGATTTATTTAGAGAGGGGCAAGGAGTCGTGACCAATGGTCGCTTAAATAATGCAGGTATCTTTATTGCTGAAGAAGTTTTAGCCAAACATGATGAAAATTATATGCCGCCAGAAGTGACAGAAAGTTTAAAAAAAGCTGAAAAACTTAAAGCTAATAAATAGGGACATAATATGATTGCTGAACTAGGACATTTTAGCTTAATTCTTGCGCTATCCATGGCGATAATTTTGGGTATACTTCCTATTCTTGGGGCTTATCGTTCAATCGCTGGCTGGGTTGCAGTAGCACGGCCAGCAGCCTATGCACAATTACTATTTATGCTGTTTTCATACGGCTGCTTAACTTATGCTTTTTTAGTTCATGATTTTTCAGTTGCTTATGTCGCACATAATTCAAATACAGCATTACCTACACTTTATCTGGTTTCGGGTGTTTGGGGTGCGCATGAAGGCTCATTACTTTTATGGGCACTTATTCTTTCAATTTGGACGGGGTTAGTTGCTTTTTTTAGTAAAAATATTCCTGAAACTACCGTGGCGCGTGTGTTGGGGGTTTTAGGTCTAGTCAGTATTGGTTTTAATTTATTTTTAATATACACCTCCAACCCATTTGAACGGCTATTTCCAGCACCCTTAGAAGGGCGTGATTTAAACCCCTTATTACAAGATCCTGGGCTAGCTATTCATCCCCCTATGCTTTATATGGGCTATGTTGGATTTTCAGTTGCCTTTGCTTTTTCTATTGCGGCATTACTAGAAGGCCGGCTTGATTCTGCCTGGGCTAGATGGTCTCGTCCCTGGACTAATTTAGCCTGGATGTTTCTTACTTTTGGAATTGCATTAGGTAGCTGGTGGGCTTATTACGAATTAGGTTGGGGGGGCTGGTGGTTTTGGGATCCCGTTGAAAATGCTTCATTTATGCCGTGGCTAGTAGGAACTGCATTAATCCATTCACTGGCAGCCAGTGAAAAACGAGGCGTTTTTAAAACCTGGACTGTGTTATTGGCTATTTTTACGTTTTCTTTAAGTTTATTAGGGACTTTCCTGGTAAGGTCAGGCGTATTAACTTCTGTGCATGCCTTTGCTAGCGATCCTACCCGAGGTTTATTTATCTTAATCTTTCTAGCCGTTGTTGTTGGAGGGTCATTATTACTTTACGCCATTAGAGCTCCACAAGTTAAAAGTAGCGCGAGTTTTGGATTGATTTCCAAAGAATCTGCTTTATTATTTAATAATGTTTTATTAGTTACAACTGCCGCTAGTATTCTATTAGGAACGCTTTATCCTTTGGTTATTGATGCTTTAGGGATGGGGAAAATATCGGTAGGCCCCCCTTATTTTAATACCGTGTTTGTACCATTAATGGCACCTCTTGCTTTTGCAGTAGGTATTGGTATGTTAATACGCTGGAAAAAAGATGATATAAAAGTTTTAAGTTGGAAGTTAAAAGGAGTCATGGCATTTACTTTAGTTTCTGGGTTTTTAATCCCTTTATTAATGCCTTTTTATTCTTTTGCAGCAGGCTTGGGGGCAAGCCTTGCAATATGGACTACGGCTACCGTCGTTTTATCTTTTAAACAGCGTTTAGGCCCGCAAGGCTTAAGTTGGCAACGGCTTACAAAAATCCCGGCTGGTTTTTATGGGATGACAGTTGCTCATTTTGGTATTGCCATTTTTGTTATTGGTATCACTTTTACCTCTACTTACAGTGTAGAAGAAGATGTAAAAATGGAACGGGGTGATAAATTAGATTTGGCTGGATATGTTTTTGAATTTCAGGGTGTCAAAATTACTGAAGGCCCAAATTATATTGCCAAACAAGGTGCCGTAACGGTTAGTTACAAAGGTAAAGAAATTGCACAATTAGAACCTCAAAAACGTGAATACAGAGTACAAAAAATGCCAATGACTGAAGCGGCTATTGATGCAGGTGTATTTAGAGACCTATTTGTAGCCATTGGCGAACCTCTTGATGATCAAGGTGCCTGGAGTATGAGAGTTTATTATAAACCTTTTATCCGTTGGATTTGGTTCGGAGCCTTATTTATGGGAGTTGGTGGATTAATTGCAGCCAGTGATAAACGCTATCGGAAAGATATAAAGGAGTCAGTCAATGTTTAAATATTTAGCACCTTTAATGTTATTTATAGTGCTGGCAATTTTTTTAGCCATTGGCTTAAACTTAAATCCCAGAGATATTCCCTCTCCTCTAATTAATAAGCCTGCACCTGATTTTGCTTTACCTGTATTAAACCAACCAGCAAGAACAATGACCAAACATGCATTAATTGGTGATGTCTGGGTGTTAAATGTGTGGGCTTCCTGGTGTGTATCATGCCGAATGGAACACCCTGTTTTTAATCAATTAGCACAACAAAAATTGGTTACTTTAGTCGGACTCAATTATAAGGATGAGATACCTGCAGCAAAACAATGGCTGTCTCAACGAGGCAACCCCTATAATATTGTTCTTCAAGATCAAGAGGGGCGTACGGGTATTGATTATGGCGTGTATGGCGTGCCTGAAACATTTATTGTTGATAAAAAAGGTATTATTCGGTACAAACATACCGGCCCCGTAGAAGAGAGTGATATGCAAAATATCCTTATCCCTTTTATCAAAAAACTACAGGCTGAAACAGAATGAAGTTTTTGCAAATTTTAATTTTATTATTTATTTCTAGCAATAGTTTAGCAGCTATTGAATATCATAAATTTGTTCAACCTGAACAGGAAGCCACTTATAAACTACTGACTAAAGAATTACGCTGCCTTGTGTGTCAGAATCAGACTATTGCCGATTCCAATGCCGATTTAGCAAAAGATTTACGCAGGCAAGTTTATGAGATGCTGCAACAAGGAAAGTCTAAAAAACAAATCGTAGAATTTATGACTCAACGCTATGGCGATTTTGTTTTATACAACCCACCTTTTAAAGCAAAGACAGGGTTGTTGTGGATTGGCCCCTTTGCATTTTTGCTAATAGGTTTAATCATGTTGATCTGGATAAGTCGAAGAAAAAAAAATCAGCATCATGAATTAACTGAAAATGAATTACAAAAAAAAGCCAAAATAAAAAGCTTACTAAGTGATGAGGCCGAGCAATGAATGCAGTCTATTGGGTTTGTGTGATCGTTTTAATAATTATCGCATTTGTTATTATCATTCCTCCTTTATGGAAAAAAAGAGAACTTATAGAGGCGGGTGCAGATCAGCGTAATATTAAAATTGCTAAAGAACGGGTAAAAGAACTTAGATCACAACTACATACAGGCGAGCTATCTCAGCTTCAGTTTGATGAACAACTCAGTGAATTAGAGTTAACACTGAGTGATGATTTGGATATTCAACAACAAAAGAGTCAGGCACCATCACAAGGGAAGTGGGTTGTACCTGTGATTGTGTTATTTTTACCTTTATTTTCAGTTCTTAGTTATTTTACTTTGGGCGAGCCTGATGCTTTAATTAAGGCGGAAATGAAACAGCCTCAGCCAACCGCACAAGGAGGGCAAGATATTAATGCAATGGTTGCCCAATTAGCCCTGCGGCTAAAAGAAAACCCAGGGAATGCTAAAGACTGGGTTATGTTAGGTCGCTCTTTTAAATATTTAAAGCAATATCAATTAGCGGCAAATTCTTTTAAAAAAGCCTATAAATTATTAGGCGATGATCCAGAAGTCCTACTTCACTATGCAGATGCTTTAGCCATGTTAAATAATGGTAGCTTAGTGGGGAAACCAGCAGAGCTTGTATTTAAAGCCCTAGAAAAATCACCGAATGATGTGACTGGCTTATGGCTGGCAGGTATGGCTAAAGCAGAAAAAAGAGATTTTCCAGCAGCCTTACAATACTGGCATAAGTTACAAACTATATTACCTAAAAATTCTGAACCCTATACACAAGTACAAAATTTAATAAGCACTGTTCAAGCGCAAATTTCAGAAGCTAAATCTAGTGACAATACTGTAGTCTCTACGGCTGAAGCTAAATCGATAGTGAGTATTGAAGTGCAAGTCAATTTGTCAAAAGAATTTAAACAACTAGCCAGTGCTGGAGATACTGTTTTTATTTATGCCAAAGCACTAACAGGGCCTCCCATGCCATTAGCTATCGTCCGCAAACAAGTGACTGATTTACCCATTACAGTGACTTTGGATGATAAAATGGCCATGATGCCAACGATGAAACTATCAAACTTTAAAGCCGTAAAAGTGATGGCTAGGGTTTCCAAGTCAGGTTCTGCCATGCCACAAAAAGGTGATTTTGTTGGTTCTGTTGATTTATCAAAACTAGAAACGAATCAAACAGTTATTATTGTGATCAATCAGAAAATATAAATTATGGACCAGTCAATAAAATTTGATCTTGATTTAATTCATCGTTACGATAAAGCGGGGCCTCGATATACTTCATACCCAACAGCATTAGAGTTACATACGGGCTTTGGAGATAAGGAATATAGGGAGCATATTGATAAATCAAATACTGTAGGTGGCCCTTTATCACTTTATTTCCATATTCCATTTTGTGATACGGTTTGTTTTTACTGTGCTTGTAATAAAATCATTACTAATAATAGAAAACATGCAGAACCTTATTTGGCAAACCTATTTAAAGAAATTGCAATGCAAGGCTTACTATTTGATAAACACCGAGAGGTTAATCAATTGCATTGGGGCGGAGGAACACCTACTTTTTTAAGCTTTCAGCAAATGAAAGCTTTAATGGATACTACACGTCAATATTTCAACCTTAGGGATGATGATAACGGTGAATATTCAATAGAAATAGACCCCAGAGAAACGAATGACCAAACCATTGCTCAATTACGTCAGCTTGGTTTTAATCGTATTAGTTTAGGTTTACAAGACTTTAACCCCGCCGTACAAAAAGCCGTTAATCGTATTCAAACAGAGGAACAAACATTTGCTGTTTTAGAGGCCGCTAGAAAACATGGTTTTAGATCAACCAATATTGATTTAATTTATGGTTTACCGCTACAAACAGTAGACTCTTTTGCTGAGACTTTAAACAAAGTATTAGCCGTTTCACCGGATAGATTTTCCATCTTTAATTATGCACATATGCCAACAAGGTTTAAAACTCAACGACAAATTAATGATGCGGATATGCCAAGCCCAGAAGTTAAATTAGATATTCTTCAAATGATGGGGGATAAATTAATTGAGTCGGGCTATGTCTATATAGGGATGGACCACTTTGCAAAACCAGATGATGAATTAGCTATTGCACAACGAAAAGGGCATTTATACAGAAATTTTCAAGGGTATTCTACCCATTCAGATTGTGATTTAGTTGGGTTGGGAATAACCTCAATAGGCAGAGTAGGAGACGCTTATATTCAAAATGTTAAAACCTTGGATGAGTATGATATTTTAATACAACAAAATGCATTACCGGTATTTAAAGGTGTTGACTTAAATGCTGATGATAAATTGAGAAGGGCGGTTATTACTCAGTTAATATGTCATTTTGAATTACATTTTGAGCTTATTGAAAAACAATTTAATATTAATTTTGCAGAGTATTTCCCTATTGAATTAAGCAAGTTAAAACCCATGCAAAATGATGGCTTATTAATTTTAAGTAATAATGGGATACAAGTACAAACGGCTGGTCGCTTATTAATAAGAAATATTTGTATGGTTTTTGATATATATTTGGCTAAAAAACAGCAGCAATTTTCTAAGGTTATATAACTTGATTGTTAATTTACGGGATTATTCGACCGATAGAAATCCGTATCTGGGCTAACCATCGTAATTGACCTATCTCTGTTATAATAGGCTAATTTTTATTAGGCAAATACTTATGGCTAGTGATAGTTTTTCATCTCTTTCAATTTCTAGAGCGCAAGTTGCTAACCTTGATTCCCTAGGGTATATCAAAATGACAGCTATCCAGGCTCAAGGTTTGCCTTCTGTATTAGCAGGTAAAGACCTTATTGCTCAAGCAAAAACAGGGAGTGGTAAAACGGCAACCTTTGGGATTGGTTTATTAGAGAAAATCAACCCTCGTTTTTTTGGTGCCCAGGCTTTAATTCTATGCCCTACTCGCGAACTAGCTGACCAGGTTGGTAAAGAAATTCGAAAACTAGCTCGTTGTATATCCAATATAAAAGTAGTGATGTTATGTGGAGGTAAACCTTTTCAGTTTCAAAGAGCCTCATTAGAGCATGGTGCTCATATTATTGTTGGTACACCAGGACGAATTCAAGATCATTTAAACAGAGAAACTTTAAACCTTAATGGCTTAAACACATTAGTTTTAGACGAAGCAGATAGAATGTTGGATATGGGATTCTCAGAAGTCATCAATGAAATTATTGACCAAACCCCTAAATCACGCCAAACGCTTCTTTTTTCTGCCACATACCCTGATACTATCAGTCAGATGTGTGATGCTATTTTAAATGATCCTGTAATGGTTTGTGTTGAATCGGAACATCAAGCCAATATTATTGAACAGGTGTTTTATAAAGTAAAAGAGCATGAACGGAACGATATACTATTAGCACTTTTTGAACATTACCAACCTGAAACTAGCGTAGTTTTCTGTCATACCAAGAAACAATGTGATGAAGTTGCCCGTTTTTTAGAGGGACATAATATAGAAGCATTAGCCATTCATGGTGATTTAGAACAAAGAGACCGTGACCAAGTTTTAATTCGCTTTGCCAATAAAAGTTGTTCTGTTTTAGTGGCAACGGATGTTGCTGCTCGTGGCTTAGATATTAAATTATTATCAGCTGTTATTAATTATGAATTACCGAGAGACCCTGAAATCTTTATCCATAGAATTGGAAGAACAGGTAGGGCAGGGGAACAAGGGATTGCTTTAAGCCTATTTACTCAAGCTGAAAATATGCGAGTGAAGGCTATTGAAGCATATCAAGATAAAGCTTGTAATATTGAAAATATAAACAGTTTAAATCGTGATGCTAAATTTAGTGTACATCCTACAATGGCAACTATGCAAATAGATGTTGGTCGAAAAAACAAAATTCGCCCTGGAGATATATTAGGTGCATTAACTGGGGATGCAGGCTTATCAGCATCGCAAATAGGTAAAATTGATATTTTTGATATTGCAAGTTATATTGCAATTGACCGTAAAGCTTTACGCAAAGTGCTTGATTATTTTACCAATGGTAAAATTAAAGGGCGGCTTGTTCGAGCGCGTATGATTAGTTAGATAAGAGTACACCCCGTTTCAAAATAATAACTTTAAACAAATAATAATGAGTATAGAAAAAGCGTTACAAACACGTAGTGAATCAAAATGTGAACTATGTACAGCAACTGAAGATTTAAATGTTTATGAAGTGCCACCCACCTCAAATGATAGTGTTGATGAATCAATTTTAATCTGTCAAACTTGTTTAGATCAAATAGAAAATCCAGAAAAGGTTGATGTTCATCACTGGCATTGTCTAAATGACAGTATGTGGAGCCAGGTCCCAGCCGTGCAAGTTGTTGCATGGCGTATGCTGACTCGTTTACGTTCTGAAACTTGGGCACAAGACTTATTAGATATGCTTTACCTTGATGATGATAACTTAGCATGGGCAAAAGCGACAGGTGAGGGTGTTAGTGACGAAGATATTGTAAAACATATTGATAGTAATGGCGTTGTACTATCAACAGGGGATACAGTAACCCTGATTAAAGACCTAAATGTTAAAGGAGGTGGTTTTACTGCCAAAAGAGGGACAGCGGTTCGTGGAATATCGTTGGTTGCTGATAATCCAGAACATATTGAGGGTCGTGTGAGTGGGCAACAAATTGTGATTTTGACTAAATTTGTTAAAAAATCAAACTAATTACAGCTATATGTTATAAATTTCAAGCTAATGAATATATAAAGGAAAAGACTATTGGATATCTATGCACTCTATAGTTATGCTTCAGCAGCCGTAGCTTATTTTTTATTATTTGGGTTAATTATCATCCAAATCAATAAAAGTGAATTTGGCAAAATAAGTGCTGTCGCAGTACTCTTTAGTCTGATTTGGGCATCATCTATAGTCTTTGTTATACAGCATGATTCTTTTTATATTCAAGATGTTTTTCCCATTGAATCCCTTCGCAACCTAGCGTGGTATTTTTTACTAAGTGCATTAATTTCAAAACAACAGTTTGATGATAAATATTATTTTTTAAAAAAGGGGTGGAAAGCTCCGCTTATTGTTATTGCTATTCTTGGTATTGTTGTACTCGAATTTATCCCAGGTTTACGTTACTTATTTCAACAAATTATTGGCTTTGACTTTAGACCGCTTGCTCATATCTGTTTTTCCCTTATAGGCTTAATTCTAATAGAACAACTTTATCGTAATGCGGCACAGGAACAACGCTGGGCGATAAAGTTTATCTGTATGGGGCTCTCCTTTATTTTTGCCATTGACTTTGTTTTTTATAGCAAATCTTTGTTATTTCATGAATTGGATTCAACATTATGGCAATTAAGGGGGCTAGTAAACCTTTTTGTTGTTCCTTTACTCGCGACCTCTTTGTATAGATTAGGCCAGAACCAAGTTAATATCCAAGTCTCTAATAAAGTCATCTTCCACAGTACTGTTCTCTTAGGAGCAGGGCTATATCTACTTATTATGTCTTTAGCGGGCTATTATATAAAAATCTATGGTGGAAACTGGGGAGCAATCGCCCAAGTTAGCTTTATATTTTTAGCCATTATATTCCTACTTATTTTCTTCGTTTCAGGAAAAATACGTGCTTTAGCAAAAGTTTATTTTAGTAAGCACCTTTACCAGCAACGGTATGACTACCGTGATGAGTGGATAAAACTCAGTAAAAAAATTGCAGAACTTGATAACCTTGATGACTTAAGCTATTTAATTGTTCACACGATGGCAAATATTGTTGATAGCTCGGCTGGGGGCTTATGGGTTAAAAATACACAAGGAAACTACTCTCTAACGGCTGACATCAGTCTTGATGCTCACAATAAACAGCAACTCAGTAAAGATGATAAGCTAATTGAATTTATTTCAAAAAAACAATGGGTTATAGACTTTGTGGAATATTTTAATGACCCAGATGTTTATGCCGGTTTGGGCTTAGATAAATGGTATGCTGAATTTGAAGATATATGGTTAATTATTCCTTTGATACAAAAAAATACATTAGAAGGCTTTGTGGTTCTGACTCAAGCACGGGTTTCCAGACAAATAGATTGGGAAGACCATGATTTATTAAAAACATCAGGGATGCAACTCGCTAATGCATTAGTTCTAACCAAGATAAGTGACGATTTAAGTCGAGCAAGACAATTTGAAGCCTATAATCGATTCTCGGCATTTTTAGTCCATGACTTGAAGAATCTTGTTGCACAAATTTCATTAATTGTAAAAAACTCAGAAAAACACAAAAGAAACCCTGAGTTTATTGATGATTCCATAGAAACATTAGAAAATGTAGTGTCAAAAATTGATAATATTCTTAGTCAGTTAAAAAAAGGAAACCTGCCAGAAAATAAGGGCATTAAAGTTGATTTAGCTAAAGTTATATTCGACGTTATTGCACAACAAGCTTCTAATAAGCCAATCGTAACCACTAATGCTGAAAATAATTCACATTGGGTTGTTGCTGAAAAAGAAAAACTGACGGCAATACTAGGACATCTTGTACAAAATGCACAAGAAGCAACAGAAGATACAGGAACTGTTCATATTGAAATATCCAGTAATACAGTAGATATTGAGATAAAAATAATTGACTCAGGAAGTGGAATGGATGATAAATTCATCCAGCAACGTTTATTTAAACCTTTTGATACCACAAAAGGAAATGCGGGTATGGGAATTGGTGTTTATGAGGCTCAAGAATATATTTTGCAACAATCGGGCAAAATTGATGTAAAAAGTACAGTGGGGGAGGGAACAATATTTACTATTTCTTTACCCAAAGTAAGTTAACTCTTAATAAGTTAAAAGTTAGCAATCTATATAAATTAATCTATTATTAATATATCCAAAAGAATAACTACTTTATTCAACTTATAGATAAGGGAAAAATAGATAATTAAAAAGCATTATTTTCCCTTTTAATACTTAAGCTTAAACAAATTTATGAAACCAAAAAAAGCATTACTAATAGTAGAAGATGACCCAGGTATACAAAAACAATTAAAGTGGAGCTTTGATAATTATGAAACGATTATTGCGGGTGATAGGGAAGAAGCCATTACGGCATTAAGGCGATTTATGCCCAGTGTAGTTACTTTAGACTTAGGTCTGCCTCCTGACCCTACAAATGCAACGGAAGGGCTTGCAACATTAAAACAAATTCTACAACTAGCACCCGATACAAAAGTGATAGTGGTAACAGGTAATGATGAAAGAGAAAATGCCATTAAAGCCGTTGCAATGGGAGCGTATGATTTCTATCAAAAACCTGTTGATCTTGATATATTAAACCTGATTATAGATCGGGCTTTTCAGTTAAATGAATTAGAAAAAGAAAATTTAATCTTAAATAAAAATATTGAGGAACCTTTAAAAGGTATAATCGCAACCAGTGAAAAAATGCAAGACCTATCAAAGATGATAGAAAAAATTGCACCCACTAATGCTACAACACTATTATTAGGTGAAAGTGGAACAGGGAAAGAGGTTTTAGCAAAAGCAATTCATCACTTAAGTGACCGATCAAAAAAACCTTTTATAGCCGTTAACTGTGCTGCAATTCCTGATAGCCTATTAGAAAGTGAATTATTTGGCTATGAAAAGGGGGCTTTTACAGGTGCAAGCAAACAGACAAAGGGAAAAATAGAATATGCCGAAGGTGGCACTTTTTTTCTTGATGAAATTGGCGATTTACCTTTTTCTCTACAAGCCAAGTTACTTAGGTTTATTCAAGAGCGTAAAATCGAACGTTTAGGTGGACGCGAAGAAATTGCTGTTGATGTTAGAATTATTTGTGCCACACACCAGAATATTCTAAAACAAATTGATGAGGGGTTATTCCGAGAAGATTTATATTATCGTATTAATGAAATCACAGTTGATATACCGCCATTAAGAGAAAGACAAGGCGATGCCATTGTAATTGCTACTGCTTTATTAAAACGTTTTAGTGAAGAAAATGGAAAAAATATTAAACAATTTAGTCAGGATGCTGCACAGCTAATTGAAAGTTACTCATGGCCAGGTAATATTCGTCAGTTAGAAAATAAAATTAAAAGAGCCGTTATCATGGCTGATGATTCAATTTTAACAAAAGAAGATTTAGATTTGAATCAAACAGATGAAGCAGAAGAAATTCCCTTAAACTTAAAAAGAGTGAGAGAAGTTGCTGAAACAGCCGCTATAAAACGAGCACTTGCTTATTCTAATAACCACGTATCTAATGCCGCAAAATTACTAGGGGTTACACGCCCAACTTTATATTCACTATTTTCTAAATATGGTATCGATGTCTCAAAGATAACTACTCCCCCCCAATAACTTTTCATGAGTGACTTATAATTTTTAGTAGTCATTGCTTGCGGATAGTTAGAAATACGACAATAAGTCTGCACATAAATTTTAGCTCTAAAATTGCTGAAGGCTTTCCCAATTTTTACAATCTCCGTGGAAGTTCATGCTGAAATGCACTGCGTTTCGTGATGTGGAGCATGAGTTCCAAGTTTAGGGTTATAAGGAGGTGCTTAAAAGATTAACGTTAAAAATTAACTATAAGAAATTGACCATCCTACTGCATTAAGTGAAAACATTTGTAATTATAGTCTATACTTATTTAAAGATAATATTCATATTCATATTCACCTTTAATACTAATGCAAAAGACTTTTTTATGGTTACCCAGTCATTTTTTCTTGTTGATTTCTTGTGGTATTGGTTTGTTATTCCCAGTAGGTGCTATTGTATTTTTAGTTTATTCAGAACAAGGCCCAATATCGTGGGAGTCTATCAAGCAAGTACATAACAACGAACCTCTGCTAATGATTATCTGGACAGCACCATTGATCCTTGGCTGTTTTGGATATATGCTGGATAAAGTAACAGCGGCTATAAAATGTCATATGCTTCTGTCCGAAAACCAAAAACAGGCTTTGGAAACTATTTTTGAAACGGTAGGTAGTGCTATTGTATCCATCAATAAAAAAGGGATAATCATTAAATTTAATCATGCGGCTGAGATAATATTTGGCTACAAAGTTGATGAAGTGGTTGGAGAAAATGTAAGAATCTTAATGCCTGAAGAGATTGCTATCCAACATGATCAGTTTTTAAAAAATTATCTTGTTAATAAACAAACTCATATTTTAGGACAAAAGAGAGAAATTGAAGCCAGGCATAAAACGGGTAAAAACTTCCCTGCTACATTAAAGGTAAATGAGCTTAGCTTGCAAGGTGAAATTTATTTTACAGGGGTTATTGATGATATTAGTGAGGCAAAAGAACTGGCAATGCAACTAAGCCAGTCTCAAAAACTAGAAGCGGTTGGTCAGTTAGCTTCTGGAATTGCACATGAAATCAATACGCCTGTGCAATACATAGGTGATAACCTTCAGGCATTACAAACCAATTTTGATGATTTACAAAGCTTTATTGCAAAAAATAAGGATAGCCTTCCTCAATGTTCAATAGAGAGGCAACAGCAATGGAGTGAATGGGAGCAACACTTTGATATAGACTTTATTTTAAAAGATACTCCACTTGCTATAAAGCAATCGTTAGAAGGTATTGAACAAGTAGCTAATATTGTTAAAGCAATGAAAGTATTTTCTCATACTAATAGAGCAACAATTTCTTTTGCGAATATCAATGAAGTGCTTAAGAACACTCTTATTATTTGCAAAAATGAATATAAATATATTGCTGATATTGAAACTTATTTTGCTGATAAACTACCTGAAATACCTTGTTATATGAATGAGATCAACCAGGTATTTCTTAATTTAATTGTCAACGCTGCACATACTATTGAAGAAAAAAAAGCAGCCAGAGGTGTTATCACTATTAGTACTGAGTTAAAACAGGATAAGCTCTGTATCAGCATAAAAGATACAGGGGGGGGGATTCCCAAAGCAATTCAAGATAAGGTTTTTAATCTTTTTTTTACTACTAAAGAGGTAGGTAAAGGTAGCGGACAAGGTTTAAGTATTGCCTATAAAATTATTGTAGAAAAGCATCATGGAGAATTTTACTTTGATTCAATTGAAGGTATAGGAACAACCTTTCACATTGAACTTCCATTGAAGCTAAAAAATAATCTAGAACAATGATAAAAAAGAATATTTTATTTGTTGATGATAACCAAAATATAATTAACGGTATTAAACGGGCATTAAGACGGGAGAGGAACAATTGGGTATTGTTTTTTGCTTGTTCAGCTGAGGATGCACTTGAATTGATGGCATACACCCCCATTGATTTAATTGTGACCGATATGATGATGCCTAACATGCCAGGTGATCAGTTATTAATGCAAGTGGCAGAGCAATATCCTGCGACGATACGATTTATATTAAGTGGTTATGCAAATGAAACGGTATTAAAAAAAGCTATGAAGGTGGCCCACCAATATTTAAGTAAACCCTGCGATATAACACTTTTAAAAGAAACAATTTTTCAGGTTTTTAAAATTCAATCGTGTATTAATAATCCACACATTATTGATAGTATTGGTGATATTAGTCAACTTCCCAGTTTACCTACAATTTATCAACAATTAAAATTAGAAGTTGCCAAGGATAATAGTACTTCAGATAGTATTGCAAAGATTTTTTCTCATGATATAGCTTTTTCAGCCAAGTTATTACAGATTGTCAATTCGCCTTATTTTGGTCTTAAGCAAAAAATATCTAACCTATCTCAAGCAGTTAATTTAATAGGAGTACAACAGTTAACTGATTTGGTACTTAGTACGTTTATCAAGGAATCATTTCTCACTAATAACCTAAAACATACATATATTTTAGAATGCATTTCTGCTAATTCAATACGTGTAGCTGTTCTGGCAAAGAAAATTTCTTTAGCAGAAGGGCAGGGGGAAGATAGACCAGATCAAGCTTTTTTGGGCGCATTATTGCATAATATGGGCTTGTTAATTTTTATGTCAAAACTACCGGATAAGTTTAATACTCTGCTTGAAGAGCTTAAACAAACTGATACGAGTATTATTAAATTAGAAAAACAAATTTTTGGTTTTACTCGAGCTGAAGTTGCGGCTTATATTTTAGGGTTATGGAGAATTCCACCCAGAGTTATTGAGTCAATTCTGCTACAGTTTAACCCAAATGAGACAGAGTATGATGGTATTAATGCTCTGACAGCGGTACATGTTGCGACTGCTTTACTTAAACCACCTGGTATTCAAGAAAGTACTCGATTGTTTGAGTGCAATTTAGATATTACGTACCTGGAACGTATTGGCAAACTGGAACAAATAGCTCACTGGCAAGAATTAGCCCAGACAATAACACAAAAATAATGCCGAGGCACTTAAAGATAGTTTTGGTTAGTTTGTAATAAACATCATGGAAAATAGAAAAATGAACCACTCTTCAATTAGTCAAAAGATACTTTTTGTTGATGATGAACGTCGGTTACTAGAGGGTATTCAACGGCAATTACGTAAAGAGTTCAAGGTTGAAATTGCAGAAAGCGCAGAAGAAGGTTTGCAGATACTCGCATCTTTAGGTCCTTTTGCCTTGGTTATTTCTGATTACAATATGCCAGAGACTGATGGTATTGAATTTCTCTCTCAGGTGTATTCACTGTATCCTGAAACAGTGTTAGTTATGTTAACGGGTAGGGCTGAGTTAGATATTGCTATAAAAGCTTTACATAAAGGTCGAATTTCTCGTTTTTTAAATAAGCCTTGCCCACGAGAGTTACTTATACAAACCATATATGATTCATTGGAGCAGTATCGTTTAATCCAGGCTGAAAAGCAGTTACAACAAAAACTAGAAAAAAGTAATTTAAAACTTAATGAGTTGAATAATCAGCTAGAAAGCTTAGTTGAAATTCGTACTCAGGCAATAGCTATTCAATATCAATATGTTAGAGAGCTAACCCAAATGAGATCTTCAGCACAAATTGCTGATGCATTAATTCATATCATACAAAAAATCACCCAGACTAATCAAGTTGCTTTATTTTTAAACAAGGATAATGAGGACATATTTTTACCTCATAAAACAGAACAATATAAAGAATCAGTATCAATTATGGCTGATGATCTATTGCAAGGAAGTCTTGCTCAATGTTTACGAGAAAAAGAAGCCTTTTTAGTTAAGCCTGATAGTGTTCTTTTAGTAAACGAGCAAAAGCTGTTTAGAGGTAAAGCATGTGCCTGCATACCTTTAAACACCGAAAAACGGGTAATTGGTTTATTAACAATTAGCAGTGATACTGATATAAGTATTGATAAAATACAATTAGAGATGGTAAAAACACTCATTAATTCTAGCGCAACTGCATTAATGAATCATTGGCACCTAGAAATACAAACAGAGTCTCAGGATGCTATCATTGCCGCTTTAGCAAAATTATCTGAATATAAAGACCCTGAAACTGGAGCTCATTTGTTACGACTTAAGCAATATTGTGAGCTTCTTTGTCAAATTTTAGGGCGATCAGGAAAATATAAAAATATTATTTCCAGTCAGTTTACTGAGGATTTAGTACGCTCTTCTCCTTTGCATGATATAGGTAAAGTAGGTATTGCTGATGCAATATTAAAAAAGCCTGGTAAACTCACAGAGAAGGAATTTGAAGTTATGAAAAAGCATACCAGTATTGGAGGTAATACATTACGGATGGTATATGAACAATATAAATCACAATCTTTTATAAAAAGCGGGATGGAAGTTGCCTATTACCACCATGAAAAATGGGATGGTTCTGGTTATCCGCATGGCTTAAAGGGAGAAAATATTCCTTTGAATGCTCGCATTTTAGCTGTTGCTGATGTTTATGATGCTCTAACAACTCGTCGAGTATATAAACCCCCATTCTCCAGAGAAAAAACGCTAGAAATAATTAAGATGGGAAGCGAGCAGCATTTTGACCCAGATATTGTTGCTGCTTTTGTTGAAAATGAAGAGTCTTTTTTTATGATTGCTGAAACAATGGTAGATAGTATTTAAATAGGAAAGAGTCATGTATACATGATGAAGCAGAAGAAATTCCCTTAAACTTAAAAAGAGTGAGAGAAGTTGCTGAAACAGCCGCTATAAAACGAGCACTTGCTTATTCTAATAACCACGTATCTAATGCCGCAAAATTACTAGGGGTTACACGCCCAACTTTATATTCACTATTTTCTAAATATGGTATCGATGTCTAAAGGGCTTTTTCCGTAGCAGGTTCTCTGTTCTCGGACAGCCTCCTAGGCAGTCC
>CAYYNM010000012.1:0-30869 GCA_964472945.1 uncultured Methylomarinum sp. | reverse complement strand
TTAGTTCAGTTATTGAGAAAATGGGTGATTTTGATGCCATTAAACAAATGCTGATTGATATTTCTCGGGACAAGCTAAGTCACAATCTTTTGGATAATGAAACAGGGAAAATCCCGTTCCAGCTTAATAAACAACATATTGATGCATGGCTGGCTGATCTAAATGCTTCTAGGGAATTAGAAGCTAAACAGCAGGACTTTGATCACTTGTTAGTGACGGCATCTGCCTTAAAGGAAACACTGGCAGAATTATCACATATTCATTTTTTTACTCGTCAATATCATAGTTCTACCGAAAAGGAATTGAAGGAATCAGTTGAGCAGCTCAAACTGTTAAAACAACAGGGGCAACAATTAAAACAACAATATGAACAACAGTTAGAGCCTAAAGAAGATGATTTATGTGAACTCAAGCTTAAAATTAAAGAGTGTGAATTTGAGATAGACTCTTTAGAAGAGCAAAAGTTAGAGTATGAGGCACAAGATGCAGAAAGCTTTGCATTTAAAGGTGCTTTACTCGACCAAATTATTGTGGATCTAAAAAATAATAAAAATGAAATAGAGGCGCTGGAAAATGAGAGTAAGGAAATAATTCAGTTTTATGAAAAACAGTTAGTCGAATTAAAATATAGTGTTAAAAATCAACAACAAAATCTTGAAAAACAGTGTACCTCTATTGAATTAGCTCAAGAAAAACAGTTGACGGAAGCTAAAGAGCTGTATCACCAGCGTAAAGATCAACTTTTAATTGATAAAAGTGATCGGCTAAGGCCTATCGAAGCGAGTAAAATGCAATTAAACACTGATTTTAGTATTACTAAAGCAAGTTTAGATTCAATTTCAGCTTCCGAAGCTTTAGAAAAACAATTTAGCAAAAACCAGCAGGCTTTAAAAATAGTAAGAAATGAGCTTAAAAAGTCATTTAAACTCGATAAAACAGCTCAGAACGATTATAACGCTGCATTAACTAGCTACCAGTCGATTGAAAACCAACTAAAAAACACCAAAATAGAACTTCTGAAAACTGAACAGTCTCATCAACAATGTTTAAAAAGATTGCGCCCCGAAGCGGGTTCTTTACAATATTTTCTAGAAAATGAAATAACAGGCTGGGAACAAAATATAGGCCGTGTTATTGCTCCTGAGTTATTAGAAAGCACTCAATTAAACCCAAGATCTATTGAATCAACTCAGCAAAGTTTTTATGGACTGGAAATAGATCTTGAAAATTTAACAGAAAGGGAAAATATAACTGCTGATAAAGCCTCTTTAGAGCAACAGGAGCAAATGCTTTTTGCGCGTATTGAAAACCTGAAAAAGGAGGTGGAGCAGATTAATGCCTCTTTAATGACGGCTAATAAATTAAGAGAACACAATAAAACTGAGCTGAATAGAGCAGAGCAGGTACTTGAAAGTGGTAGCCAAAAAGAAAGTAATTTATTGGCAGAAGAAGAAAATTTAAATCATCAGCTTGTAGCTGAGAAACAAAAGAAGCGCCAAGAAGTTGAACAGACTATAAATCAGATTTCATTACAGATTGAAAGTTGCCAAACAGCAATTAATACTATTAATCAAGAATATGAAGCAGAAAACAGCTTGTTAAAAAGTGAACATTTAGGTCGGGAAGGCACTATTATTTCAGATGCTGAAAACACCATTATTAGCATTAATAAACAGATTGAAAGTATTAACCAATCGTTTCAACAAGAACAGCAACGTATTAATCAGCAGTTAAAAGCTGACCTGAAAGCCAATGGTACAGATGAAACCATTGTGAACCTTAATCAAAAACAAAAGGAATTAATTCAACAGGAAAATCTGGCAAGATCCTTTCAGGAAAAAGATAAGGCTTATCAAGAGTGGTTTGAAAAACGCTGGAAACAAAACCCTATACTTTGTCAGCAACGGAGTGAATACCAGCAAAAATCAGCTATGCTCAGTGCTTCAATCGAGCTGGTAAAAATAGAATATAAAAATACTCGCAGACTGTTAAAACAAAATATTGCAAACCTGGAAAGCCTACAGGACAAGCAACAAAGTTTATTTAATCAATTGAGCAATACCATGGATTTACTTAAAGCCAATCCTCCAGTATTAAGTGAAAAAATTCCTGAATATGCAGCTTCTACCTTACCAACTTTATGTCATACGGTATTAAAAAAACGAAAACAACAAGAGCAGACCTTACATAATGGTAAGCAGGTATTATTGAAATTGTTTAATAAGCATCACCGTAGTCAGTTGGCTGAAGTTTGGCAAAAAGCAATGGAGCAATCCAGCACTTCAAATCGTTACTTTCAAGTTGATGCATTAGAGATAGAGGAACCTCTGAAAAATATTTTGCAAATGGTTGAAAATGTAAAGCAAGCAACCAGTCAACAAATTGAATTGCATGCTACAGATGTAAACACCTTTTATAGCCATTTATGTCAATTTGAACATATTATTAAACAAACGGGTCATCAGCTTTCTAATAATGTCAGTAAAACTCAGTATTTTGAAGCTTTGGGTGATATTAAAATTAATATACGTTCAAAAATGAATGATCTTGAATACTGGCAAGCTTTAAAAACCTTTGGGGATAATTACCAACAATATTGTGAGCAAAGAGATTTATCGGGTGGCTCTGAAATACCCCGTTCGTTAATTGAAGCGATGGGCGAATTAACCAGCCTTCTTCCTTTAACAGGGGTTAGCATTAAACACCTTACACTATTTGATATTGAGTTTAGTATTACCGAAAATGGGCAGGTTAAATTAGCTAGAAATGCCAAAGAATTAAAAGATGTGAGCTCTACAGGCTTGTCATACCTCGCATTAATTACTTTTTTTACCGGCGTTACCGCTATGTTAAGAAAAAATAACAATACCGTTATTTGCTGGCCCATTGATGAGCTAGGTGATTTAGCACCCGAAAATATTGAAGCTATGATGAACATGCTACAACAGCAAAATATCCATATAATCTCAGCGACACCCACGGCAGATAGACAAATATTAAGCCTATTCAACCATCGTTATCATTTGGATAAACAAACACTTCATGAGGTGAACTTACCTGAAAGTCAACTAGATATAATACTTAAGAAGCTAGAAATAAACGAGGAAGCCAGTCATGTTTAAACATGTTACAGAAGCACTATTAAGTGGGCAATTTATTTGTTCTACGGCTTGTCCTGATGCCTTTGATTATTTATCCAGTACTGATAACTTTAATAAAGTAGCTGGTTTTTTGGCACAATTAGAGCGTGACTTATGCGTGTTAGACGGTGAAGAAATCTATTACTCGGCTTATACCTCGGTCGATGATAATAATAGAGGGCGTATTAAAGATGCCTTTTCAGAAATTCGTTCACAATTACGCCCTGTTGTTGAGTGGATGGATATGATTATGACGGCAATGGGACAGGATATGCCTATTAGAGCGCGTGATGAAATACGTTTGCATCAACTCCTTAATATGATTGAAAATGAGCCGTCGTTATGTGAACAAATGAACCGACTGACTCAGTCGGGAATGTTTAAAACCAATAAGACCAATATTACCGAACAATTAAGTTGGGTTTTACAAAAACTAGAACATACAGGCTATTTAGTTAAGCCTAATCCACAAGGTGCCTTGTATATTGTTACTGGAAAAATGAATTATCTGCATCAAATTATTGCATTTTTAAATGATGCGGAGAATTTAGATTTAGATAAACAACTGGATGAACAAAATACTCAGCAGCAAGAGGATGTTTTTTTATGAGTTTTGACCAAGCTCAAGTTGCGAGCCTGATTAGAAAGGTGGGGAGTGCAGATCAACTGCTTGCTGAAGCTTATGTTAATGGTACTGTGTTTGTAGATGATAATAATCAGGCATTAATTGATAGTTTAAAAAAAATAAGTTTATTGCGGATTGCCGACCAAAGTGATGAGTTTCGTCTTACCAGTGATATTAAACGACTGATAGATAAATTATTACTGAGAAACTCTAGTTATCGGCAAAATACCAATATGGCAAAAGTGCTTGCTAATGTGACAGAAGATATTGATGCTTATCGTCAGGCTTTAGAAAAGAATGGGCTGGATGAGGCTAATTATCACCTAGAGCATATTGACGATAATCTTTATGAATCATTAGAGCAACTAGAGAGCTGTCTATGTGTGATGTTTTCTGCTATTACTAGCCAATTTGGTTTTGTGAATTCATTATCCAGTAAAATCAGAGAGAATACACGAGCACTTTCCTATGCTCAACAATTAGTTAAAGAGCTTAATCAAATTAACTTATTTAACTGTTATGACTGGATTAACTGCTGGTCGGCACCCTCAGAGTTGTCAAATAAAGTTATCCATTTTATCGATCAATATAAAGACATTGTCGTGCGTCTAGCCAGTATTGTTGACCGCATGAAAACCTTGCTATTTACCTTGCGCTTGCAAGAGCAGACCGCAAATAGAACCAGAGCAATGGCTCAATTTTTAAAACAGCACCCAGAATGGAGTCCTCGCGAATGGAGTGAGGAACCTAATATACCGCACATATTAAAGCGTGATATAGGGTTGAATTTTAAAACCGGTATTAATAGCAGTAAATCTAGTTTGCAGAATGATTTAATCAGCATTGTGCAGGAGTTAAAACGCCAAAATACGACGATTAAATTGCAGAATAAAAATCGTCAAGCTATGCCTGTAGATAGTAGTGAAACAATACATATTGATTATCAGCGTGATGATTATGAACAGCATATAGAAGAGTTGTTTACTCAAGTGCTGCAAAAACAGGGGCATAAAATATCAGCATTGCAATATTGGAAAACGGCGAATTTATCAATAGAGGCAGATTTATGGCTAGATATTGTCTTTGCTCAGTATTGTTGTTTGCAACAGCGATTTAAAGCGGTGATCGAGCTGGAACTGGAAGGTGATAAATTGCAAGACTATGATGGTAATCAGTTAGTCACTGAAATATTTTTACGTAGAGTTCAGTAAATTGAATCGTGAAATGTTTAACTGGATTAGCCAGTTACTTAAAAAGAATCCAGGTAAAACCACGATTCATCCTTTTAGCAAAACAGGTTCGGCTGTTATTGATCGTTACCAATGTGGGCGAAGGCAGGGTAACAAGCTTTTTTTTACGGCTGAAGATAAACGCTCAATACGCAGTCAGGTAAAACAAGAAATTAATATTGACCCCTTTGAAGTCTCTCAACTTCCTAAAAACCGTGTGGATGTTGCAAGGCTTCATAATAATGAAAAACTGGCTAATAACCCGGTTAGCCAAGATCATCTTCTAGTCAATTGTCCAGCAGGTATTATTCAACTTAATAACAGACAAATTCAGCTACATTCAGATATTATTCCAAGTGTAGGGTTTATGCCTATTGCTTCAAGTATTAATCAGATAAATCACGATGTTATTGTTGTGGTAGAGAATCTGGCGATTATGCAACTGTATTCGCAACTGATATTACCTGATATTTGTCAAAAGGCTTTATGGATATATAGGGGCGACCATAAAAGTGGAGCAAAAACTGAAACTTGTTATCAGTTTTTATCACGGTTTGGGCAAGGTAAAACCGTTATTGTGTTTAGTGATATGGACCCAAAAGGATTAGAAATTGCTTTAACTATGCCACAGGCTGATTATTGGTTAGGCCCTGAATCCAATCTATGGGCGAGTTGTTTAGCAAGCAAATTTGCTAGTCGAAGTGGGTATGATGCACAAAATAGCTCTGTGCATTATCTTTTAAACCGAAAAGAGAGTTTATCTCAGCCAATTAATGAGCTAGTTTTACAGATTCAAGTCGATCAAAGTTCTTACCGACAAGAGCATATGGTAGCTCACCATCTTTCCTTGGTACTATTTCCATTGTTAAAATAACTGTTTATAGCGTAGAAGTAGCGCTAATGGTGTTAGCTTTGGAAATATAGGTAGTCGTTCAAAATTATTGGCTATGTCACCGTTAAGTGTTGAAAAGTTGAAGAGCCACTATATTCCACATTTAACGGTGACATAGCTAAATTATTTAAACAAAAAGCAATATTAACTAGAAATGCGATAAGTTGGTTGACATTTAGTGTAGAAAAATCATAAGAACGTAAGGTGAGAAAAGCGATAGCGCCTTCCGCCATTATTTTGAAAATCAAGTTGTTTTATCAAAAATATCGGATAACGCTAACACTTATCCAACTTACGAACTGTATTTTTAGTACAATTGCAGGCTAAAGCACTGCGCCCTATTAATTAGACTCATCACTAAGTAAGAGGACATAAAAGATCTAACATTTTTTACCACAGAGATCACTGAGAACACAGAGTTTTTTGAGCACTAAGCCTCCGTGTTCTCTGTGGTTATTTTTAATATTTCTTTATATTGTTTTTGTTAAAATAATTTTGAACGACTATTTAATTTGACACCACAGAGAGAACAATTACTGATTATTGCCAGTTCAGGGAGAATGCTGGCTTCATTAGCCAAAAATTTGGGGTTTGAACCCAGTGTAATTGACTGTTTTGCTGATGTAGATACGCAAGCTTATGCTTCGCAAGTTATAAAAGTAAATGATTTATCTTTAATAGAAGTGAAAGATGCTCTCACTTTATTAAAAAATCAATCTACCACTTATGTAATTTATGGCAGTGGTCTAGAAAGCCATCAATCAACGTTAAACTATTTAGCACAAAACTTTACTGTTTTGGGTAATTCACCTCTGGTTTTTGCAACTATTCAAAATAAAGCTCAGTTTTTTCTAACGTTAAAGCAGCGGAATATTAATTTTCCTGAAATATGCTTTCAAGCACCTGTTGATAATGAAAATTGGTTGATTAAACCATTAACCGGTGAGGGAGGTGTTGGTATTAAATGGCATACTACTGAAAATAATACTAACAATACGTGTTATTGGCAAAAATATTACCAAGGTACTCCTCGCTCTGTATTATTTGTAGCAAATACAAAGGAATATCAAATTATTGGTTATCATAAGCAATTTACAACTCAGATTGGCAATAATGAGTTTGTGTTTTCAGGGCTTATAAACCAGCTTGAGATAGATACCACGGTTGAACAAACAATAAATAAAGTATTGAAGACTTTAGTTGTTGATTTTTCATTGCAGGGTATTAATTCTTTAGATTTTATTGAGTATAAAAGGCAATGTTATGTGCTGGAAATTAATGCCAGACCATCTGCCAGTCTTAATCTTTACTCTTCTGATGTGTTTTCAACGCATATCAATAGTGGTTTAACGGGTAATAGTTTGCCCGTGCTTAATTCGCTAACATCATACCAGGCATACAAAATTATTTTTGCTGATCAGCTAATAACCATTAACCAATTGATAAAGTGGCCTTCCTGGGTTGTTGATATACCACAGGAAAGTGCAATTATTCACACAGGCATGCCGATTTGCAGTATTATGGCTGGCGGTAAAAATGAACGACAAGTTGAAGGCTTGTTGCTTGCAAGACAACAACAATTAATGAATCTTTTAAGATAGGTAACTCTAAAATGCAATACACAGCGAGTGTAAATAAATTAACACAACCCTTAGTACAAGAATTAATCGATAATTCTGATAAATTAAGGCTAGGTGTGCAAAAATTGCAAAATGGTTGCACTATTATTGATGCCGGTATTGAAGTGCCAGGTGGATTGGAAGCTGGGCGCATTATTACTGAAATTTGTATGGGTGGCATGGGAACAGTTTCCATCTCACAAAGTAGTTATACAGAAAATTGGCCATTAACCATTAATGTACATGCTACAAACCCAGTTTTAGCCTGTTTGGGAAGTCAGTATGCAGGTTGGAGTTTATCACATGAAAAATATTACGCCTTAGGTTCTGGGCCAGCTAGGGCAATGGCGCGTAAAGAAAAAGATGGTGAGACAGTTCCCGTTGAAGAGTTATATAAAGAATTAGAATACCAAGACAGTGCTGATACAACTGCATTGGTTATTGAAAATGATAAAATTCCACCTATTGAAATTATTGAAAAAATTGCTTCAGCTTGTGGAGTATCTGCTGATAAACTGACTATTATTGTTACGCCAACAAGTAGTCTGGCTGGTGGTGTTCAGGTCGTTGGTAGAGTTTTAGAAGTGGCTATGCATAAGGCGCATGAATTACATTTTCCATTAGAAAATATTATTGATGGTACAGGTAGTGCACCTATTTGTCCTCCACACCCTGATTTTGTAAAAGCGATGGGTAGAACTAACGATGCTATTTTATTTGCAGGACAGGTGCATTTGTTTGTAAAAGGAAGTGATGAAGAGGCTGAAAAACTGGCTCAAGCATTGCCAAGTTCAACCTCAAAAGATTATGGAAAACCTTTTGCTGAAATTTTTAAAGCCTGTAACTATGATTTTTTCAAAATTGATGGCATGTTGTTTAGTCCTGCCAGTGTTATCGTAACAGCTGTTGAATCGGGTAATAGCTATAGAGCGGGTAAATTAGATAATGCCTTATTAGACCAATCATTTGGCTTGTAAAATTAAGGAAAGATAGTTTTCAGGCAGAGGCGCAGAGACACGGAGAAAAGAGACCTAAAAGCTCTTCTTAGTGTCTCTGTGGCTTTGTGTGATTTTTAATCTGAATTTTCATATTTATGTTTTTAATAATTTATTGAGGTTAGTTTTGGCTTGTATAGCAATCTTTACTGATGATCCTGGCTGGCATGGTAAACAGTTACGTCAAGCTTTTGCAAATAGAGGATATACCAGCAAATATGTTTCTCTGACTGAATGTGAATTCTCGCTTGATCCTTCAAAACCAGCTGTTTTAATCCCTGGTTTTGAACCCGCTTTACCCGATGCTGTATTTGTTCGGGGAGTTCCTGGTGGTTCATTACAGGAAGTGATTTTTTATTTAGATATTTTACATGCCTTAAAAGTAATAGGGGTACCTGTTTACAATGATGGCTATGCGATAGAAAAAAGTGTAGATAAAGCGAGAACTAGTGCCTTATTAAGTTATGCAAAGATCAATACCCCAGTAACCTGGGTACTTAAAGACCGGACAAAAGCCTTGGCAATAGCTGAAGCAGAGTTGAAAGCAGGCAACCAGTTAATTAGCAAACCATTGTTTGGATCGCAAGGCGAAGGCGTTCGTCGGATAGAAAAAATGACCGATTTATTCTGGTTAACCAGTAGTAATGGGGTTTATTATTTACAACGCTTTATTGATTGCGAGGGGGCAGGTTATTCGGATATTCGCGTGTTTGTGGTTGCTGGTAAAGCAATAGCCGCCATGAAACGCTGTGGTAAATCATGGTTAAATAATGTAGCGCGTGGAGCATCTTGTAACCAGATAGTGCTGGACTTTGATTTGTCTGAAATTGCAGTAAGAGCAACGCAAGCACTAGCAATGGATTATGCAGGTGTTGATGTTATAAAAGACGCACAAGGTTGTTATAGTGTTATTGAAGTTAATAGTATTCCTGCATGGAAAGGCTTAGAGAGTGTTTGTGATCTAAAGGTAGCTGAAACCTTGGTAAATGATCTATTTGATCGATATTTGCAGTGTGACATGGTTGATAGAGAGCGTGTAGCCTCATGATTAAGCCAGAGCAACTAAGTGACCTCTATAAACAAGCTTGTATTTGTGATGTACAGGCATTTAAGCCTGGAAATGTCAGTGTCTATAATGCAGGGCATGATATGACGGTAGATGATTTTATACTGAGTGCCGAAGTTAGTGCTGGTGAAATCACAAATCCAGTCTACTCTCTTGGTGAGAAAATTTATTATGCCGTCAAAGCAACAAGGGAAGCTGTTGGGTGTAATACAAATCTTGGAATTATTTTATTGTGTGCACCATTATGTCAGGCAATCTACCAACAGGAGGCAGGGCAGACATTAAGAGAATCTTTGGCGGCTGTGTTGGAAAATACCTCTATTAATGATGCTAACTGGACTTTTAAGGCCATTACGCTTGCAGCTCCTGGTGGGTTAGGTGAATCGAGTGAGCAAGATGTAAGTGAGCATGCGGCTGTTTCTTTAATTCAAGCGATGGAAATTGCCAGTAATAAAGACAGAATTGCGAAGCAGTACACAACAAATTATAAAGATATTTTTGAATTTGCAGTTTTAAGGTATAATAGAGCCTTCGTTAAATTTGATAATCGAAACTGGGCTGCAAGTGCTGTATTTACAGGCTTATTAAGTGCATTTTCAGATAGTCATATTGAACGCAAATATGGCGATAAGTACTCGGAATGGGTGCGTAAGCAGATTATTACCGTCGACGATGCTTTGTTAAATACAGATAATCCCGAACAATTAATACCTATGTTACATGATGTAGATAGGCTGTTTAAGGATAAGCGTATAAACCCTGGCACTACGGCCGACCTGACGGTGGCGACAGTATTGGTAATTTTAATGGAAGCATTTGCTGTTAGGTGTACTAGCTAATGCAGTAATGGAATGGTAAAATATTTGCGACATTTTTATGTCTTTTTAACACTTTTATTTTTAATAGGATCAAGCTCAAATGGCTAAAATTAACAACTTACGCGTAGGCGAATCTTTAAACGGTGACGGAAACGAAGTTGCTCACATCGACTTAATGATGGGACCTCGTGGTTCAGCTGCAGAGTCTGCTTTCGCAAACTGCTTAACAAACAACAAAGATGGTTTTTCTAGCCTTCTAGCTGTTGTTGCTCCTAACCTTATGGTTAAGCCTGCAACTGTTATGTTTAATAAAGTAACAATCAAAGGATCTAAGCAAGCTGTTCAAATGTTTGGACCAGCACAACGTGGTGTTGCAATGGCTGTTGCTGACTGTGTTGAAGATGGAACTATTCCAGCTGATGAAGCTGATGATATATTCATCTCTGTTGGTGTATTCATTCATTGGTTGGCAGAAGATGATGCAGCTATCGAGAAAAACAACTATGATGCTGTTAAAGCATCTATCAAAAATGCTGTAGCTGGAACTCCAACAGCAGCTGAAGTTGTTGCTGCTAAAGCAACCTCTGAGCATCCATTTGCTGCAAACAAAGTATAATTTATTTTGTTTGAAAAGCATTTAGGCTTAAGTTTTAAGTCTGAGTACTTTTGATAGCTACAGAAAAGGCTATAAAGCTTATATTCAATACTTTTTAAGTTGAGGATATAAGCTTTTTTATTGCCTCACTATTAATAGCACCTGAGTGAAGTGCGCTTGCAACAAGTGCGTGATGAATTCCTATTTGTCTTAGCTGAATTAGATCGGCTATATCTCTAACCCCTCCTGCTGCAATAAAGTTCTTATCAGTAAACTTTTGCTGAAAATCTTTTAGTTTTTCAAAATCCGGCCCTTGATTTATACCTACTTTATCTAAAGTCATAATAATAATATCTTTTGGCCAAAGGCTTGAATTATTAAGTAATTCAATGGGGCCCAGGTAGCCTTGTTGCGGAAAAAAATCCAAAGATAGAATGTAGTCAGTGGAATAATCGGTAGGATTGTTTTCTGGAGCAGATTTTTGGCTTTCTGATCCAATAATTGGTCTATACTTAATGTCAGTTATTGCTGGTAATTCACAGGCTGATTTCCCACTATCTACCCAGAATTTAACAGAAGAGTATTTATGGATAGTTGAATTAATTAATGTTTTATTTGAACCGTCACCAGTAATGTCATTTAAATCAGCAATATAGATATTTTTAAAAGGATAAATAGACAAATATCCCTTGATAATATCTTCGATAGAACTGGAGTTGGATAAATTAGAATGTATTGGTTGGTAGCTATTTCTTTGACCTTGCTGAGCAATAACAACCTGTCCATTTTTTAAGTCAATCACAGGGATTAGATTCATTTTTTTATTATTTTTGTGTAAAGAATGAAAACTTATTTATACTTTTTCTTTATGAGTTAGAGGTTAAGTTTGGTTATATTTTTAAGGTTTGTAATGAAAAATACTTTTGAAATTTTATTTTTTTTTATATTTATTTTGGTAAACCCCATCGCTTATGCAGAGCAAGATTTAAATGATAAACATATTCGGCAGATTGTAAATGAATTATTACAAGAAAAGGACTCTAAAATTCAACGATTAGAAGCAAGAATATTTCAATTAGAACAACGGTTACAGGCTAAAAAAATTGATGCCAATCAAAATAGTTTAGCAAAAGCTTCTAATGCAGTCGATAACAACGAAATTGTTGAACGTAGTTGGACGGATAAAATAGTTGAAATTGAAAAGCAAGTTGAAGATTTAAAATCAAACTCGGAAGATAACGGGTTGCAGTTAACTGGTTTTTTTGATTTTAATGCTAGAACCAAAAATACCAATAATAATACCTTTAACTTAGGGGCTGTTGAAGTTGACTTAGAGTATGATTATGGCGAATATTTTGCTGCGAGTTCTGCCTTGGTGTGGGATGGTGGTACTGCTAATATTGGGGTTGCCCTTGTTGATTTTCATATGTTTGATCATTCTATACCTGCCAGAGGTCGTATTTTTTCAGGGCAAGGTTTTCATATTCAAGCAGGGCGGTTTGACCTGCCTTTTTCTATAGATTATCAATATTTTGCTGCGCCTGACAGAGTAACTGTTTCAGCCCCTCTGACAACGGAAAGAATTCAAAAGGGAGGATACAATGGGGATGGTGTTCGTCTTTATGGTGCCTGGGATATTATTAATTACTCTCTATTTTGGACTAATTCAGTCTACGAAGCATCAGGAACTTCTTTTGGAGGGCGTTTAGGTCTTTCTTTAGGTCAAAATAGTTTTCGCATGCACCACTCAAATAGTACAACTAGCTTGGAATTTGGGTTATCACAACTAACAGACCTTGATGGTAATAATAATGCCAGGCGTAGTGTTTATGCGGCTGATTTTGATTTTAGGTATGACTTTGTCACTTTACAAGGTGAACTTGCATGGCTAAATTCCCATGAAATATTGTTTGATGCTAATCAGCTTAATTTGGGTCGTCCTAATGAGTTTGCTTACCATACAACTTTAATAACAAATTTAGAAAGTTTATTGCACTACCCGGTTAAAACCTATATTAGATACGGTCAATGGAATCCAAGTTATGCTGCAATAATAGATGCAGGAAATAGCTATGCGACCGAAAATATCACACGGTTAACATTTGGTCTTAATTATATTATGAATGATTATCTGCAAATGAAAATTGAATATTCTGATTCCTTGGGTTCCGAAACACAAGAGCCTGGTTTTGAAAAGCAATTAGCTACGGCTCAATTGGTCGTTGCTTACTAGGGTATTTATGAAAAAACATAGAACTATTTATTACCTTTGTATATTTGCAGTTAGCATTCTTTCATTTGATGTAATGGCTGAACTTAATAACCCACATAATGTGGTTGAAAATAAAAATGATACCTGTACTCAGTGTCACCATGATTTGCCTGATATTAAAATAGGACTGAATACCAAAAATCAACGGGTAGACCTATCACAATTTAAACAGGATGGCATTAAAATGTGTACAGATTGCCATAGTGAAAAAGAGGGGCATGTTGTTGGTGTAAGCCTTGATTTTTCTGTCCCTGCTGATTTACCTTTGGGACAGAATAAAACAATTTCCTGTTTAACTTGTCATTATACACATGGCGATTTAAAGAGTGACCGGCCTCAATCTAGCTATAGTGTAATAGATAGATTATTAGATTCTGAAAGACTACATAAAAGTTTTTTAATACGTCGTAACAATAGTCATGGGGAGTTATGTTTGACTTGTCATAACACTGAACAGAGTAAAAAAAATGAATGATAAAAGGCAACTTAAAAAACGTAAAATCATCTTGATTAATAAGGCTTTCCAAGGGCGTTTTATTCTTTCTGTACTGGCAACCATCATTTTGTTTGGATTATGTTCAGCAGCAATAATTTATGGGTTAATTGATAGTGATTTGCACATGCAATCACAATCAGCTCATGTCAATATTGCCAATACATGGGAGAGGCTGGGGTTCTCCATACTTTTAGGTAATATTGTTGCCGCTATTATTGCAGGATTAATGGCTGTAATTGTGGTGCTATACATTTCACATAAAATAGCAGGGCCACTTTATCGGTTTGAAACATTATGTAAGGAGGTGGGCGATGGTAATTTAGATACCATAACCTATTTGAGAGCCAATGATCAGTTACAAGAGCTAGCTCAATCTTTTTCAAAGATGGTCGATAACTTACGTAAGAAACGTGAGCGTACGAATGAGGCTGTTGATGAAATTAATAGAAAATTAGACCAAATAAATTCTAATGCTCAATATTCTACTGAACAGTTCGAAGAAATAAAAAAAATTAAAACGTTATTACTACAAATTAAGGAAGGTTAAAGATATGTTAAAGAATACTTCGATTAAAGCTGTTTTATTAACAATTTCTACAATAATTTTGATCGCAAGCTTATTGTTTGTTATTAATTTATGGGTTAGATTTAGTGATATAGATGCAACGATTAAAGAACAAGTAAAAACTGAACAGGCTAATATTAATATACAGGAAGCTCGCTTTCATATAGTACAAATACAACAGTTTTTGACTGATGTTGCGGCAACAAGAAACAAAGGTGGGTTTGATGAGGCAAAAACTAATTTGGACGCGGCTTTTACAAGTTTAACTGTTGTTAGTGATATTTATCCTGAATTGACGGCTCAAATTGCTGGAATTAAAGCAGAAATTAATATTATGCATAAGTCGGGCGTTACTATGGCTAGGGAATATATTAATTATGGTGTAGAAGCAGGTAATCGTATTATGACTGCGCAGAATGATGGCTTTGATGCGACGGCAGAACAACTCACCAATCATTTGGAATTGTTATCAACTAAATTAACGGAGCAATTAGCCTTATCTAATCGAAACCTGAAAGAAATTATTACACGTTCTAAATTGGTAAATATGGGTATAGCTATATTGCTTATGTTTATTGTGATTATAAGCTTGTATGTAATCTATTATAAAGTAGAGCCTCCTTTAACAGCACTTAATAAATCTTTAATTAATATAAATTCTGGTGGAGGTGATTTAACTCAAAGAATCCCTTTTGAAGGTAATGATGAAATTGGTGCAATCATCACTCAATTTAATAATTTCCTAGCTTTAATTCAAGGGTTAATGCATGAAATTTCAATGGAGGCTGGGAATCTGGTCTCTAGTTCTCAGCGCCTGAGTGATATGGCACAAATTGCTAAAGACGATATGCTTAAGCAACAATTAGGTACCGATCAAGTGGCGACGACTGTTACTGAGTTGGCATCTACCGTACAAGAAGTGGCAATAAACACTAAAAATGCTTCTGATAAAGCTTCTCAAAGTAATAAAGAGACGGCAAATGGAAAAACAGTTGTAGAACATGCTGTGCAATCAATTCATGCTCTTTCTAGTGGTATAGATAAAGCCAGTAATGCTATTAGTAAAGTTGAACAAGATTGTGAGAATGTGAGCTCTGTACTTGATGTTATTCAAAGTATTGCAGACCAAACAAATCTATTAGCCTTAAATGCTGCTATTGAAGCGGCACGAGCAGGTGAACAAGGCCGTGGTTTTGCCGTGGTTGCAGATGAAGTTCGAACCTTAGCGAGTCGTACACAGGATTCAACTCAAGAGATTCAATCCATGATTGAGCATCTGCAAAGAGGATCTCGAGATGCTGTAAAAGCAATGGTAGAAAGCGAGGATCAATCTAAACAAACAGTTTCAGAGATAGAGCAGGCAGGGGTAGTATTAGATAAAGTTTCAGGTTTTGTTGAAAATATTACGGATATGAATGAACAAATTTCATTAGCGGTAAATGAACAGCAAGCTGTGGTTGAGCATATCAACAACAATGTAATTACTATTAATGATGTTACAAAATCGGCAACTCAAGATGCTGATAACACAGCCCGTGAGGCGACAGACCTTCAATCCGTTTCATTGAAATTGCAAACTATTATTTCTCAATTTAAAATTTGACTAAGTGTTGAAAAGCTGAAGCAGCTCTTAAAATCCCTCGCTTGCTGGAGAGGACTTAAGAACCAACAAAATCCATGTTTAGTGGTGGTGAGATAGCCTAAATTAATGAATGAGAATAAAAATAAGCTACTGATTTTTGAATGTATTACCGGGGGAGGTTATGCAAAAGAGGCATTGCCTGAGTCATTAGCAAAAGAAGGTTTGTTGATGTTACAGGAACTAGTACGGCAATTAGCTTGTGAACATACTCTTCAAATATTTGTACTTCTTGATTCGAGAATTAAAGGTACCAATCTTCCTGAAAATATCAATATTATTAGTGTTTCTAAAAAACATAATATCTATCAGTTATTAGAAAGCTTATTAGATAAAGTTCATTTCGTGTGGCCAATAGTGCCTGAAATGCAGGGCGAATTACAAGTAATTACTCAACTAATTGAACAAGCTAACACCAAGTTATTAAATTCATCATCAGATGCAATTACCATTTGTAGTGATAAGCTACAAACTATTAATTGTTTGAAAAAAAATGATATTCCTGTTGTTGCAAGCTTGCAATTTGATCAGTTTAAACAACAATTTCCTGCACCTTGGGTTGTTAAATTAAAGGATGGTGTGGGCTGTCTAAATAATTATTTTATCCAAAATAACAATGATTTGATTAAACTTAATGAAAAAATTAATAATAAAGCTGATTTCCTTATTCAGCCCTATATTAATGGTGAAGCATTAAGTTTATCTTGTTTATTTAAAAATGGAAAAGCTTGGTTGTTATGTTGCAATAAACAACAAGTGATTATCCATAATGGCCAGTTTGAATTAAAAGCCTGTATTGTTAATATCAACACTGAAAACAGTATAATTTATCAAGATTTAATTAACCGAATAGCGATGGCTATTCCAGGATTATTTGCTTATGTTGGCATTGATATTATGCTTGCTGAGAATGGTGAGCCATTAGTTTTAGAAATTAACCCACGACTAACGACTTCTTTTGTAGGAATTAGTCAGGCTATTGGCTTCAATGTTGCAGGCACTAGCATTGAAATGCTAGAAAATGACCCCATTATAAAAAAAACAAAGAACAATCAGGTCACTGTATCGATTGTTTAATGCTTCCTAAGTTGTAGGGCGGACTTCAGTCCGCTTTAGGCACAAAATTTATACATTCCTGGTTACCATAGAATGAACAGCTGTTAATTAAAATGTAGGATGTGCTGAGGAACGAAGCGCATCATTTGGTGGTTGATGCGCTTCGTTCCTCAGCACATCCTATTAAATTTTAAATTACAAGGAAACTTGATGCCACAATGCACTGTAGGGTGGGATATTGGTGGAGCACACCTTAAAGCTGCTGTCGTTAATTCTAATGGATTAATTAGCAACGTATTTCAAAGCCCCTGTCCATTATGGCAAGGGATAGAGTTTTTAAATAAGGCTGTGGTTGAAATACTTAATAAGATACCGAAGCAAAAATATCAGCATATATTGACCATGACCGGTGAGCTGGTTGATCTGTTTGATGGAAGGGATCAAGGCGTTGCTGAAATTATTACTGCAATGCAAGCAAATTTAACAGGCTGTGAACTTGTTGTTTATGCTGGTTTAGAGGGTTTTTTATCAGTTGATCAAATAAAGCAACATCACTATTGTTCTATTGCCTCTGTAAATTGGCTGGCAAGTGCATCATTAGCAGCAAAAAAAATACATTCAGGACTTTTTATTGATATTGGTAGTACAACAACTGATATTTTGCTATTAGCCGATACAAAGGTACAAACGATAGGCTTGACGGATTATGAGCGTTTAGTGTCTGATGAACTGGTTTATACTGGGATTATAAGAACGGCTGTGATGGCTGTGGCTCAAACAGCATGTTTTAAGGGCCAAAAGATGGGCTTAATGGCAGAATATTTTGCGACTATGGCTGATGTTTATCGCTTAACAGGTGAGTTAAATGAGCTGCATGATCAAACCGGTACGGCGGATGGTGCGGAAAAAACATTATCGGCGAGTGCAAAAAGGTTGTCCCGGATGACTGGCTTTGAATATGTGGAAGCAGACTTAGCACTATGGAAACAATTTGCCCAAACTATTAAATCTCAACATAAGAATAAAATTAAACAAGCTTGTGAAAGGCAGCTTTCTAGAAATCTGCTGTCAAATAAACATTGTTTTATAGGTGCGGGGGTGGGACGTTTTTTGGTTAAACAAATTGCTGATGATTTAGCTTATCCTTATATTGATTTTACCGATTTAATTGAACAAAAAGTAAACGATTTAGAAATAGAGGCCGCTGATTGTGCTCCAGCAGTAGCGGTTGCTTTACTTTATTCTCAATAATTATTAGACGGGTTATAATAGATAAAAAAACTTGGTGAACTTTATTTAACAAGAAAGAGCATTTTAGGGCCTGATTTATTATGGCTTGTGATCATAAAATATTTTAAATGACGAAAGCAACACAACAAAAACATTCTTTACCTTATTTTGAAGATAGCACCCTGTTATTTTCACCAATAGCTGATAAACCTTGGGCTATTTTTCTTGATAGCGGCTTTCCTTATAGTGAACAAGGGCGGTATGACATCTTTTCTTACAACCCTGAGGTTACTTTATTAACTCACGGTAGTAAAACCACCATCTCTAAACAGGGTGAGTCAATAATATCAAATAAAGATCCTTTTCAATTATTGAAACAACATTTAAATAATGATTTTCAATCAATTGATGACCTTCCTTTTAATGGTGGGGCATTAGGTTATTTCTCTTATGATTTAGCGAGAAGATTAGAAAAATTACCTGTTATTGCTAAGGATGAAGAAAATATTGCTGAAATGGCGGTAGGTATATATTCATGGGCCGTTATTGTTGATCATATAAAAAAACAAAGCTGGTTAGTAGGGAAGGGGACTGTTAAGGATGACTGGCAAGCATTGATTAAGCAGTTTAGTGGTATTACAAAGCAATCAAAACAGCAAAATTTTGTGGTTGAAAGTCGCCCTCAGTCCAATATGGATAAACAAGAGTATAAGCAAGCATTTAAAAAAATAAAAGCTTATTTAGCAGAAGGTGATAGCTATCAGGTTAATTTAGCACAACGCTTTTGTAGTGCGTGTTCTGGTGATTCTTGGGTGGCTTATAAATCACTACGAGAAATAAATGCTGCTCCCTTTAGTGCTTATATTAACTTCCCTGAAGTTCGTATTTTAAGTTCTTCCCCAGAAAGGTTTCTTAAAGTCAGTCATGGTGCAGTCGAAACTAAACCTATAAAAGGGACGCGTCCACGGCACTCTGAAAAAATTCAGGATGAAAGCCAAAAATTAGCACTATTAAATAGCCATAAAGATCGTGCTGAAAATGTAATGATTGTTGATTTACTCAGAAATGATATAAGTAAAAATTGTAAGGAAGGTTCTGTCGTTGTACCTAAATTATTTGATGTTGAAAGTTTTGCAACGGTTCACCATTTAGTCAGTACCGTTAAAGGCATTTTGGCTGAGGGGCAACATGCTGTTGATTTATTAAGAAATTGCTTTCCAGGAGGGTCAATTACAGGAGCGCCTAAAATTCGATCGATGGAAATTATTGAAGAATTAGAGCCCAATCGACGCGGTGTTTATTGCGGTTCTATTGGTTATATTGGATTTGATGGCAATATGGATACTAATATTGCCATACGTACTTTGGTTCATTCCAATAATACTATTCGTTTTTGGGCGGGTGGTGGTATCGTAAATGATTCTGTGATGGAAGATGAATATCAGGAAAGCTACGATAAAGCCTTTGCCCTGCTAAATTTGCTCGAACAGTTTACCCCCCATGAGAGTCATTAAACTGGGGGGTAGTTTATTAAGTGATGCGGAGGCTTTAATTAATTGTTTAAATACGATTGAACAAAAAATAAAAGATAAGGTCGTTATTGTTCCGGGTGGGGGCTTATTTGCTGACCAGGTTCGTAAGGCTCAGAAGCAGTGGCAGTTTAATGATAAAATTGCTCATCAAATGGCTATCTTGGCAATGCAGCAAATGGCTTTATTATTTAAAAGTATAAAACCTGATTTTTTAATCGCTGATAAGCTTTCAGCTATAAGAGAGGATTCAATTTTTATTTGGTCTCCTGATGTTCAACAGCTTAATTTATCAGCTGTTAAAGCAAGCTGGGATATTACCTCTGATAGCTTGGCTGCTTGGCTGGCAAATCAACTAAAAGCAGATGAATTGATTTTAGTTAAATCTGCTGATATACCAACAAATATTAATATCTATCAAATGCAACAACAGGGGCTTGTTGATAAGGCGTTTGATCAATTTACTAGAAACTCAAACTTCACTACTGTTTTACTAAATAAATATAGTTTTAATGAATACAACTTTACTTGATCAGCTACTGATATTCTTAAAAAAGAGCTTTGATAATATTTATTATCAAAGTCGTGAATCCCTACTAGGACACCATAAACGGGATATCGTTGTTATTCAGGTTGAGCAAACTTGCAATAGCTTAATTAATACGCGCGACCAATTTGAAGATGCTTTACAGCAGTTTAAAGCCATTGTTAGCGTGAAAGAAAGTTCATTGGAACATCGTTATAAACTATTACAAAGGCAGTATGATTTTTGTAAAAATAAGTCGGATGATGTCAGTCATCGTATTGCTGCAATAGAAGAAGTCAGTGATTCTTTATTTAAAGAGTGGGAAAGTGAACTGGCTGATTATAATAATCGTGCTTTACGCTCTAAAAGTCGACAGCAATTAAAAGCTTCTAAACAGCAATATACTCGATTAATAAGAACGATGCGTAAAGCTGAAAGTCGAATAAACCCTGTTTTATCGGCTTTTAAAGATCAGGTTTTATTTTTAAAACATAACCTTAATGCTCAAGCAATAGCCGCTTTACAGCATGAATTTATTGAGATTAGTATTGATATTTCTCAATTAATTGAAGTCATGGAAGCGACCATCAATGAAGCGAGTCAGTTTGTATCAACTTTGGTTGAGCAAAAAGCTTTACCTTTAGCTTAGGATAATTATGCGTATTCAGTCCCTTCCGACTCAGTTGGTTAATCAAATTGCTGCGGGTGAAGTGGTCGAAAGGCCTTTTTCTGTCGTTAAAGAGTTGGTTGAAAATTGTTTTGATGCTGGTGCTACACAAATTACTCTTGATATTGAGCAAGGGGGTATTCGGCTGATCAAAATTCGTGATAATGGTTGTGGTATTTATAAGGATGATTTACCGCTTGCCTTATCTCGTCATGCTACTAGTAAAATAACTAGCCTGAATGACTTGGAGCATGTTTCTAGTATGGGTTTTAGAGGTGAAGCTTTACCCAGTATCAGTTCAGTCGCACGATTAACGCTTATCTCCAGAACCGATGATGCAGAGTGCGCCTGGAAAGTCAGTGCAGATGGAACAGAAAAAGATTTTGACCCCCAGCCTGACCCGCATCCACTGGGTACGACTATTGAGGTCAGAGATTTGTTTTATAACACGCCTGCCAGGCGTAAATTTTTAAAGACTGAAAAAACAGAATTTTCACATATTGAAAATTTGATTAAAAAAATGGCATTGAGTCATTTTGATATTGGGTTTACCTTAAATCACAATCAACGAGAAGTGATAAACCTTAAGCCTGCTGAATCAGAACAGGAGCAAGAAAAACGTGTTGCTAGTGTTTGTGGACCTGCTTTTATAGAAAATTCAGTTAAAATTGATTTTGTAGCATCAGGCTTGCAACTTAATGGCTGGGTGGGGTTGCCTACGTTTTCACGGAGTCAGCAAGATATGCAGTACTTCTATGTTAATAAACGTTTAATTCGAGATCGCTTGGTCACTCATGCTGTAAAACAGGCGTATCAAGATGTTTTATTTCATGGCCGGCATCCTGTTTTTGTGCTTTATTTAACTTTAGACTCTGCCTTGGTTGATGTTAATGCTCACCCTGCCAAGCTTGAAGTAAGGTTTCGTGAAGGTAGGCTAGTCCATGACTTTTTATTTAAGGCTTTACACCGGTCTTTGGCTGAGTTGAGACCAGGTGAACAACAAAATGGCGCCAGAAAAATTGAGGAGTTTACCCCCTTGGCTCCTGTGGATAATGAGTCTGCTAACTTGATACAAAATAGTGTTAGGAGTCTATCAACAAGTTCAGCAAAACCTCCTTCACAGTCATCTTTGCCAATGAATGTTGCAGAGAATATTGAAACTTATGCCAGGTTGTACCCTGAAACTGATGCTAGCTTAAATAATGATGTTAATTCATTGTCAGAAGCTCAACAACCAGAAGGTATGCCTGCTTTAGGTTATGCTGTCGCCCATTTACATGATATTTTTATTCTTTCAGAAACTGATAAAGGAATTATCTTGGTTGATGCACATGCTGCGCATGAAAGAGTAAATTATGAACGTTTAAAAAAACAATATCATCAAGGTGTTGTGCCTAGTCAGCCTTTGTTATTGCCATTAAAGATCCAAGTAAGTAGTCGTGAGGCTGACTTGGTAGAGCAAGAACATGAATTTTTTACCACATTAGGTTTTGAATTAAATAGAACGGGTCCCGAGGCTATTGTTTTAAGAGCGACACCTGCACTTTTAGGACGCGAAGATATGGATGCTCTAATACGTGATATTTTGGCTGATATTATTTCTCATGGTATGAGTGAGAGAGTATTAGAAAAATCAAATGAAATATTGGCAACAATGGCTTGTCATGGTTCAGTGAGGGCAAAAAGGAAACTGACGATTACTGAAATGAATGCCTTATTAAGAGATATGGAGCAAACAGAAAGAATAGGGCAGTGTAATCATGGGAGACCTACCTGGATTGAATTAAGTACTGCTGATTTAGATAAGTTTTTTCTGCGTGGACAATAATGAGTAATAGTCCTTTACCCCCCGCTATTTTTCTTATGGGGCCGACGGCCTCAGGTAAAACTGAGTTAGCCGTACAATTAGCACATAAAATTAATGCTGAAATTATCAGTGTGGACTCTGTTTTAGTGTACAAAGGTATGGATATTGGTACAGCAAAACCCACGTTAGCAGAAAGGCAGGGTATTCCACATCATTTAATTGATATTCTTGATCCTGCTCAAGCTTATTCTACTGGGCAGTTTAGAAAATCTGCCTTAGCGTTAATGAGCGATATTAAGCAGAGAAAAAAAATACCTATCTTGACAGGAGGCACTATGCTATATTTTAATGTATTAATTAACGGCCTTGCTGAGTTACCAGAAGCGGATTCTGAGATAAGAAAAACACTCGATAATGAATTGGCAGAAAGGGGGAAGCAAGCTATGCATGATCGGCTTAAAAGCATAGATCCTGAAGCTGCAAATAGAATCCATCCAAATGACCCACAGCGAGTACAAAGGGCTTTGGAAGTGTATCAAATTAGTGGAAAACCTATTTCTCAATTTTTTAAGGAGGCACAACAGCATACCATTCCATATAACCCGATAAAGCTGATTGTTTCGCCTAAAAATAGGCAGTTATTGCATGCTAAAATAGCTCAACGGTTTAACCTGATGGTGGAAAAAGGTTTGGTGAATGAAGTAAGCACTTTATATAACCGTGGAAATTTAACCGTTGATTTGCCTGCAATGAGGGCGGTTGGGTATCGTCAGGCTTGGTCATATATAGCTGGAGAGTATGGTTTAGATATGATGATTGAAAAAGGTATTATAGCGACTAGACAGTTAGCAAAACGGCAGTTTACCTGGCTGCGAAGAGAAACTGATGCTATACAATTTGATTCAGCAGAAATAAATTTAGTTGAAAATGTTTTTGATAAAATAAAACAGCAACTTTAAATTATTTTAGCATCTTGAATTACAATAATTGATCCCAATATCCTCATCTAATTAACGTATAAAACTCAATTTAGTGATTGCTTATAATGCAGGAATAATAATAAGGAGAAATAGGATGTCAAAAGCACAAAATTTGCAAGATAATTTTCTGAATACCTTAAGAAAAGAGCATACGCCAGTATCTATTTTTTTGGTTAATGGTATAAAGCTACAAGGTCGAGTTGATTCATTTGATCAGTATGTCATTATGCTAAAAAACACAATAAATCAAATGGTTTATAAACATGCCGTGTCAACTATCGTACCGGGAAAACCGATTAAACTTAGTCGAGAAAATGAGAATATTGAATAATAAAATAGGAGTGTTATTTGTTTGATCGTCCTGACTCAGGTGAACGAGCCATTCTTGTTCATCTAACGTTACGTGCAGGTCAGGAGGACTTGTATGAATTAAAAGAACTGGCTAAAACAGCGGGCGCAGAACCTGTACATGTTGTTACAGGCGCAAGACAAAAACCTGATCCCAAGTTTTTTGTAGGCAGTGGAAAACTAGAAGAAATAAAGGCTGAGATTGATTTACATGAGGCTGATATTGTTCTGGTCAATCATGTGTTATCACCAAGCCAGGAAAGAAACCTTGAAGAGGTTTTAGGGGTTCGAGTGGTTGACAGGAATGGTTTAATCTTGGATATTTTCGCTTTGCGAGCTCAAACCTTTGAAGGTAAATTACAGGTAGAGTTAGCTCAGTTAAAACATCTTTCTACTCGGTTAATTCGGGGGTGGACGCATCTTGACCGTCAAAAAGGTGGGGGTATTGGTATGCGAGGGCCAGGGGAAACTCAATTGGAGTCTGATAGGCGTTTGGTGAACAATCGAATTAAATTAATTCAAAGACGCTTGGCAAAAGTGGCTAAACAACGTAGTCAAGGGCGTAGAAAGAGAGAGAAATCAGAAATACCTTCTGTTTCATTAGTAGGTTATACCAATGCCGGTAAATCTACTTTATTTAATACCTTAACTGGTGCGGATATCTATGTTGCAAACCAGTTATTTGCAACATTAGACCCTACGCTAAGAAGTTGTTCGCTGGAAAATGGCACTGATATTATTCTTGCTGATACAGTCGGCTTTATTCGACATTTACCACATGAATTAATCGCAGCATTTAGGTCAACCCTACAAGAAGCCAGTGAGGCAGATTTATTGTTACATGTAATTGATTCCAATGCTGAAGATCGTGAAGATACCATGTATCAGGTTAATCAAGTGTTAACAGATATTGATGCAGATGGAATCCCACAATTAGAGGTTTTTAATAAAATAGACCTTTTAGATAATGTTGAGCCTCATATAGATAGAAATGATATTGGAAAACCTGTTCGCGTGTGGATGTCAGCAGTAACAGGAGCAGGAACTGAATTATTATTTCAGGCTTTGGCTGAATTATTTTCTAATACCAAAGTTAAGCGTAAATGTTATCTACAGGCTAATCAAGGTGGTGACCGTGCCAAGTTATTTAGTTATGCCAAAATTATTGAAGAAAAAAATAATGAGTTGGGTGGATGGGAATTATCAATTGAAATTGATAAAAAATATTTAGGTTTATTGAAAGAAATTAAAACAGAAGAAGTTAGCTTGTAAGCTTAAAACTACAGTATTAGCATTAATTAATTTATCATAAACAATCAATTTAAGATAGAATAAACACTTTTGGCCTTGGTGCCATAATTTTTTAAATACAATCCAATTGGAGCAGTAGATGTCCTGGAATGAGCCCGGTGGCGATAAGAAAGACCCTTGGAGTGGCCGTAAAGATGAAAATGGTCCCCCTGATTTAGATGAAGTGATACGTTCATTTCAAGAAAAATTAGGTGGTATTTTTGGTGGTGGGTCAAATGGTGATAGTTCTGGCGGTGGGTCATCTAAGGGACTGGGATTTTTAGCCATAGGCGCATTAATACTTTGGAGTTTAAGTGGGTTTTATATTGTAGATGAAGGTACAAGGGGTGTGGTGACACGTTTCGGTGCATATTCAGAAACGACTCAACCCGGTTTAAACTGGCGTTTTCCATCTCCAATTGATCAAGTGCAAGTTGTTGATGTACAAAATGTTCAGGTTGTAGAAGTCGGTTACCGTTCAGGTGGTCGGCAAGGGGGTGGGTCTGTACCTAGAGAAGCATTGATGTTAACAAAAGATGAAAATATTGTTGATGTGCGCCTGGCTGTACAGTATCAGGTAAAAGATGCAAAAAATTATGTATTTAACTTGCTTAACCCTACTGCAACATTAAAGCAAGTAACTGAAAGTGCAGAGCGTGGTGTCATTGGTCACAGTGCTATGGATTTTGTGTTAACGGAAGGACGTAGTCAAATTGTTGCTGAGATCCAGTCAGAAATCCAAAGGATAATGGATGCTTATAAATCTGGCATTTTAATTACCTCGGTAAACTTACAAGATGCACAGCCACCTGAGCAAGTTCAAGGTGCTTTTGAAGATGCCATTAAAGCGCGTGAAGATGAGCAACGTTATATTAATGAAGCACAAGCTTATTCTAATGAAGTCGTGCCGGTGGCGCGTGGTGCTGCGTCCAGAAAAACACAAGAAGCGGAAGCTTATAAAGAAAGTATTATTGCTAAAGCAACAGGTGAAGTCAGTCGTTTTTCTCAATTGAGAACGGAGTATGAAAAAGCACCTAAAGTGACCAGACAAAGGATGTATCTTGAGTCTATGGAATATGTGCTAAGCAATACTTCTACCGTGATGGTGGATGTTAAAGGAGGTAACAATATGCTTTATTTGCCTTTAGATAAATTAGGTAATAGATCGGATAATATTGCAACAACAAATATTACTAATGCTTCTCATTCTAAAGTGGCACCCCAAAAAATAAGAAGTAATCATAATACGCGAGTTTCAACTCGTGGTCGTGATGTGAGAGGACGTTAAGATGGGACAAAATAAAATAATAATAGCATTAGGTATTTTGTTTTTTATTGTTTCTTCATGCGTGTTTACCGTATCAGAAACAGAAAGAGCAATTAAATTCCGTTTAGGTGAAGTGATTGAAACAGACTTCAAACCAGGGATACATTTTAAATTACCCTTTATAAATAATGTAAAGAAATTTGATTCACGTATTTTGACAATGGATTCAAGGCCTGAACGTTTTTTAACTTCTGAAAAGAAAAACGTAATTGTTGATTCCTTTGTTAAATGGAAAATTGCTGATGTAAAAACCTATTATACGGCCGTGGCTGGTGATCCTAGGCAGGCTAATTTACGATTAGATCAAATTATTAAAGATGCTTTTCGCAGCGAGTTTAGTAAACGAACAATTAAACAGCTGGTGTCTACTGATCGTACTGCTATTCGAACTGCATTAATTAAACTTTCTAGCCCTATTGCTGTTAAATTAGGCATGAAAATTATTGATGTGCAAGTTAAGCGTATCGATCTGCCTAGTGAGGTCAGCTCTTCTGTGTATCGTCGAATGGAAGCTGAGCGAGAAAGAGTGGCTAGAGAATTTAGGTCTCAAGGTAAAGAAGCCGCTGAAAGAATTCGTGCTGATGCCGATAAGCAACGTCAAATTATCATGGCGAATGCTTTTCGTGATGCTGAAAAAGTTCGCGGTTCTGGTGATGCAACGGCAGCAGATATTTATGCAGAAGCTTATGGTAAAGATATTGAGTTTTATACTTTTTACCGCAGTATGATTGCTTATAGGCAAACTTTTAGGAATAAAGGGGATATGATAGTGCTTGATCCTGATTCTGATTTCTTTAAATACTTTAAGCAACAAAAGTAAATAACTACGATAAAAACTATCGTTACATTGCAAAAAAGATAACAAAACGCTCCGTTTTTAACGGGGCGTTTTGTGCGAGTGGACATATAAAAATATGCAAAAAAGAGACTCCTGGTTATTACCTCAAGGAATTGAAGATGTTTTACCTGAAGATGCACAGCAATTAGAAACATTACGTAGACAATTGCTTGATGTTTTTTCCTGTTGGGGCTATGAATTAGTTATTCCACCTGTTGTTGATTTTTTAGATTCTTTGTTAACGGGGTCTGGGCATGATCTTGACCTTCAAACTTTTAAATTAACGGATCAAGTTTCTGGTGAAATGTTAGGTGTTTGTGCAGATATAACACCCCAAGTCGCAAGAATTGATGCGCATAATTTAAAACATGATAGACCAACACGCTTATGCTATGTTGGAACCACCTTAAGAACATTAGGAGACTCCTTATCTAAAACCAGAAGCCCAATACAAATTGGTGCTGAAATATATGGACATTCTGGAATAGAAAGTGATTTGGAAGTTATTCAACTTATGTTGGAAATGTTAGCGGTCACTGGTCTACAGAATGTGCATTTAGACCTTGGCCATGTTGAAATTTTTCGTGCCTTATCAGAACAAGCAGATTTAAGTAAAACACAAGAAGCTGATTTGTTTGATACATTACAACGTAAAGCGCGGCCTGAATTAAATGAGTTAATTGATGGTTTTGATATTACAGAAAACTATCAAACTATTTTTAAAACTTTAGTTACTTTAAATGGTGGGATAGAAGTGCTTGCTAAAGCAACTGAAGTGCTGGCAGGTACAGGTGAAACAGTGACCAAGGCTTTAACAGAATTACAAACTGTTGCCAATCAATTAAGTATCAACTTTCCATCTCTGCCCATTAGTTTTGACTTGTCAGAGCTAAGAGGCTATCACTATCATACAGGTATCGTATTTGCCTCTTTTGTTCCTGAACTAGGAAGAGAAGTTGCGCGTGGTGGGCGATATGATAATATTGGTGAGTTTTTTGGTCGAGCCCGTGCTGCTACAGGCTTTAGTGCTGATTTAAAGTTGCTTAATGCTTTATCTAAGCAATCAGCTGAGAATAATGTTACGCAACTTGTTTATGCACCACTATCAGATGATGCATCATTACTGGAAGCCATTAGAGACCTGCGTACGCAAGGCATTGCAGTTATACAACAATTGCCCGGTCATCCGGATGAAATTAAAGAGCTAGCATGTACAGGTATGTTAGAAAAACAGAATCAAAATTGGGTCGTTAAGTCCTTAGCTTAAAATTGGAATAATTATGGGTAAAAATGTTGTAGTCATCGGTACGCAATGGGGTGACGAAGGTAAAGGGAAGTTGGTTGATCTTTTAACGGAGCAGGCAGAAGCGGTTGTCCGTTTCCAAGGTGGACATAATGCAGGTCATACACTGGTGATTAATGGTGATACAACGGTGTTGCACCTTATACCATCAGGTATTTTAAGAGAAAGTGTTGACTGCATGATCGGTAATGGTGTGGTTCTCTCGTTAGATGCTTTATTAGAGGAAATTGAAATACTTGAAAAATCAGGTATTTCCGTTAGGAATAGATTAAAAATTAGTGAGGCTTGCGCTTTAATTCTTCCTATACACGTTGCTATAGATCAAGCAAGAGAGCTTGCAAGAGGCAACAAAGCAATAGGGACAACTGGGCGTGGAATTGGTCCAGCTTATGAAGATAAAGTGGCTAGAAGAGGGCTACGTGCAGGAGACTTACTTAATACTGAGGAATTTTCTAAGCGATTAAAAGAATTAGTCGATTATCACAACTTTATGCTAACCCATTATTATCATGCAGAAGCACTTGATTATGAGGAAATGTTAGCGACAACTTTAAAACTGGCTGAAATTGTTAAACCCATGTTGACTGATGTTGGTGAAGAGCTGAAGGATTTGCAACAAACAGGGGGGAATATTCTTTTTGAAGGTGCTCAGGGTGCTTTATTAGATATTGACCATGGCACTTATCCTTATGTAACCTCTTCAAGCACAACAGCAGGTGGGGCGGCAACAGGAAGTGGAGTAGGTCCATTAGATCTTGATTATGTTTTGGGGATTACAAAAGCATATTCAACACGCGTGGGTAATGGCCCTTTTCCTACTGAGTTGGATGATGAATATGGTGAACACTTAGGTGTTAAAGGCCATGAATTTGGTGCAACGACAGGTCGCAAGCGTAGAACAGGGTGGTTTGATGCTGTTTCAATGCGCAAATCGGCACAGATGAATAGTTTATCGGGTATTTGTTTGACTAAATTAGATGTGCTTGATGGATTAGATAAAATTGGTATTTGTACGGCTTATAATATAAAAGGTAAGCTAACTGAAATTGCTCCTTTAGGTGCGGATCAATATGAAGAGTGTGTGCCTGTTATTGAGGAAATGCCCGGGTGGGAGGGGACAACGGCAGGTGTCACTGATCTTGATAAACTACCCGCGAACGCAAAAGCATATATTGAACGGATTGAAGAGTTAATAGGTGTTAAGGTTGCTATTTTATCTACCGGGCCTGACCGAGATGAAACAATTATTATTAACAACCCATTTTCATAAATTTAATTTAATAAATTAAATTTTCGCCCTACAACTTATAGCCTGTGGTTTGTTAATAACCATGTAAATATTTTTGGAAGTGAGGCTGTAGCCTCGTTTGAATTATGCGAGGCTAAAAGCCTATTGAGTAGGCTGGAGGAATCATCCGCCAGCCCCCCCCCCCGTTGCCGCGAGAGGGTTAATTCCCTATATTTACCATCGCGTCTGTTTCAGACAATGGGCGGCTCCGCCTAGATTGCCCCGAAGAGGGGAGTCATTATATTTGCTACGCAGGCTCATGATAGAAACCTCTGAGATTCAACAATCCTCGATTCTTAAAGTGCTTCAAGCGTAAACGCCTATTATCGGTCTTCCATTTCCTGTTGACAACATACAACTGATATATGAACTCGAATCCATTTATCCAACTTCGTAAGCAGATGACGATTGTGTGAGAACGGCGTTGCAAAATAATTCGCCGTTCCCCGTATCACCTGATTAACCCGCATGATGCGGTAACTATCTAAATTATAGGAGCGACAAGTCAACTCTCAGATTTTATCTTTGAATTTCTCTATGGACTTATGACGCATCGTAACCGCTTTTGAGCTAATATCAAATCCTAAAAATGCAAAGCCTTCACTAAATGTGGTGACATGCGATTTCACGGGACATACAACGAAGAACGCTTTACATTAAACGCTTATAAAAATAATACCTGATTACCCATAAGTCTCAGCTAAATTCAGAAGGAATACGGCTTTTTCT
>CAYYNM010000011.1:0-31698 GCA_964472945.1 uncultured Methylomarinum sp. | reverse complement strand
AATATCACCCAAAAATAAGGAAATTTTCCCAATGAGCTTACGTTATCAAATTAGTGTCAGAATTTTATTGATTTCATTATCTATTTTTCTTTTAGGTGGTTCTATTGGTATTTGGCAGGCACGGCAATCGGTCAATAATGAGGTTGATTCCTCTATTAGTTTAGTTCTGCAGTTAATTAAAATTGGAGTGGAATCCAATAAAACCCACCAGACTGACTGGTTGTTTCGTTTGAGTCACTTGGAGCAGACAAGGCATCTAAAAATTCAACTAAAAACTTCGACAGGTGAGATAGTGAATATCTCCACTCACCACTCAGTAAATAAGACAGATGAAACACCACCTGACTGGTTTATTAATTTAGTGAAAGGAGAGTACCCAAAAATAGAATATCCAATTGAAGTACGTAATGGATTACTATTAAAACTAATTATTCAAGCTAACCCAATGGATGAGATTTCCGAGGCTTGGCAAGAAAATATTGCATTCTTTACCTCTTTGGTCGTTCTTGTTCTCTTGACATTTCTTTCAGTGCAAGCAGTGTTTAATAAAACGATAAAATCCATTCACTCAATTGTAGAACACCTAAAAGCTATTGAGACGGGAGATTATCAGAACAAGCTAATGGGATTTGCAATCCAAGAATATGATGATATAGCTAAAGCCATTAATCATATGACTGATGTATTGGACAAAACTGAAAAGAAAAACCGAGCATTGACTCAGCATTCATTGGAAATTCAAGAGGAGGAAAGGCGGCTTTTATCTCAAGAATTACATGATGAGTTTGGTCAATCCTTAACAGCCATCAAGGTAATGGCCGTGACAGCCGCTCATGAAAAAGCTGATGCCCAACAAATCACTATATCTATTATAGAAATTTGTGACCATTTAGTAACAGTTGTTCGCTCAATGATGAAGCAGTTACACCCTTTAATACTGACAGAGCTAGGCTTGAAAGCTACGTTAGAGGACCTGCTTCAGCACTGGGAGGACCGAAGTGCATCAACTGTATTTATTCTGCATTATGATGATGCAGTTGACTATATAGAACAAACCACGGTGATACAAATTTTCCGGGTTATACAAGAAAGTCTAACTAATAGCATTCGTCATGCACAAGCCAGTCAGGTTACTGTCAGCCTTCAAGTCAAAGCAGGTCCAGATAGATTGGTTTTGACTGTTACTGATAATGGGCGAGGTTGTGATCTTGATCAATTAAGCTCTGGGTTTGGTCTGTTGGGGATGGAAGAAAGAGTGAAATTATTAAATGGTCATTTTAAAATACATACAGAAGTTAACAAAGGTATGCAAATTACGGCGGAAATTCCCTTAGTATGAAATGTAAAATTAAAGTTTTGTTAGTCGATGATCACGCTGTGGTAAGGGCTGGTTTTAAGCTGTTATTGGCTACTTCACTCAATATTGAAGTGGTAGCTGAAGCCGAGAGTGGGGAGCAAGCTATTCAACTTTATCCATCCTGCTTGCCTGATGTTGTTGTGCTGGATTTATCTATGCCGGGCATCGGGGGCTTAGAAACGATCAAGCGTTTAGTCTTACGGCATAAAAAAGTAAAGATTTTGGTCTTTAGCGTGCATGATGAAAAGGTCTATGTGAATAGAGCTCTAAATGCAGGTGCAAATGGGTACATTACTAAAAATAGCGCGCCTGAAATATTACCCGAGACCATAGAAGCTATTTATAATGGACAAGCTTATGTTGAGGATGGGTTACTTAAAAAAAATACTGATGAAGTTTTGGAACAGCATGATTTCCAGTCGATTATTCAAACTTTTTCAGCGAGAGAGTTTGATGTATTTCGGTTGTTGGCAAAGGGTTTAACGGCACATAAAATAGCTGTGGAATTGTGCCTAGGGTATAAAACAGTAGCAAACTATATCACGCAGATTAAGAAAAAGTTACAAGTATCCAGCATTGCTGAAATAGCACATATAGCCATTTTATTGGGGGTTTTGAAGCATTAACGGAAAAAAAGGGAGCCCGGGCTTTTTTGCAGTCAATTGAAAGACTTGCTTCCTTTCATTTGAGCAGGCTTTTCGATTAGTAAGTCCGTCTATCGCTTCACCAGTGTCAGGTAGTTACTTCGATAGTAGCGTCTTTAATGATTGTCCACCAATAAGCAAATCAACAATGTGAGGTACGCCTTCTTTATTGATAGAGACTCTTAAATAAGCGGTATTATCCAGCCTCGCTTGGCGCAATAAATCCTCTGCTAATTTAGCGTTATTTTCAGCAATATAAAACCGGTTTAAAAGCTCTTGACGATCATCGTATTGCATAAAACCATCACATTGTTTGGCGAGAGGGGTGTCAATCTTCTGTACTTTAGGGGCTTGCTTGCCGACTTTGGTTAAACAATAAGAACAGTTTTGTTTGCTACTGCATTTATTTCGTGGTGTTTTCCAGTCATAGGCCAGTCTAAAACGTAAATAGTGGCCACGCAATAAATCACGAGGATCATAGCCGGTAATAGCAAAGTCCCATTGCGTCCCTCTGCTTAAATGGAATTCAGCACGCGCAATCAGCAAACATAATAAAATAAAAGGGAGCATAACAATCAGTAACAGTTTTTTATTAATCACTTTGTACCTCACATTACTTTATCTTGTTGAGAAAGCCCAAAATACTGAGCTAATGATCCTGCCTTTTTAAACCAGCCCCAAACTACGAGTAGTGTTATAACGCCGCCCACCACTAAGCCAATACCGGTTTCTAACATTGAGCCAAAGACTTCGAAGTAAATGAAAAGTAGGCGTATACAGATGAGCGCTGTCATAATATTAAATAGCCTGATGGAATGTGTTTGAAGGGCTGCCCATGTCAAAACAATCATATAAGCAACATTACTTAATGCACCAATAACAGGGTAAGAACGTTCATGCCACAATGCGCTAGCACCGATGATGAAGGTGGCAATTAATACAATACGCATTGCTAGTTGAGCCTTTTTTGTTCGGGTGGGATAAAGCTTGGGAATAAATACTATCATCACCGTAGAGGCAAAAAAACAAATAACTAGAAATAGTTGGAGTGATTTTGTTGCTTGCGCTGAGCCAAAGATGCGCTCATACCACATAAACTGACAAAACCAGCCGCCAATGATAATCGCCAACCAGCTACAGCGTGAAAGTTCACCTGCCATAACTGGCCTGTTTTTTATTAACCAAGGAATGCGAGATAGCAATATAAAAAAGAAAGGTGTCAAGGCATATAAGGCAGTAACCAAAGACTCCCAAAGATAACGTTGATAAGTAAATGTTTCTATAAAGTTATTGATGACTTCTAGGTTAAGTGTATACGTGACACTTGCACCTGCAATCCATAAAATGGAGAGAAATTTCCCACGGCCTAATAATACAATGGGAAGGGTCACCAGCGTCCACACCAGTAGCAATTTTGCGATGCTACCACCCAGTTGGTAGGTTTGGCCAATGAGTGCCATAGAGGCCAGCGTAAAACCATAATAAAAAATAACTAATATTTCCTGTGTCCATTGGCTACGAGCACTGAGGTTTTCTTGCAAAATAACACGATACAAAGTTAACGCGATAATAAGACATAAAACTAAGTCGACTGTTAATTTTATCCAGTTGGGTGTTTGCATCCAATTAGAAGCCACAACGGACACTAACCCTAAAATAATGGCAAAAGCGCCTAAACCTCCAAATGCCCAGAGAGCAATAGGCTTTGATTGTTGCTTTTCAAATTCAATAATTTTATCGGCAGTAACACTGTCAATAAGTTGCGCATTCTGCCACTGATTTAGTTTTTTAGATAACTCCATAAATGGTTGCTCCTGAATTTGTATAATAAGGGCATACTCCTCTGTAAGTATGCGAGCTTATAGCTACGACTCTTTCATTAAAAATAATGGATGGGTAAAGTCTTTTCTTTTGTTACATCTTGTTGCCTTTGCTCGAGTTTTTCGGTGTGCTTTTTATCTGAAGAGGGAATTAATTCTGGAACTTGTTTTTAGAGAGTTCTTCAGTCATGTTTGTTGTTTTTAGCTTAATACTATTAGTTGATTGATTTAAGCTTAAAGTATAGACAGGGATTATTATTTTGCGGATTTATTAATCATTAACAGTTGTCTTTACGGTACAATACAGTCAAGAGTTGGCTGAGCAGTCGCTGTTTTATTGCAAAATAAAGCGGAGGAAAGTCCGGGCTCCAATGGGCAAGGTGCCAGGTAACGCCTGGAAGGCGTGAGCCTATGGAAAGTGCCGCAGAAAATATACCGCCCAGCACCTGAAACTAGGTTTCAGAGGCTGGGTAAGGGTGAAATGGTGCGGTAAGAGCGCACCGCGCTTGCTGGTAACAGCAGTGGCAGGGTAAACCCCACCTGGAGCAAGATCAAATAGAGAGGCAGACACGTGGCCCGCGTGGCCTCTGGGTAGATTGCTTGAGCCGTTAGGTGACTAACGGCCTAGATGAATGGCTGTTCTCGACAGAACCCGGCTTATAGGCCAACTCTTTTTTATTTTTTTCTAAGCTAAATTAAGTAAAATCTTTTTGTACTTTTTCAATCCACCTGTTTCGGTGGGTAATTAATTTTTTCTTTTGTTCTTATTTATCGACTTTTGGTCTGCGCCTTTTGGTTTAAAGTCTGTAGAAACAGTAGCTGTTATATGTTAGTTGCTGAAACCTCTCCCATAAATTTTTTTCTGTGACTCGTCCTTAATTATCTTTTTACGCCTTAATTTCCTCTATTTTTTGTTTGTTATTCAGAGGATTATTACTTTTGCCAAATTCTTGGTAAATAGTGCGGTTAAAAAGTTTAAATCTCCTTTTTATGTATTGTTTTTATTGCTTACTGACAACCTTCTAACTTTCTTAAGTAAAAAATTAGCTTGTGCCACTAACCTTATGATAAAGAATTAGTTTTTTTTTAAAAAAAGTTGCCTTATGAAGCATTGTTATAAAATAGAGCTAAGGCATTGTAAAAAAACAAAGATTTAAATACGAATCGGTCTTGACTGACTATAAATAGAAATCTATAGTTGTTGCTAAGTGGTGAAAAGTGGTGAAAAAGGGATTTTTTTGTTTAATTGTGGGTGATTTGTGTTTCGTGGTGTAAGTGCTATCAATCTTGATGTTAAGGGGCGTATTGCAATTCCTACTCGTTATCGGGCGGAGTTACAGGAAAGTTGCGAGTGTCAAATGATAGTAACAATCGCAATGGATGAACGATGTGTGGGCGAAGCAGGATGTCTTTGGTTATACCCTTTACCGGAATGGGAAAAGTTAGAACTAACTATTAGTAAATTACCCGCGTTAAATAAAATGGCCGGAAGACTACGGCGTTTTTTAATTGGAAATGCTACGGAGTGTGAGATGGATACTCAAGGAAGACTGTTATTGCCTGAAAAATTAAGAACCTTTGCAGGAATGGAAAAGCATATCATTTTAGTGGGTCAGTTAAATAAATTTGAAGTTTGGAGTGCACCTGCCTGGGGTGAGAAAGAGAGCGAATTAATGAAAGCGGATGATGTTTCTGCATCTGACCTTGAAGAGCTTAGCTCCTTATCTTTTTAATGCAGCATTTATCTGTTTTATTTGAGGAGTCACTACAAGCTTTAAATATAAAGCCTAATGGTATTTATATTGATTGTACTTTTGGACGCGGTGGGCATAGCCGAGGGATATTGAAACAATTAGGTGAAGATGGGAGATTATTAGCCTTTGATCGTGATTTAGCCGCTATTAATTCAGTTTATGCCGAGGAAATGCGTAAAGATCCACGATTTTCTTTACATCACGGCTGTTTTTCTGAATTGGAAAGCGTTGTTAAGCAATATGGCTGGTTTGGAAAGGTTGATGGTGTACTAATGGATTTAGGGGTTTCTTCTCCGCAGTTAGATGACTCTTCAAGAGGTTTTAGTTTTATGAAAGAAGGTCCTTTAGATATGCGGATGAATGATACGACGGGGTTATCCGCTGCTGAGTGGTTGCAACAGGTTAAAGAAAAAGATTTGGTTAAAGTGTTATTTGAGTATGGTGAAGAACGTTTTGCTAGACGCATTGCCGGTGCGGTAATTGAGCGGCGAGGTGAAACTCCAATCTTAACTACTTTGGATCTGGCAAAATTGATTGAGAGTGTAGTGCCTAAACGAGAGAAGCATAAGCACCCTGCAACACGTAGCTTTCAAGCAATAAGAATTAAAATAAATAATGAGCTGGAAGAAATTAAAAACAGCCTTCAGCAGGTAGTAAATATACTGGCCCCTAGTGGTCGAATGGTGATTATTTCATTTCACTCATTAGAGGATCGTATTGTAAAACGATTTATCAGAAATGAGTCAGGGCGTAAGTTTAATCCAGGTAGATTACCTGTTAAAGAAATTGATATTGAACAAGGAGTACTAAAAAAATTAGGTAAGGCTATTAAAGCAGGGAAAACAGAGGTAATGCAAAATTCAAGAGCGCGAAGTGCAGTAATGCGAGTCGCTGAAAGAATTTAGGGAATGTCATCTTCTCATGTTTCTTTAATTGCTGGGTTGTTTTTAGTTTTGCTTGTATCAGCTTTGGCTGTGATTGCTAGTAAGTACCAGTCACGATTGCTTTTTATAGCGATACAAGCACAAGAGTCTAGTTTAGATAAGGATGAAGTTGAGTGGGGTCAGTTGCAGTTGGAGCTTACAACCTTAACAGAAGAGAATAGAGTGGAGCGCGTAGCTGCTCGAAAATTAAAACTAAAAATACCTGAGCGTGGAAAAATTATTTATCTTAAACCTTAATAATGATTGGGACGAAACATATATCAACAACCCCTGTTATTAAGGCAAATAAATTTGAGATAAGGCAAAAGTTATTGTTAGCTGTTATGTTGCTTGGAATGGCTGTGTTGGCAGGACGAGCTGTTTTTTTGCAAGTTATAGATAAGCAGTTCCTACAAAAACAAGGGGATATAAGGCATGTTGGGGTGGTATCTGTCCCTGCCTATAGAGGTAAGATTGTAGATAGAAACAATGAGCCTTTAGCGATTAGTACCCCTGTTAAATCTATTTGGGTTAACCCCAAATTTTTTAAAGAAAACGAAGAGAACAAGTTTAGACAAGCGGCAAAGTTACTTAAAGTACCCACTAAAAAAGTGAATGCTTTATTAAAACCTGGAGTTAAAACGCGGTTTAGTTATTTAAAAAGGCGGATTAATCCGTTATTAGCGGCAAAAATAAAAGCATTGCAGATAAGTGGTGTTTATTTTGAAAGGGAGTTTAAACGCTTTTACCCCGCTGGGGCTGTTTCTGCTCATGTGGTTGGGTTTACTAATGTTGATGATATTGGCCAAGAAGGAATGGAACGGGGCTACGAACAAAGTTTAAAAGGAATACCGGGTAAAAAAAGAGTGATAAGGGATGGTCGTCGACGAGTTATTAAAGATGTAGAAAATATCCAAGATCCTATTTCAGGAAAGGACCTTGTTTTAAGTGTTGACCAAAGAATTCAATATATTGCTTTTAAGGCTTTGCAAGAGGGGTTTATAAAGAATAAGGCTTTATCTGCGGCTTTAGTTGTTTTAGATACAAAAAATGGTGAAATATTAGCAGTAGCTAATCAGCCAGCTTTTAACCCCAATACAAGAAAAGGGTTAAAGGCTAATGCGGTCCGTAACCGTGCCTTACTGGATGCTTTTGAACCCGGTTCAACAATAAAGCCTTTTGTTATTGCTGCTGCCTTGGATGGTGGCTTTATAGATGAAAACATTAAGATAGAAACGCATGGTTTTTATCGCGTGGGGCGTAATTTAGTTAGGGATGTGCATAACTATGGCACTTTGGATTTGATGCATGTGTTGAAAAAATCCAGCAATATTGCGGCAAGTAAGATTGCGCTAAGTATGCCGAGAGAATATTTTTGGAACAGTTATAACCAGTTAGGTTTTGGTATATCTGCTAATGCTGGTTTTCCAGGGGAGACAAGTGGTTCACTACTTGACTTTCAGCGGTGGCATGATTTTGAGCATGCGACTTTGTCGTATGGGTATGGTGTTTCAATGTCGGTGTTACAACTGGCAAGGGCTTTTACGGCTTTGGCTGACAATGGTGTCTTGCATTCTGTCAGCTTATTAAAGCGAGATGTGGATTATGATGCAAAACGTGTGTTTTCAAAGGATACAGCACAAAAAGTAACCGAAATGCTGGAGCATGTGATTGAAAGGGGTGGGACGGCTTATCAAGCAAGAGTTGATGGCTACCGGGTTGCAGGGAAAACTGGTACGGTAAAAAAGGCTATCGCAGGTGGTTATGCTAATGATCGTTATTTAGCAGTTTTTGTAGGCCTGGCTCCAGCCAGTAACCCACGGTTTGTTATTGCAGTTATGGTAGATGAGCCGAGTGCTGGGAAATATTATGGTGGGTTGGTGGCAGCTCCAATATTTGCAAAGGTTATGGCAGGAGCGCTAAGAATTTATGGTGTTGCACCTGATAAGGAGGACACAATGCCGGTATTACTGACTAAAGCTGAATGATTATTGCTGATTTATTGGATGGATTGACTGATAGTCCATTACAAAAAAACATGACTGATATTCGAGGTATTGTCCTTGATAGCAGGAAAGTAAAGAAAGGGTTTGTTTTTATAGCAATTGCAGGTGCTATTGAACATGGTTTGGTTTATGCCAATAAAGCAATAGAAAACGGTGCTTTTGCCATTATTTATGAGGCAGAAGGAAGTGATGAGTTTTCGCTTGAATTATTAGATTGTTACAAATTGAAAGTAACAGGTTTGACAGCAAAATTAGGAGCTATAGCTGACCGGTTTTATCAGTCACCTTCTAAAAAAATTGATGTGATTGGGATTACAGGAACAAATGGTAAAACCTCCTGTAGCCAGTTTTTATTACAGTCAATGCCAGCAAGTGCTGTTATAGGTACATTAGGTTGGGGAGAAAAAGGGGGATTAACGCAAACGCTAAATACTACACCGGATGCTCTAGCTGTACAGCGTATTCTGGCTGGTTTTGTTGCGTTAAAAAAGCAGATCGTACTGATGGAAGTTTCATCGCATGGTTTGGAACAAGGTCGAGTAAATACTGTTAATTTTAAAGGTGCGGTGTTTACTAATTTAAGCAGGGATCATTTAGATTATCACGGTTCTATGGCTGCCTATTTAAAGGCAAAATTAATATTGTTTAGTCGGCCTGAATTGCAGTTTGCTGTTGTTAATGCAGATGATAAAAATAGCCAAAAAGTATTAGAAGCTACGCATAGCCAAGTAAAGTGCTGGGCTTTTAGTGTAAAAGAGAATGAACTGAGTGATGCAGAAAATGTGTCGGCTGTTGAGGTGAAGTTTGGTTTAACAGGGATCGATTTTGTTGTTTGTTGGCGAAGTCAAAGAGTTTTCATCCAAAGTAAAATTGTAGGTGATTTTAATTTAGAAAATATATTGGCTGTTATTACTGTGTTATTGGCTCAAGGGTATTCTTTAGAATTAGCGGCTAGTCAAGCAAATGGGTTGCGGCCTGTAACAGGAAGAATGGAGTGCTTTGGTGGTGGTGATAAGCCCTTTGTATTTGTTGATTATGCTCATACACCTGATGCGCTAGAAAAAGTATTATCAGGTTTAAGGAAATATTGTAGACAAAAATTATATGTGGTTTTTGGTTGTGGTGGTAATAGAGATCAAGGTAAACGTGCAGAAATGGGGGCTATTGCGGAAAAATTAGCGGATCAAGCGATTATTACAGATGATAACCCACGGTTGGAAGTGGCAGAAAAAATAGTGAATGATATTTTGACAGGTTTTGTTAGCAAGCAAGCTGAAGTGATTCAAGACCGTGAACAGGCGATACAAAATGTGATAAGCAGAGCAAGTCAAGGTGATTGTATTGTTATTGCGGGGAAAGGGCATGAAGCTTATCAAGATATACAGGGTGTTAAATACAAATTTAGTGATCAATTAGTGGTAGAGCAAGCATTATTAGAAAAAGCTGAATATTAATGGAAATGCTATTAACTGAAATTGCGAAGGTAGTAAATGGAAATTTATATGGCAATGATTTGGTTATTTCGGCTGTCAGTATAGATACTCGAACATTAGCAAAAGCAGATTTATATATTGCAATAAAAGGGCCGAATTTTGATGGACATGCTTTTATTAATAAAGCAAAACATGCAGGAGCGAGTGCAGTATTGGTTGCACAAAAGTGTGGGACTGAATTGCCGCAGATAGTGGTTAAGGATACTCATTTGGCTTTGGCTGAATTGGCTGGGGCCTGGAAAAAAAAGGCTAAAGTAAAAACAGTTGCAGTAACAGGGAGTAATGGCAAAACCACTGTAAAAGAAATGACTGCCGAAATTTTAAAAGTAGATGCCAGTGTGTTATTTACGCAAGGTAATTTTAATAATGATATTGGTGTTCCGCTTACTTTATTAAAACTACATCAGGTGCATGAGTACGCAGTAATAGAAATGGGGGCAAACCATATTGGCGAGATTGCATATAGCAGTCAGTGTGCTCAAGCCGATGTTGCTGTGATTACTAATGTGGGTACGGCACATATAGAAGGTTTTGGTAGCCTTGATGGGGTAGCAAAAGCTAAGAGTGAGATTATTTCTGGCTTGGGTCGCGATGGTATTGCAATTCTGAATAGAGATGATGAGTTTTATGGTTTTTGGGCAGAAATAGCTGAGGATAGAAAAATCATTAGTTATGGGGTGCATAAATCTGCTGATGTGAGAGCAAAAAATATTAAGCCAACGGTTGAAAATAACAAGTTTATAACGCAGTTTGTGTTATCAACCGGTGAAGCTGAAGTAACTATAAATTTGGCTTTAGCTGGGCAACATAATGTTATTAATGCCTTGGCTGCGGCAGCAAGTTGTTTAGCACTTGGGGTTGAGTTACAACAAATAAAGCAAGGGCTGGAAAAAATGCAGCCGGTTACTGGAAGACTACAACCCTTAGTTGGGAAAAAAGGGAGTCTGATTATTGATGATACTTACAACGCAAACCCCAGTTCGGTAGAGGCAGCTTTGGAAGTGTTAATGCAGTGTGAAGGTGAGCCTTGGTTTGTAATGGGCGCACTGGCAGAACTGGGAAAAGAAAGTGTTAAAAAACATCAGCAATTGGGAGAATTAATTAAATTAAAAAAAATAGAAAAGTTGCTTACTATAGGATCTGATGCAGAATCTACCTCCCATTCATTTGGCAGAGGAGCCATTTTTTTTAATTCACACGAGGAATTGATAGTTTATTTAGAACAAAAATTGAACGGAAATGAGACAGTACTAATTAAAGGCTCCCGTTCGCAAAAGATGGAAAGAATTGTAGAAGCGATAGTGACAGATTTCAGGATATAAAGGCTAAAAATGCTACTTTATTTAACAGATTATTTAATGAACTTTGACGGTGGCTTTCGAGTATTTCAATACTTGACTTTAAGGGCTATTTTAGGCGCATTAACCGCATTAATTATTTCGTTTATTGTCGGACCAGTGATGATAAGAAAATTAACTAGAAAAAAAATTGGACAATCAATTAGAGCGGACGGTCCAGAAAGTCATTATGAAAAAGCAGGTACACCCACTATGGGGGGGGCATTAATACTGGTAGCGATAGCGATTAGCACATTGCTTTGGGCTGACCTGGAAAACCGTTATGTTTGGGTGGTTTTAATAGTGACACTGGGGCATGGTATTATTGGATTTGTTGATGATTACAGAAAAGTCATGCAAGGAAATAGTGATGGCTTATCGGCAAAAGCAAAATTATTTTGGCAATCTGTGATTGCCTTAGGGGTAGCGGTTTTTTTGTATATGACAGCCGAGGTCGCTGCAGAAACACAATATATTGTTCCTTTTTTTAAGGATGTCATGATTGATATGGGCTGGGCTTATATTATTGTTACTTATTTAGTGATTGTGGGGTCTAGTAATGCGGTTAATTTAACCGATGGGCTTGATGGTTTAGCTATTATGCCGACAGTGATGGTTGCTGCTGCATTAGGTATTTTTGCTTATTTATCTGGGAATATAAAGTTTGCAGAGTATTTGGCTATCCCCTATTTACCAGAGTCTGGTGAGCTAATTGTTTTTTGTGCCGCTCTTGTTGGGGCAGGCTTAGGTTTTTTATGGTTTAACGCATACCCTGCCATGGTGTTTATGGGGGATGTCGGTGCTTTGGCATTAGGAGCCGCACTAGGTATTTTGGCTGTGCTTGTTCGACAAGAGATTGTTTTTATGATTATGGGTGGAGTGTTTGTGGTTGAAACTGTCTCCGTAATTATTCAGGTTGCCTCCTATAAATTAAGAGGAAAACGAGTATTTTTAATGGCCCCTATTCACCATCACTATGAATTAAAAGGCTGGCCTGAACCAAGAATTATTGTGAGGTTTTGGATAATCACCTTTATTTTGGTTTTAATTGGTCTCGCAACATTGAAATTGAGATAAAAAAAATGAATAGAGATGCCATATCAAAATCATTAGATAACACATTATCTTTGAATCAAGACTCAAAGGTATTGGTTGTTGGTTTAGGTGATACAGGGTTCTCTGTTGCAAAATATTTATATGCACAGGCTATTCCTTTTGCAGTGATTGATAGTAGAGATAAACCACCACTTAATGATGCATTGTTAGCTGACTATCCTGATACACCTGTTTTTACGGGTGGGTTTGATGAAGCCGCATTTAGAGTGGCAACACATTTAGTTGTGAGTCCAGGTGTTTCGTTACAAGAGATTTCAATTCAAAAGGCTTTGGGTGCAGGCGCAAAATTGCTAAGTGATATTGATTTATTTGCTTGTAGTACGGATAGGCCCATTGTCGCCATAACGGGGTCCAATGGTAAAAGCACAGTGACCACAATGTTAGGAGCAATGGGGATTGCAGCAGGTGTAAAGACAGCAATTGGTGGAAATTTAGGGACACCAGCATTAGATTTACTTAACGAAAATAATGAGCTTTATGTTTTAGAGTTATCAAGTTTTCAGTTGGAACGTGTTTCTTCGTTAAATACGAAAGTTGCTACGGTATTGAATGTGTCAGCGGATCATTTAGATAGACATAATGGAATTAAAGGTTACGCGAAAGAAAAACAAAAAGTATTTTCGGGTAATGGGGTGATGGTATTAAATGCAGATGACCCTATTGTTAAGGCAATGCAGACTGAAGGCAGGGAAACAAAGTTTTTTAGTGTAAAAAGTAATATAGGATTTCATCTAATGGAATACCAAGGTGAAAATTGGTTAATGAATAATCAGCAACCCCTTATGCGGCAACAAGAGTTACCTCTTGAAGGTTTGCATAATGTAGCCAATGCACTTGCTGCTTTAGCCATAGGCTCCGCTATTACTTTGAATGAAAAGGCAATGTGTGATGCATTACGAAAATTTAAAGGCTTAGATCATAGAATGCAGCGAGTGGCTAATGTAAAAGGCGTAAGCTGGATAAATGATTCTAAAGCAACAAATATTGGAGCTTGTGTGGCCGCTTTGCAAGGCTATAACAAGAAAGTAATCTTAATTGCGGGGGGGGATGCAAAAGGTGCTGATATAAATGAGCTCATTCCCGTGGTAAAAGAAAAAGTAAAAACTGTCATTTTAATGGGCAAAGATGCGAGCAAAATTGATACAGCAATTAATGGTAGCGTACCTACTTATATAGTTAAAAATGTTAAGCAGGCTGTTAAATTAGCAGCAACTTTAGTTGACGACGGAGATAGTGTGTTGCTAAGTCCTGCTTGTGCAAGTATTGACCAATATAAAAATTATCAGGATAGAGGAGATAAATTTACATCAGCTGTGATGGAGTTGGTTGCTTGAATAACAATGATTTAAAAAGTTTTTATTTAGATTATTACCTGCTTTTCATTTGTATTAGTTTGCTGGTGATGGGATTTGTTATGGTGACCTCAGCCTCTCTGCATTTAGGCGACAAAATGGCTAACCATAATTATATGTACTATCCAATCCGGCAGTTGCTCCATATAGTTTTGGGCTTTTGTGCGGCAAGTGCTGTGGTAATTATTCCATTAAGCTTTTGGGAGAAAACCGGGGCATGGTTATTTATTTTTGGTATTGCTTTATTGGTGTTTGTGTTGATACCTGGGATTGGTCTTAAAGTAAAGGGCAGTATTAGATGGATGTCCATTTTTGGATTAAGAATACAAGTGTCAGAGATTGTTAAATTTATTTCAGTCGTTTATATGGCAAGTTATGTTACTAGGCACCAAGAACATGTACAGCAGTCAACTTATGGATTAGTAAAACCGTTGCTATTATTTTCTATTGCATGTGTATTGTTATTACTGGAACCCGATTTTGGTTCTGCTGTGGTTATTTTAGTGATTGCAATGGGAATAATGTATTTAAGTGGTGCACGGTTATGGCAGTTTTTAATACTTATTTCCATTGTTGCCATATTAGCTGTATTGCTAGTGTATTTCTCCCCTTATCGGTGGGCAAGAGTAACAGGGTTTATTGATCCATGGGCTGATGCACAGAATACAGGTTTTCAATTGGTACAAGCGTTAATTTCATTTGGTCGAGGTGAGATATTTGGTGTTGGGCTGGGGAGTGGGATACAAAAGTTATTTTATTTACCCGAAGCACATACTGACTTTTTATTCTCAGTTATCGCAGAAGAATTAGGGCTAGTGGGGGTGTTGAGTGTTATTGCTCTTTTTAGTTTGTTGGTCTGCCATGCCTTTTCCCTTGCTGTAAAGGCTGAGAAAGGTGGGGATAAATTTGCTGCTTTTATTGCCTATGGGCTGGGTATTTGGTTTGGATTCCAGGCTTTTGTCAATATAGGGGTCAATATGGGGATACTACCAACCAAAGGGTTAACACTACCGCTAATGAGTTATGGCGGTGGAAGTATGATTGTTATGTGTGCAGGGATGGCTTTATTGTTTCGTGTATATAGTGAAGTAGAAGTAAAACAAAAACAATTTGAACAACGTAGAGGGCAGGTTTAATGGGGCAACATATTGTAATTATGGCAGGTGGTACAGGGGGACATGTCTTCCCTGCGCTTGCTGTTGCTCAGTATTTACAAGCCAAAGACTGGGAAGTGAGCTGGATCGGAACACAGCGAGGCATGGAAAGTAAAGTTATTCCTGCAAATGGGATTGAAATAGACTGGTTATCTGTACAAGGGTTAAGGGGTAAGGGGTTTGCTGCAAAAATAAGCAATTTTAAACTTTTACTTAAGGCCTTGTGGGAAGCTTACGGTATCTTGCGAAAACGCAAACCTGATGTGGTGTTAGGAATGGGAGGATATGTTGCAGGGCCTGGTGGAATAGTTGCCAATTTAATGGGAATCCCTTTAGTTATTCATGAGCAAAATAGAATACCTGGGACAACCAATAGGTTATTGGTAAAAAAGGCTAATAGAATTTTGGAAGCTTTTCCTGGAAGTTTCCCTTCCATTGTCAATGCAGTTTTTACGGGGAACCCATTAAGGACTCATTTTTTAGACTTTCCAGAAAAAGAAGTTTGGACGGAAGAGTTAAAAAGACCTTTTCGTATTTTAGTGGTGGGAGGGAGTCAAGGCGCAAAAGTTTTAAATGATACGGTTCCAGCAGCAGCAGCCAATTTAGCTGAGATAGAAATAAAGCACCAAACAGGAACCGCAGCATTAGAGTTGGTGACTAAAAAATATGCCGAACTTGGAATTGATGCACAGGCTATTGAGTTTATAGATGATATTGCATCAGCTTATCAATGGGCAGACGTAGTGATATGCCGCTCTGGAGCAATGACCGTCAGTGAAGTTGCAGCAGCAGGTATTCCGGCAATCTTTATTCCATTACCACATGCGATTGATGATCACCAAACAGCAAATGCACGGTATTTGTATGATGATGGTGGTGCAGTTTTGTTAGCGCAAAGTGATTTTAATGAAACATCATTAATTATGGCTATTCAGCATGTTAAAAGCTCATTTAAACAAATGTGTCAAATAGTAAAAAATAAAGCGAAATTAGATGCAACAGCGGTTGTGGCTAATATTTGTATACAGGAAGCGAAATAATGAATATGCCAGATATACAAAGACCTACGCAGTTACTCGGTGTTATCAATAAAATTCATTTTGTCGGTGTTGGCGGCACGGGAATGAGTGGTATTGCCGAAGTGTTATCTAATTTAGGCTATGACATTTCTGGCTCTGATATTAAACAAAGTGCAGTCACTCAACGCCTAGAACAAAAAGGGGTTACTGTACATATTGGGCACTGTAAAGAAAATGTAGAAAATGTAGATGTGGTAGTTACATCCACTGCGGTAGATAGACAAAATGAAGAGGTTAAGGCGGCCTATGCGAATAGGATTCCTGTTATCCCTCGTGCGGAAATGCTGGCAGAATTAATGCGGTTTAGATTTGGAATTGCAGTGGCGGGTACACACGGCAAAACCACTACCACAAGTTTAACAGCCAGTATACTTGCAGAAGGGGGCTTAGATCCAACTTTTGTGATTGGTGGGCGCTTAAATAGTGTGGGAACTAATGCAAAACTCGGTTTAGGTCAGTATTTAGTGGCAGAGGCAGATGAAAGTGATGCTTCATTTTTGCACTTGCAACCCATGATGGCTGTCGTGACAAACATTGATAGAGATCATATGGAAACATACGGTGGAAGCTATCAGCGATTGAAAGATACCTTTTTAGAGTTTTTACACCATTTGCCTTTTTATGGTTTGGCCGTTATGTGCCTGGATGACAAAGGCGTACAAGAAATTCTGCCGGAGATTGCAAAACCAGTAAAAACCTATGGCATACATAAAGATGCAGATATACGTGCTACAGAGATAAAACAACAAGGCCTGCAAACTTCATTTACCGTTGAGCGCTGGGGAGAACATAAGTCACTACGTGTAACGCTTAATATGCCAGGGTGGCACAATATGTTAAATGCTTTAGCCGCTATAGCTATTGCAACTAGGTTGGATGTAGAAGATGAAGCCATTACAAAAAGCCTGGAAACATTTACAGGGATAGGACGGAGATTTCAACTAAATGGTGATATTGAGTGTGATGGAGGCATTCTTACCTTTGTTGATGATTATGGACATCATCCAAAAGAATTAGCGGCAACATTTGAAGCTATGCAGCAAGCTTGGCCTAACAGACGAAAAGTTGTAATTTTTCAGCCACACAGATATACCCGTACCAGGGACTTGTTTGAAGACTTTGTTGATGTGCTTTCTACCGTTGATGTATTGATTTTATTAGATATTTACACGGCCGGCGAAGCTGAAATTACAGCTGCAAACGGACAGGCTTTATCAAGAGCTATAAGGATCAGAGGTCAAGTTGATCCTGTTTTTGTTAAAGATCATGCTGATTTAGCAAATATTCTAGCGGGCATAGTAAAAAAAGATGATGTGGTACTAACCATGGGCGCAGGAAATGTAGGGCAGATTTCAGCAGAATTACCAGAAAAATTAGCAATGGCGCTAAAGAAATGAAAGGTGTTTTATTAAAAAATGAACCTTTAGCTAAATACACCAGTTGGCGCGTTGGTGGACCGGCAGAGAAAATGTATTTACCAGAAAACAGGGAAGATTTGATTGCATTTTTGAAAAGACTTCCCGAACAGGAAAATATTTATTGGTTAGGCTTGGGTAGTAATTTATTAGTACGAGACGGGGGTATTAAAGGAACTGTTATTAATACACGTGGCCGACTAAAAGATATGCAATTGATAGATACAGCAAAAATTTATGTTGAAGCGGGTGTTCCATGCCCTCATGTTGCAAAATTTTGTATGGGACTTGGTTTGGTGGGTGCTGAATTTTTAGCGGGTATTCCAGGGACCATGGGCGGTGCATTAAAAATGAATGCGGGTGCTTTTGGTGGTGAAACCTGGAACATTGTTGATAGTGTTGAAACGGTTAATGCTAGAGGAGAGGTAACAAAAAAAGCTGTTGATGATTTTGAAGTGGCCTATAGATCTGTCAAAGGTATAGAGGGCGAATGGTTTATATCTGTTGAATTAAAATTAACACAAGGTGAGTCAGAGCTAAGTCAATTAAAGATTAAATCATTACTGGAACAACGTGGGTTAACGCAGCCAACAAATAAACCAACCTGTGGTTCGGTATTTAAGAACCCTCCAGGTGATTATGCGGCAAGATTAATAGAGGCATCTGGGCTTAAAGGTTATGTGATAGGCGGTGCATGTGTCTCAGAAAAACATGCAAATTTTATTGAAAATACTGGGGATGCTACGGCTGCAGATATAGAGGCATTAATTACACATATTCAGCAGCAAGTAAAAAAACAATATGGAATAAAATTGCAGCCTGAAGTTTGTAGAGTAGGTGAAGTGCTGTGAAGCCAGTTAATATCCAACAGGCTGAAAAGTTTGGTCGAGTCGCTGTGTTAATGGGAGGATGCTCTGCTGAAAGAGAAATTTCCATTAAAAGTGGACTGGCTGTATTCGATGCCTTGAAAAGGCAGGGGGTAGATGCTGTTGCTATTGATGTTAAAGAAAACCCTATAGAAGTATTAACAGGGCAGAAAGTGGATAGAGTTTTTAATATTATTCATGGGCGAGGTGGAGAAGACGGTATTTTACAAGGTGTGCTGGATATTATGAAACTGCCTTATACCGGCTCTGGTGTTATGGCATCAGCACTCACAATGGATAAATTAAGGACCAAACTTTGTTGGAAAGGGGCCGGACTTGAAACTCCAGAATGGTTTGTTTTGACTAACGATGAAGATATAGATGGGTGTATTGAAAGTTTAGGTTTTCCCGTTATTGTGAAGCCAGCCCAGGAAGGCTCTAGCATTGGAATGAGTAAGGCAAATAACTCAGATGAATTAAAGCAGGCATTAACAGTAGCAGAAAACTATCAGTGTGATGTATTTGCTGAATCCTGGGTTACAGGTAATGAATATACTGTTGCTGTTTTAGCAGGGGACGCATTAGCCGTTATTCGACTGGAAACAAAGAATGTATTTTATGATTATGAGGCGAAATACCAGTCTAATAGTACTCAATATCATTGCCCTTGTGGATTAACAGAGCAGCAGGAAACCGAATTAAAAAACTTGGCTGTTGAAGCTTGTAAAGTTGTGGGTGTAACAGGCTGGGGAAGAGTTGATGTATTTATTGACGAGAATGCAACGGCACAATTAATAGAAGTAAATACAGTACCAGGGATGACCGACCATAGTCTTGTCCCTATGGCTGCAAAAGCAGAGGGTTGTGGTTTTGATGAATTAGTTTGGCGTATTTTAGAAACAGCTGTGAATGAATAAAACGGCCATACATTTTTTTATGGGTTTAATGTTTGTGCTAATAGCTGGTTGGCAAGGCTGGAAAGAGGTAGAAATACAAGGTGCTGATTGGTTACCTATTAAATATGTAAGAATTGAAGGTACTTTTCAATATATTGCAAAAGATGAAATAAAGCAGTTGTTGCGAGAGCAAGTGCTTAGTGGTTTTTATAATGCTGATATTCAGCAAATTCAGGTTTCTGTAGAGGCTTTACCTTGGATCAAATCAGCAATGGTCAAACGGGTATGGCCTGATGCAATAAATATAGAGATTAGGGAGCAAACTCCAGTAGCACGCTGGGAAAGTGATGCTTTGCTGAATACGAAAGGAAAAATATTTAAACCTAATAAGCTAAATAATTTTAACTTTTTGCCTTTACTTAGTGGGCCTAACGGATATGAAGTAAAAATGTTAAAGGTGGCAACCGATTTGTCAGCAGAATTAGCTGAGCAAGGAATGGTACTAGCAGAGTTTCATATTAATGAAAGAAGAGCATGGAATATAAAGTTACAAAAAAAAATGCTATTAAATGCGGGAAGAAACCAGCCTTTAAAAAAAATACAGCGATTTTTAAAGACAGTTTATTTATTAGGGAAAGAGCAAATAGCAAAAATTGCCGTGGTTGATTTGAGATATTCAAATGGATACGCGATAACGTGGAAACAAGGTGAAGCAAAAGTAAACTGGAAGAAAATAGCTGAAATGAACAAAACATAAAGCGTATTGAATATGGCAAAAAAACTAGAGCGAAATATTATTGTAGGGTTGGATATTGGCACCTCAAAGGTGGCAGCGATTGTGGCCGAACATACGGGTAATGATGAAATTGAAATTATTGGTATTGGACGCGCACCTTCAAAAGGTTTGAAGAAAGGTGTGGTGATTAATTTAGAGTCAACCGTGCATTCAATTCAGCGAGCAGTAGAAGAGGCAGAATTGATGGCAGGTTGTCAAATTCGATCCGTTTTTGCTGGAATTGCTGGTAGCCATATTAAAAGTTTAAATTCACATGGCATTGTAGCTATAAAAGACAAAGAGGTTATGCAATATGATATTGACAGGGTTATTGATTCTGCGCGAGCGGTTGCCATCCCAGCCGATCAAAAAATATTGCATATTTTACCTCAGGAATTTGTGATTGATCAGCAGGAGGGTATTAAGGAACCGATAGGTATGTCAGGGATAAGGCTAGAAGCTAAAGTTCACATGGTTACCGGCAGTGGCAGTGCAGCCCAAAATATAATTAAATGTATTCGACGTTGTGGTTTAGAGGTGGAGGATATTGTTTTAGAGCAATTAGCCTCTTGTACCTCAGTATTAACAGAGGATGAAAAGGAACTGGGTGTTTGTTTAATTGATATTGGTGGTGGAACTACTGATATCGCTATTTTTTCAGAAGGGGCTATTAAACATACCGCAGTTATTCCTATTGCAGGTGATCAAGTCACTAATGATATTGCGGTAGCATTAAGAACGCCTACAAAAAGTGCGGAAGAGATCAAATGCCAATATGCCTGTGCCTTAACGCAGATGGTAAGTTCAGAGGATATGATTAATGTACCAAGCATTGGTGATAGGCAACCTAGGAAAATTTCGGCACAAAACCTGGCTGAAATTGTTGAGCCAAGATATGAAGAATTAATGTTGTTAGTTCAGGCTGAATTAAGACGAAGTGGATATGAGGATCTTATTGCTGCCGGGGTGGTACTAACAGGCGGAAGCTCAAAGGTGCAAGGCTTAGTTGATTTAGCAGAAGAAATTTTTCATATGCCGGTGCGTATGGGGGTTCCACAGCATGTGTCAGGTTTAACAGATGTGGTACAAAATCCTATTTATTCTACTGGGGTAGGGTTGTTGTTGTATGGGAAAGATCATCACGGCAGAGCTGGAGATGTCAGTGGTGGTAATGGGGTGTGGGCCAGAATGAAAAATTGGTTTCAAGGTAATTTTTAAAATGTATTGGTGTAAGTGAAGGTGAGAAAATGAAATACGAATTAATGGATATGTGTAGTGACGGGGCGGTAATAAAGGTAATCGGCGTAGGCGGCGGTGGTGGTAATGCGGTTGATCATATGATTGAAAGCCATATTGATAGTGTTCAATTTATTTGCGCCAATACAGATGCACAGGCTTTACGTCGATTGAATGTGGAAACAAAGGTGCAACTAGGTATTGAACTGACAAAAGGGTTAGGGGCAGGAACTAAACCGGAAGTGGGTAAGATGGCTGCAGAAGAAAATAAAGAGCACCTAAAAGAAGTTATTGATGGTGCTGATATGGTATTTTTAACTGCAGGTATGGGGGGGGGGACAGGTACTGGAGCTATCTCGGTTATCGCTGAAGTTGCTAAAGAAATGGGTGTCTTGACGGTTGCTGTAGTTACAAAACCTTTTGATTTTGAAGGACAAAAGAAAAAATTAGTTGCTGAAGAAGGAATTTTGGAACTGGGGAAATATGTTGACTCTCTTATTATTATCCCAAATCAAAAATTATTACCTGTTTTAGGGGGTAACTTATCGGTTACTAATGCTTTTAAGGCTGCTAATGATGTTTTATTAGATGCTGTTCAAGGTATTACCGAGCTTATTACACATCCTGGGTTAATTAATGTCGATTTTGCAGATGTTAAAACGGTAATGGCTAATATGGGGGCAGCGATTATGGGCTCTGGTGCTGCTACTGGTGAAAATCGAGCAAGAGAGGCGGCAGAAAAAGCAATTGCATGTCCTTTGCTAGAAGATATTAACTTACAAGGTGCTAAAGGTATTTTGGTTAATGTAACAGCAGCTGATATGGGCTTAACTGAGTTTGATGAAATTGGTAGTATTATGCAAGCCTTTGCATCAGAAGATGCTGATATGAAAATCGGTATGGCAACTAATCCAGAGATGGGAGATGAAATTAAAGTGACCGTTGTTGCTACTGGAATGGGCTGTAGTCATAAAGCAGCAGTAAATTCACCTGTCAAGTTGGTACAAAAAGCAGCTGCAGGTGAAATTAATTATGATGTTTTAGATAAGCCAACGGTTATTAGGCAAAGTAAGCAAGAACCTAGAGAAACACGGTTTGGTGCGCAACCTAAAAATGATGTTGATTTAGATTACTTAGATGTGCCTGCATTTTTAAGACGGCAGGCGGATTAAGATAGTTTTTGTGAAATATGATAAAATAATCGGTCAGTTTATTATCGATAGCATTATATGATTAAGCAAAGAACACTAAAAAACACAATTAGAGCAACAGGTGTTGGGTTACATAGCGGAGATAAAGTTTTTTTAACGCTACATCCTGCTGAAGTAAATTCAGGAATAAAGTTTCGTCGTGTTGATTTGGATGAGCCTATAACAATTGATGCAATACCAGGAAATGTTGGTGAAACAATGCTTTCAACAACATTAGTTAAAGACGGCAATAAAGTAGCGACAATTGAACATTTATTGTCAGCTTTCGCGGGTCTTGGTATTGATAATGCTATTGTTGATGTTAGTGCGGCAGAAGTTCCTATTATGGACGGAAGTGCTGGGCCTTTTGTATTTTTATTGCAATCTGCTGGTGTTGCAGAGCAAGATGCACCTAAGCAGTATATTCGAATTAAAAAACATATTCGAGTTGAAGATGGTGAAAAATGGGCTGCATTTGAACCATTTGAAGGTTTTAAAGTAACCTTTACTATAGATTTTGATCATCCTGCCTTTCCTGATCATTTAAAAACTTCAGTAATGGATTTTTCTTCGACAACATTTGTTAAAGAAGTGAGTCGAGCTAGAACTTTTGGTTTTATGAAAGATATAGAATTTTTAAGGGAAAATAATTTAGCTTTAGGTGGAAGCCTGGATAATGCAATTGTTGTTGATGAAGATAAGGTTATCAATGAAGATGGCCTTCGTTATGCTGATGAGTTTGTTAAACACAAAATCCTGGATGCAATTGGTGACTTATATCTATTAGGTCATAGCCTGATTGGAGAATTTAAAGGCTTTAAATCAGGGCATGCATTAAACAATAAGTTACTACTTGCCTTATTGGAAAATAAAGATGCGTGGGAAAGGGTATCATTTGAAAATGATAAAGACGCACCTATAGCCTTTATGCGCTCAATTCCCTCATCTGGGTTAGATGAGTAAAAGTATATTTAATAGATACCTATTAAGACTTGGTAGGTTATGTAGAGCGGACTTTAGTCCGCAATAGCTCAAAAATACTGATTCAATAGCGGACTAAAGTCCGCTCTACAGTCTATAAGCTGTTGTTTATAGAAGCATTTTAGTGGTGTGGGGGTAACAGTGGCTGCCAGCGGATTAAAGCCATACTGTAATTCCCGAGTCTAGTTAGACTTACTTTGTAGGTATTTACCTAGCCGAAGCAAGGAGTTTCTAAGTGTTTCGTCGCTTTGATGTTCTGCTTGATCTAAAATAAAATTAATATTCTTGCTAGAAGGGATCTTTTTTTGTCTTTTATGTTCAGGTTTCTGAGCTGTCGCTGGAGGGGTTACCTTTATTTGCAGCGTTTCAATAACGCCCGTATGTGAGCCTAATAAAGACTGTAGTATAACTGAATGATAAAACCTAAGCTGTGAAGACCAAATGGCGGAATCGGTATAAAGCGATAGTTTTTTATTAGTTAAAACACAATAAAGAGCATGCTCAGATAAATGTTCGGGTAGAGCTGATTTAATTTTTTTTAACAGTTTTGCTTGCGTTGCTATTTGATATTTATAAAGCGTAAAAATTTTTCCGTCAAAAGAAAGGCTTGATTTAAACGTACTATTTTTATAAGCCATAGAAGAGCAGCTTAATTATACGATTTAATAGCAAATTCTTTAACTGTAGCCGCTTTAAATTGAGATTCATCAATAATGACTACTCCACGTAATAACTCACTTTTAGAAATATTTTTAATCAGTAAATCGGCTTTTCTGACGTATAAGTTAATATGGCTAAGTGCTTTTTGCGTTAATGATTCTGGGTCAATATTATTTTGCTGTACGGCTAAAACTGCATCGTCAGTAAAAATGATTGTATCACCAGAATGAGTGTTCTCAATGAATACGGGGGAAAGTGGAAGGCTGTTGATAATATGTAACATAGTATTTCCTTAACTTTTTGAAGTTACAAGTCGCGTTAAGTAGGGCATGTAACCATTTAAAAAATAAGTATTAAATTTATAATAATATAAATATCAACTTTAGACCAGTTCTTTTTGTAAAATATTAGCCTGAACCATACCCAGTCATAATACAAGAGCGTAGCTTGGATGAGCGAAAGCGTTATCCGGCATGATACGCATATGATGATTTATCTATCGTTGATAACCTGACAGAAAGGCAGTACGGTGGTGTTTTGTAGAGTGGTGGGTAAAAAACTTAAGATTCAGCTTTTTGTTCGCGAGCTAATAGGTTTTGAACGGCAATACGTGGCTCTAAATCTTGGTATAAAACTTTATATGTTTGTTCAATAATAGGCATTTCAATATTATGTTTTATTGATAGTAGGTACGTTTCCTTAGCTGCTGAAATACCTTCAACTTCTTGGCCTATCTCTTTTATAGCCGTTTTTTTATCTTTTCCTTCTCCTAAAGCTATGCCTAGTCGACGGTTTCTAGATTGATTATCGGTACAAGTAAGGATTAAGTCTCCAAGTCCAGCAAGTCCCATAAATGTGTCTGCCTGACCTCCTAATTTAATACCTAAACGCATAATTTCTTGTAGGCCTCGGGTAATTAATGCTGATCTTGTATTGGCACCAAAGCCTAAGCCATCGGCAATCCCTGCTGCGATTGCCAGAGCATTTTTTACTGCACCGCCTACTTGGACACCAATAATATCTTGGCTAGTGTATGTTCTAAAGCAGTGATTATGTAGAATCGCCGTTATTTGCTCTGAAAATTGAGGTGTTGTCGTGGCTATTGTTAATGCGGTAGGTAGGCCCGCAGCGACTTCTTTTGCAAAAGTAGGGCCGGATAAAACAGCCGTATTAATGCTGTTTGAAAAAACTTGTTTTACAACTTGATTTAATAAAGCACCATCTTCGGGATTAAAGCCTTTGGTTGCCCAAGCTATTTGAGTTTTAGGCGTAATAAAAGGTTTTATTTTTTCTAAAGTATCTTTAAAAGCATGGCTAGGGACTGAAATAAGAATGATAGGGCTAAATTTAGTTGCTTGTTCTAAGCTTCCAGTAATAACCATAGATTCAGGGAGGGGTAATCCAGGTAAATAGTGAAAATTTTCTCTATCTTTAGATAAGCAGGCTATATGATTAGGGTTATGTCCCCAAAGAAGGGTGTGGCAACCATTTCTGGCTGCCTGTATAGCAAGTGCGGTTCCCCATGAGCCAGCGCCTAGAACGCTGATGGATGGCTTCATTAATTTACAGTATTTGTGCTGGGTGCTTGTTGGGCTTGTTGTAAATGTTGAGCATATAATGCGTCAAAATTAACAGGGGCAAGTAGTAATTGTGGGAAGCCACCTTTTGCAACTAAATCAGAAACCACTTCTCTAGCATAAGGAAATAAAATATTAGGGCAGAAGCTACCAACCATTGGCCCCATTTCCTGCTCAGAAAATCCAGCAAGAGAGAAAATACCGGCTTGAGTTACCTCAACCAGGTATGCGGTTGAATCATTGCATTTAACGGTGACAGTAACAGAAAGTGAAACCTCAAACAATGAATCTTCAATAGCTTCTACATTGGTTCCAAGGTTGAAATCTACAGTTGGCTCCCATTTTTCAGTGAAAATCTTGGGTGAGTTTGGAGTTTCAAAAGAGATGTCTTTAGTAAATATCTTTTGGATTGAGAACTGTTTTTCTTCCGTTGCGTTTTGCTCTGCCATGATTTTTATATAAGTAAGGTTTTAGAAAGGGTTAATAGAAATTAGAATTTTTCTGTACTTGTTATTTTAATGGGGAAATTATTATCTTGCCAAGATTGCATGCCGCCAATCATATTAAAAACATGTTCAAAATTCTCTTTTACCAAAGTTTTGCAAGCGGGTGCCGCACGGGATCCACTTTGGCAAACTACAATAATGGGTTGTGCCTTATATTTCTCTATAGCGTGAACTTTTTCGGAAAATTTGCCTAAGGGAATATTGATAGCGTTTTCAATATGGCCTTTAATATATTCATGAGGCTCACGAACATCCACAATAACAGTGCTGTCATTATTCATTTTCGTGACGGCAAGTAAAGGCGATAGTCCTTCGTACTTATTAAAAGAACTTTCTACAAGGTCCTGGATTAATAAGTAAGCGATAACAACAAGGCCTAGACAAAGCAGGTAGTGATTGGAAATAAATTCTAAATATTGATCCATTGTAAAGTGTAATTTGTAATTAATTAGGGAATTAGCATGAAGTGCAAAAGACTTCTCGCATCATGTGGATAAGTTTAAGCATACGTTCATCATCAATATAATAGTATACTCGGTTAGCTTTTTTTTCATGCGCTAGAATATCTTTTTCTCTTAAAATAGCTAAATGCTGAGAGATATTGCTCTGGCTAGTGCCAACTTGTTTTACTATTTCTTGTACGCTTATTTTTTCAGTACCTAAAATACAAAGAATTTTTAGGCGTAATGGGTGTGACATTGCTTTTAAACAACGAGCGGCTCTATTAATATCTGCATCGTTATAAAGGATAGTTTCCCTGCTGTTTTCCATTTATATAAACCTTGTACTATGCTACAGACGCTAGAAGGTCTGTAAGCAAATTGTTGGTTAATGAGAGTTGTTTATACACAGAGTGTGATAATCTGTATTAGTAAAAGCTACTATTTTAGTCTATTAGTTGCCAGAACTAAATAAAAACTTGCAAATGCATTGCTTGAAGAGTAATTTTTTTTATAATTCATTGATTTTTATCTGTAAATAATATTTGATTGTAATTTATATTTAGGCTCTGGTTTGAGACTTTAACGACGTATAATAGGCAATGCTTTAATAATGAGGCTGTTTTTAAATAAAAAAGTAACCTGTCTAAATTTTGTATATGGGTGAAGTGGAGAGTGAAAAATGTTGAATCGACCAAAACCATTAGTGTTGTTAATTCTTGATGGATTCGGGTATAGAGAAGATCAAACTAACAATGCAATTGCACTGGCAAAAACACCTTGCTGGGACCAGTTGCAAAAAGATTGTCCAACAACCTTACTCGATTGTGCAGGGGGTTCTGTAGGGTTGCCAGATCAACAAATGGGAAATTCGGAAGTCGGCCATTTACATATAGGCAGTGGTCGGCTGGTTCGTCAAGAATTATCAAAAGTGACGGAAGCCATTCAAAATGGTGAGTTTTTCTCTAATAAGGTGTTATGTAAAGCGGTGGATGAGGCCATGGAAAAAGGCAAGGCATTACATATTATGGGCTTGCTTTCACCTGGTGGCGTACATAGCCATGAAACACATATTGCTGCAATGGTTGAGCTGGCAGTAAAGAGAGGCTTAAAGAAAGTCTATCTACACGCTTTTTTAGATGGGCGAGATGTGCCGCCAAAAAGTGCAACAAGTTCTATAAAGCTATTAGAAGATAAGTTTGCTGAATTAGGTGCTGGTCAAATTATTTCTGTGATTGGGCGATTTTACGCAATGGACAGGGATAATCGTTGGGAGCGAGTTGAAGAGGCTTATAAATTAATCGCTAAAGGTGAGGCAAAATATAAAGCTCAGTCTGCCCAACAAGGGCTGGATGATGCGTATGCAAGAGATGAAACCGATGAATTTGTTTTTCCAACAAGTGTATTAGATGCAAATGGGCAAGTTGTTGTTTTAGACCCAGAAGACTCTGTTATATTTATGAATTTTCGTGCAGATAGAGCAAGAGAGATTTCGCGCGCATTCACTGAGTTTGAGTTTGATGGTTTTAAAAGAGGGTGTGAGCCACATCGGGGTTACTATGCAACTTTAACTCAGTACCATCAAGACTTTGATTACCAGGTCGCTTACCCACCCGTTGATATAAAAAATGGTTTGGGGGAGGTGTTGGCAAATGCGGGGATGACCCAATTGCGTTTGGCTGAAACTGAAAAATATGCACATGTCACTTTCTTTTTAAATGGGGGCAGAGATGAACCTTTTAAAAATGAGACGCGAATTTTAGTGCCTTCTCCAAAAGTTAAAACTTATGATATGCAACCTGAAATGAGCGCGGCAGAAGTAACGGATCATTTGGTCAACGCCATTAAAGGGGGCGAATATGACGCTATTATTTGTAATTACGCCAATTGTGATATGGTTGGACATACAGGTATCCTGGATGCAGCGATTGTTGCAGTAGAAACAATAGATGCTTGTTTGCAGCAGCTTGTTGTTGCATTAAAAGAAGTTGATGGTCAGATGTTGATCACCGCTGATCATGGCAATATCGAACAGATGGTAGGTGAAGGAACGGGGCAGCCGCATACCGCCCATACCACTAACCTTGTGCCTTTAGTTTATGTTGGAGGGTCAAAACCACTGGCTGATGGAGGCTGTTTGTCTGATTTGGCGCCAACAATGTTGAAAATCTTAGGTGTAGAACAACCTGTTGAAATGACTGGGCGATCTTTGGTTTAGTGAGGAAAAGAAAGGCTCAGGGTTATGAAAAATTAAATCTTGAGCCTTTACTGTGATATGAAATTTAACTCTTTTTTATTGGTCTTTTTTGCTATTGGATTTTTATGTTGTGGTGCTGTAAAAGCGAATAATATTGAAAAGAAGACTAAAGAATTAACAGGGATTAAGGCTAAAATAAAACAGGTTTCTAACACTGTAAAAAATTTAAAGTCTGATAAAAAATCATTATTAGCTGCATTAAAGAGACTTGAGGTTCAGTATGGCCAAAGTGAGATTTATTTACTGGATTTAAAAGCGCAGGTTAAGCACTTAAAGGCAACGTTAGAAAAAAATAAGCAACAGCAGAGAATAAAAAAACAACAAATTAAAACGCAAAAAAAGAGTTTAGAAAATTTAGTAAAAGCAGCCTATGGAATGGGGAGGCATGAAAAGCTTAAATTAATGTTGAACCAGCAGGATCTTGCGTTGTCTGGACGGGTTATGGTTTATTATGATTTTTTTAATAAAACACGGTTAGAGAAGATCGCTCAGATAGATCAAGGGTTGCAACTTTTACGTGATTTAGATGCACAATATCATAGTGAATCAGAATTGTTGGAAAAAAAAATAGATACACAAAAGCAAAGCCAGCAACAATTGCTTGCAACAAAAAAAGTAAGAAAGAGTGTTTTGCTTAAGTTAGAGCGGCAATTTAAAACCAAAAATCAACAACTAAAACGCTTCAAGCAGAGTGAAAAAAAATTAGCAGCTTTAATACTAAGTTTGCAACAAACAAAGGATGATTTTCCATTAAATGAAGGAGAAGTTAAACCCTTTGCGGAATTAAAAGGAAAACTGCCTTGGCCGGTTAGAGGACGGATAGTAAAAGAGTTTGGAGATCGACGGTCTGAGAGTCGCTGGGATGGTGTATTGATTGATGCGAGAGAAGGTCAAAAAGTAACAGCAATAACACGAGGGCAAATTGTTTATGCTGATTGGTTGCGAGGATATGGATTGTTGACTATTATTAAGCATGATAAAGGATATATGACTTTATATGCTTTTAATCAGAGTCTGTTTAAAGCAAAAGGGGATTGGGTTGAAGCTGGAACTGTTATATCAACAGTTGGGCTTAGTGGTGGTAGAGCTCATGCAGGCTTATACTTTGGTATTAGAAAGAAGGGGAAATCTGTAAATCCCCAAAAATGGTGCCGAAAAATTCGTCATGGGAAAACTTGGTAAAATGTTGGTTTATGTTAAACCTGTAAATTTAAGGATTGGAGTGGTAAAAGGTATGCTTAAAAAGAACAATAGTATAATTTTATTTTTTGGTGTCGTATTGGGTGTGCTTTTGAGCATTGGTGGTACGGTATTTGCAGATCGGGAGGCCGTTGCCAAAGTAACAAATACAGAAGCAAGCACAAATGAAAATACAGCGGAAGTTGTTACTTTGCCTTATGAGGAACTGAGAGCTTTTACAGAAGTTTTTGGGCGAATCAAAAGAGATTATGTTGAACCTGTTTCTGATAAAAAATTGCTAGAAGATGCTATAAAAGGCATGTTAGCAGGACTGGATCCTCATTCGGCATATTTGGATGCTGAACATTATAAGGAATTAAGAGAAGGGACTACGGGGCAATTCGGCGGTTTAGGGATAGAAGTTACTATGGAAAATGGCTTTGTTAAAGTTGTTTCACCAATAGATGATACCCCTGCACAACGTGCAGGTATAAAAGCAGGTGATTTGGTGATTCGCTTAAATGAACATCCGGTTAAGGGTATGACTTTAGCTGATGCTGTGAAGATAATGCGAGGTGAACCGGGAAGTGATATTTTATTAACGGTTATTAGAGAAGGTGAAGAAGCACCTTTAAAAATAAATATTACGCGAGCAATTATTAAAGTCAAAAGTGTAAAGCAAAAAATGCTTGAGCCTGACTATGGCTATTTAAGAATTAGTAGTTTCCAATCACGAACAGGGCAAGGTGTTGTTGATGCTATTGCTGAGTTAAAAAAAGAAAATAAAGGTAACTTAAAAGGCTTGGTGCTTGATTTAAGAAATAATCCTGGTGGCGTGTTAAATGCGGCAGTTGAAGTGAGTGATGCGTTCCTGGAAAAAGGTTTAATTGTTTATACAGAAGGTAGAATTAAAAATTCAGAGATGCGTTTTAATGCAGCACCTGGTGATGAAATTAATGGTATTCCATTGATTGTCTTGATTAATGCTGGCTCTGCATCAGCCTCGGAAATTGTTGCCGGTGCGTTGCAAGATCATAAAAGAGCTATCATTATGGGGGAAAAATCTTTCGGAAAAGGCTCGGTGCAGACTATTTTACCCGCAGGTAAAAATGCGGCTGTTAAATTAACCACTGCTCGCTACTACACACCATTAGGTCGCTCAATTCAAGCAGAAGGAATAGAGCCTGATGTGGCTTTAGCCAGAGTTAAACTGGAATCGTTAGGAGGATTGAAATTTAAACCAGTAAAAGAAGCTGACCTATCTCATCATTTGGAGAATAACACTAAAAAAACAGTGAAGACTACTGAAGAGGCTAAAAAAGATAAAGAGGCTTTGGATGTGAGAGATTATGCATTACATGAGGCATTAACATTGTTAAAAGGTTTGAGCATATTGAATAAATAGGCCTATTTAAAATCTTGTTTCAAATAGGAGCCTGTAATACATTGGATTTTACCCGATGGATTACAGGCTTTTTTGTGATAGGAGAAAATTAACAAATTGTAGGGGCAATCCCTTGTGGTTGCCCTTTTTATGTACCTAAACCCAGGCAACCACAAGGGATTGCCCCTACAAAATACGGGAAGGCTAGTTACCCTTACTACTCTAAAGCCCTCTCCTGCTGGAGAGGGTTGGGATGACTGCATGGACAGATATTTTCTCCTGCAATATCTGCATTCACTAC
>CAYYNM010000010.1:0-32012 GCA_964472945.1 uncultured Methylomarinum sp. | reverse complement strand
TAAGAATAACAAAATCATTAGTTTAGAGCTGCTACATTATTTAAAATCAACACCCGGTGAGGAGAAATAAAAAAAGCTCTTTTTCCTTAAGGAACGCGCACGGAATAACTTGAGCAACTGACGCAGGATTTTTGTTCGTATTCAACTAACACAGGGATGTGTGTAGGTAGAACAACGCAGGAGCAGTTGTCGAGGCGTATAAATAAGCGCATAGCAAGCTACGCAACTATTTATACAACGCAGAAGACGGACAAAAAGACAAGTTAGTTGCTCAAGTTATTTCATGCACGTTCCTAACTTAATGACATTGATCATTACCCCATAAATCTAGCATCTGTAGAAAAGGATTCTCTCTATCCCCCTGTTTTTCAGCACTTTACAAAAGCAACAATTAAAAACTGGAACATAGAGTATTAGTATTTTAATACAGCAAAAAGTTTGTCTTTTATTTTCTTAAGTTCTGATTCTTTGGTAATGGGTTTTAAATTAACATCTGTAATATAAAACATATCCTCAACTCTACTTCCTATGGTATTGATTTTGGCATCATGTAATTGAATACTTAAATCAATAAATGCTTGCCCTATAGTGGCTAGAAGCCCAGAACAATCAGTTGTTATTATTTCTATAACAGTGTATCTACCCAGTGGATCTTTATGAAAATTAATTTTTGTGTTGATTGGAAAATGTCTTGCTTGTCTTGATTGTCTATGGATGTTGACATTCTCAGCAACAGATAGATTTTTTAAGTTACTATTTAAAGATTGACAGATGTGTAATTCTCTATCTAAATTAGTTATTGGCTCGCCAGATTGTTCAAGAACTTGAAAACTATTCAGGACATATTGATCTGTTGGCGTTAGGTTAATAGTAATAATTCTTGCATCAAGAATAGTAAGGCCTAAAGAATCTAGTGTCTCGGCACTAAGAGAAAAAATTTTATTTTCATTTTTGGTGTAAACAAAAATTTCAACACTACCCCGCTGGTTTTGGGGGCGTAGTATCACTAAAGGTAAGTCTTCTTTTTCAGATGCTGCGATAGCTATGGTATGCCATGTAATTTCATCTGCTGAATAACGAAGAAAGTAATCGTCATTAATTTTACTCCAGGTTTTTTGAATAGTGGCTTCAGAAATGCCCCGCCCAATAAGTTCATCTCTGGCTTCTTGTTTGTTCTCGTATAAACGTTCGGTCCTCTCCATAGGGTTTTGTAACCCTCTACGTAAGGCGCTATGAGTAAGCGTGTAGAGTTCAAGTAATAGAGAGTCTTTCCAGGAGTTCCATAAATTAGGGTTGGTTGCTCTAATATCTGCAACTGTAAATAAATATAAATGATCGAGGTTTTCAGTGTTGCCAACGAGTAAAGCAAATTTATGGATAACATTTGGATCGCTGATATCTTTTCTTTGTGCAGTCATAGACATAACCAAGTGGTTACGTACCAGCCAGGTAATTAATTTACTGTCATGTTTAGACAGTTTATGTTGAGTGCAAAATTGTTGAGCAACCTCTTCACCTAAAACGGAATGGTTCCCACCCATACCTTTAGCTATATCGTGAAATAAGGCGGTTATATATAATAGTTCAGGTTTTTTAATACGAAGAAACACACTGTTGCAGAAAGGAAGTTCATCTTGATGTTTTTCAAGTGAAAGTCGCCTTAGATTTCTGAGTACAAAAAGGGTATGGGCATCAACGGTATAAATATGAAATAAATCATATTGCATACGACCTACTATATTGGCAAAACTAGGTAAATAAGTTGCTAACATACCGTAGCGATTCATGCGTCTTAATTGATGCGTGATACCTCTTGGTGCTTTTAAGATGGTGAGAAAAAGATTAATTGCTTTGGGGTTATTGCGAAAGTCAACATCAATTAAATACAAGTTTTTTCGTATTAATCTTATCGTGCTGGCCCTTACTCCAACTAATGATTTTTGGTGTTGTAGTAAAGTGAAAATTTCAAGTAAAGCTAATGGGTGTTTATTAAAGGTTTCAGAATCTTTTACTTCGATATAGTTGTTTATAGAATAAAAATGATCGTTTGGTGGAGATAACTGTTTAATTGTCTGGGTATCAAGGAGTTGTTCACTAAAAAGTTGCAATAAAATTTCATTGATACGGGATAATTCGGTGACTGACCTAAAGTAAAGTTGCATAAACTGCTCTACATCAGGCTTATTATCCGTATCCACAAAATTAAATTGCTTGGCTAATTCGCGTTGATGATCAAAGGCAAGTTGTTCTTTACTACTTTTTGTTAAGGTGTGTAATGCATAACGTATACGCCATAAAACATCGCGACAAGCAATCAGTTCTTTATATTCCGTTGCTGAGAATAAACCGTATTTTATCAGTTCTTTTAGAGAGGAGGATTTATAGTGATGTTTAAATACCCAGGCAATATTTTGTAAATCACGTAATCCTCCTGGACCTTCTTTTATATTAGGTTCTAGATTATATTCTGTATCATGATATTTAGCATGACGTTGATTCTGTTCTTGCATTTTTGCAGCAAAATAATCAGCAGAAGACCATAGCTTAGCTTCTGATACTTGTTTAGAAAGCTTGGAAAATAAACTAGGATTACCACTGATTAACCTGATCTCAAGTAGATTGGTCATAATGGTTTGATCATTTTTAGCTGCCTGGAAACATTCAGGAATGGTACGAACACTTTGGCCTGGTTTTAAACCTATATCCCATAAAAAATTAGAAAACGAGGATAGGCTATCTTGAAACTCGTGTATTTCTGTGCTTTCAAGTAAAATTAAAATATCAATATCAGAGTTAGGGAATAGTTCATTACGAGCATACCCCCCTGTAGCTAATAAACAAAGCTGGCTTGAATGCTGTTTAAGAAAGTGGTTCCAGCTTAATATTAAAACATCATCAATAAAAGCTGAATTTTCGATCAATAAATTCTCAACGTTTTTTAAGGGATTAAATGCTTCAGACTGTTGATTGTTTCTCTCTGCAATTATTTCTTTAAGTGCTGCGTGTGGTTTTTCTTGCTTAAAGATGTCATCAGGATTTAAGTTAAAAACTTTTTTCATATTTCTTCCTGACGTAAGGTTAATATTTCATATCCTTCAGGTGTAACTAAAATAGTATGTTCCCATTGCGCTGACAGGCTACGGTCCTTAGTGACAGCCGTCCAGCCATCTTTTAGTACTTTCATATTTCTTTTTCCGATATTTAGCATAGGTTCGATAGTGAAAATCATTCCGGCTTCTAAAGTTTCACCTTCACCTTGTTTACCAAAGTGCATAACATGAGGGTCTTCATGAAAGTTTTTACCGATACCATGTCCACAAAATTCGCGGACAATTGAATAACGGTTAGATTCTGCATGTTTTTGTATGGCATGCCCAATATCTCCTAATGTCGCACCAGGTTTGACTTGTTCAATCCCTAAAAACAGGCTTTCTCGGGTAATATCCATTAAACGTTGAGCATGTTGAGCGATTGCACCTACGCCAAACATTTGACTGGTGTCTCCATGGTAACCTTCTTTAATAACGGTAATATCAATATTAATAATATCCCCTTTTTTTAGTTTTTTAGCAGAAGGAATGCCGTGACAAATGGTCTGATTGATAGAAGTGCAAATTGATTTTGGAAAACCACGATAATTTAATGGGGCGGGGATGGCTTGTTGTTTATTGACAATATAATCATGGCATATTTGATCAAGTTCATCAGTGGTAACGCCTGGAATAACATGTGGAGCAATCATTTCTAAAACTTCTGCGGCAAGTTTGCCGGCAATACGCATTTTGTTTATTTCAGATTGGTTTTTTATGGATATGCTCATAGGGTTGATTGACTTTCAATTGACTGTAAAAATAAGTCTATTATGCCATATACAGCAATGCTTCATTAGATGGCTTAAATATAGAGTGTCACCGCTGGAATAAAGCATAACTATATAAGCCTTAGCTGAACTCAGAAGGGATACGGTTTTTTCTCTTAGCCCTCCCTTGCAGCACTGAGGGCAAACAAAAACCCTTCGCAATTTGGGTGTTATTTAAAATAAAGAGCTAAGTCTAAGCTTGAAACGATTGATAAAATTGTAGGGGCAATCCCTTGTGGTTGCCCTTTTTATTTAAGAGGCATCAAGTAAAAATCAAAAAAAGCTACTATACTTTTGGTGAAAAAAGGATGCTCCGTACCGACCAATTATGCTTTACTTGTTACTCAAGAGGTTTATAGCAAATGCACAAAGTTAAAATATCTAAATATGGCTAGCCAGCAACGAAGGTTTAAAAATTCAATTAGCAGGACTTTGCTTGCCTGGTTTTTATTGTTAGCTTTGATACCTATGACACTGGTTGCTTATATCAGTTATCAGAAAGCATCGAGTGAACTTTATAAGGTGGCAGTAGAGCACCTGGAAAATATTGCTGATCTGGATAGCCAGTTTATCCATAATTGGTTTGATTTTCGTTTTATTGATGCGACCCAACTAGCTTCCAGTTCAAGTACATATCATTTGTTACACTTGTTAATAGACGGGGCAAAGCAAAGTAAGCAGTCTTTACCTGATTTTCTTAACAGTGAAAAAGGATTAAAGATCATAGCAGGTAGAGAAGAAAATTTAAGCTCCATGAAAAAAAATTACACTTACATTTCTAACCTTTTTTTAATCGACCATAATGGTAAGGTGCTTTATTCTGTTGATCACAAATCAAATCTAGGCGAAAACTTATTTTTAGGGCAGCTAAAAAACACACGTTTTGCGAAAACAGTTAAGGTAAGTTTAAAAAATAAAATCATTCTTTTTAGTGATGTGGAGTATTACCCTCATGACAGTAATATCTTGGCTGGATTTATTGTTTGTCCTGTTTTGAATGAGCTAGGTGAATCAGAAGGTGTTTTAGCGGTTCAATTGAAAATGGATGCCATTTTTTCGACCATTAGAGGCGGTGATAAACCAGAGCAGTCAATGATTCGTTATGTACTGGATCAAGCGGGAGTGTTATGGACAATACTTGATTATAATCCAGAAGAAATTAGTGTTGATCAAAAGGCCAGCTCGCTTGTACATTATATTGTTGGTGGAGATGGCTTGTTACGAACAGAAATAAAACAAAACAGGCATGAGGTTTTAAATAGAAAAATAAACACTAAACAGTTTAATTTATGGAAAGATGAACATGGAATATTAGGGAAAAAAAATTTAAATATGCAGGAGGAAGTGGTTGAATACTTGGGGCCTGATAAGGTGGAAGTCATAGGTGTGCATAACGCAGTACATATACAAGGTATTAATTGGGTGCTTATTAGTGAGATTAATAAGAGTGAAGCACTTCAAGCTGCCTTTTGGCTAAAAAAAGTGATGGTGTTGCTGGTTATGATCACAGGTTTGTTAGTTGCCATATTAGCTGTATTTCAAGCACGAAGAATGACCCAGCCAATTGCTAAATTGGTGAGAGCTGTTCAAGCGGTAGAGCGAGGAGATATAAATCAGCAAGTCACTGTTAATGTCAATAATGAAATTGGTGTTTTGGCTGACTCATTTAATACGATGCTTGAAGTTAGGCGGCAGCAATGGGAGTCATTAAAAGAAAGTAACAAAACAACCCAAAATGCTTTGGCTGAATTAACGGAGCAAAAATTTGCATTGGATCAGCATGCCATTATTAGTGCCACAGATATGAAAGGTAAGATAACTTTAATTAATGATAAGTTCTGTGAAATAAGTGGATATTCACAAGACGAACTGATTGGGCAAGATCATCGATTGATTAATTCAGGAAAACATAATCGTGAGTTTTTTAAGCAGATGTATAAGACTATTGCAAACGGCAAAGTATGGCATGGTGAAATTTGTAATAAAGCAAAGGATGGTAGCCTTTATTGGGTGGAAAGCACCATTGTGCCTAGAATTAACAAGCAAGGTAAGCTGTTTGGTTATATTGCCCTGAGAACAGAAACCACTAAGCGTAAGCAAGTTGAAATAGCTTTATATAAAGCAAAAGAAAATGCTGAAGCAGCCAATAAAACGAAAGGTGAGTTTTTAGCTAATATGAGTCATGAAATTCGTACACCTATGAATGGCGTTATAGGTATGACAGAATTATTATTGGATCATCCGCTTGATTTAGAGCAACAAAACAGGGCCTTAACCATAAAACGCAGTGCGGAATCTTTATTAACTATTATTAATGATATTCTTGATTTTTCTAAAATGGAAGCAGGGAAATTAGATTTAGAAATATTGGAATTTAATCTGGGTACATTATTAGAAGATGTTGCTGATACATTAGCTTTTCGAACAATTGAAAAAAACTTAGAGTTTACATGTTCAGTAAACCCTTTGTTACCTCAGTGGTTTAAAGGGGATCCTGGTCGAATACGTCAGATTTTAACCAACTTGATTGGTAATGCTATTAAGTTTACTGAGCAAGGGGAAGTTGCTGTAAGTTATGATTTTATTCAGACAGCTAATGGACAGAAAGTATTACGTTTTGCAGTAAAAGATACGGGAATAGGGCTTAGTGTTGAGCAGCAAGGAAAACTGTTTAAAAAATTTAGTCAGGCTGATAGTTCAACAACACGTAAATTTGGTGGAACGGGCTTGGGTTTAGCTATTTCAAAACAGCTTGTTGAATTAATGGGGGGTAAAATTGACATAGAGAGTGAGCCAGGTAAAGGTTCCACTTTTTGGTTTACATTAGCATTAGAGCAGGCAGAAGACAAAACTTCAGCTATAAAGTACCATACTTTAGCTAATGAAAATGTTTTGGTAGTTGATGATAATAAAACTAATCAAGTAGTCTTTGGCCAATTTTTAACAGCCTGGAAGGTACCGTATGATCTAGCCTCTAGTGGCTCAGAGGCATTGCAGGCTATGTATGATGCTGTGGCCAAAAATAAGCCTTATAGTATAGCTTTAATTGATATGCAAATGCCTGGAATGGATGGAGCCAAACTAGCAGAAATAATGCAGAGTGAAGCTAAATTTTCAGATATTCGTTTAGCAATGTTGACTTCACAAGGTCAACGCGGTGATGCTAAAAAAATGCATAAGCAAGGTTTTTCTGCTTACTTGAGCAAACCCATACACCAATCTGAACTGTATAATGCTTTAATGCAATTATCGGATATGGAGTTTTCTCCTGATTCTTCTGAGCTAATTACCCGTTATACAGCGAAAGAACAGCAAGTAAAATTTTCGGTAAGTATATTGGTGGTAGATGATAATAGTATCAATCAAGCTGTTGCCAAAGGGATGCTGGGAAAATTTGGGATTGAAATTGAGCTGGCAAATAATGGTCAGGAAGCGTTAGATTTATTACAAAGACAAATATTTGATTTAGTGTTTATGGATTGTCAAATGCCTGTTATGGATGGCTATACCGCAACTAAAAATATTAGAGATAGCCAATCACCGGTGCTTAATCATACTGTTCCTATTGTTGCTATGACTGCAAATGCGATGCAGGGGGATAAAGAAAAATGTCTTGCCTCTGGTATGGATGATTTTATTGCTAAACCTGTTTCAGCTGTTAAGTTGCGTCTAATATTAGAAAAATGGTTGTCACATAAAATAGTGAAGGCAAGGGATTCTGTTTTTGAAGTAGAAGTTAAAGATAAAACTGAAGAAGAGGTGGAGGGGGAATTAGTTTTTGATTATCCTGCAATAAGTGAACGATTAATGGGTGATAAGGCATTAATACAAACAATAGTTGATGCTTATTTAGCTGATATGCCACTTCAAATTGAACAGTTAAAGTCTTTTGTACAAGATGAAAATACTGCACAAGCCGCCGCTCAGGCACATAAAATAAAAGGGGCTTCGTCAAATGTTGGAGCAATGGCATTAGCAGCATTAGCCTATAAAATGGAACAGGCTGGGAAAGCAGGCGATATAACAATAATTAAGCAAAATTTAATAGAACTTGACCATGCTTTTGAGCTATTGATATCTACAATGACGGAAATTTTTACATGAAACTACTGGTAGCAGATGATGATTTAACCTCTCGTACTATTTTGGCGGCAGTCGTGAAAAAATGGGGGTATGAGTCAGTTGTAGTGGAAGATGGTGAAGCAGCTTGGCAACAATTGCAAAAACCTGATGCTCCACTTTTATTGTTAATCGACTGGGAAATGCCTAGATTGGATGGTTTAGGTTTGTGTCAACGTATTCGCAATATTGAGACTAACAACCCTCCTTATATTATTTTGTTAACTTCACGTAGCGAAACTGATGATGTAGTGGCTGGGTTGGAAGCGGGTGCTAATGATTATATAGTTAAACCTTTTGCTAATGCAGAATTGCAGGCACGTATAAAGGTTGGTCAGCGTATGCTTGAGTTGCAAGGGGAATTAAAAAAGACGCAAGATATATTAACTTATGAAAAAGAAGTGATCGAGAATATTATTTTAAAAATGCGTCTTTCAAAACCTTTTGAAGCATCGCAACTTAGACTGCTAGATAAACCGGTAGAAAATACTTCAGGAGATATTGTTTTATCAGCTTTTACACCAGATAAAACACGATACATTTTAATGGGAGATTTTACTGGACATGGCTTAATGGCAGCAGTAGGTGGGCCAATTGTATATGATGTTTTTTATACCATGACCGCCAAAGGTATTGCATTGTCAGAGATTGCTAGTGAAATAAACCAGCAATTACTCGCTAAAATGCCAACGGGTTTGTTTTTAGGGGCTATTTTTATCGAACTTAGTGCTAATCATCGTGTTTTGTCTTTATGGAATTGTGGTATGTCAGATATTTTGGTCTATCGTAATCACTCATTAGTTCACAGGGTTTCATCGAACACTCTGGCTTTAGGTATTATTAAGCAAGATTTTAATGATGCAATTATTCTGGATACTGAAGATGGTGATAAAGTTTATGCTTATTCTGATGGGATTACAGAAATAATAAATACTGACGAACAGGAGTTTGGACAAGAGAAATTTGAACAGACTATTGTTGAAATGTTGAATGATGATAAAGGAATAGATTATTTATTGGCGACTGTTAATGAATTTCGAGGTGCAGCTAAACAATTTGATGATGTTACTTTAGTTGAATTAACATGTTGAAAAAATAACTATAAATTAACACTGAAGCCTGCAAACTTTATTTCTTAATTCAATATACTGTTATAATGTTCTCCATTTTTATTAATTCTGGATGAGAGATCTGCATGATTCAAGGTAGTATCGTAGCTTTAGTCACACCCATGGATAGCAAAGGCGCGATTGATAAGGGTAGCCTTAAAAAGCTGGTGGAGTTTCATATTGAACAAGGTACAGATTCAATCGTAGCGATGGGGACGACGGGTGAGTCTGCCACCCTTGATGAAACAGAGCATTGCGATGTAGTAAAAAGTGTTGTTGATTTTGTTGCAGGTAGAATTCCCGTTATAGCAGGTACGGGAGCAAATTCTACCACTGAAGCTATTTCATTAACTCAAGCGGCAAAAGATGTGGGTGCTGATGCCTGTTTATTGGTCACACCTTATTACAATAAACCAACCCAGGAAGGGCTTTATCTACATTATAAAGCCATTGCTGAGGCCGTTGATATTCCTCAAATTTTATACAATGTTCCAGGTCGTACAGCATGTGATATGTTGCCGGAAACAATTGGCCAGCTAGCAGCAATAAATAATATTGTGGGTGTTAAAGAAGCAACTGGTGAATTAGAAAGAGTTGGAAAAATTCGTGATTTATGTGGTGCTGATTTTGCTATCTACACAGGTGATGATGCGAGTAGTTGCGAGTTTTGTTTGTTAGGGGGCAATGGGTCTATTACTGTCTCTGGAAATGTTGCACCAAAGTTAGTACATCAAATGATTTCAGCAGCCATGCAAGGTAATAGAGAGCTTGCAGAATCAATAGATGCAAAACTATCTGCTTTACACCAACATTTGTTTATCCAATCAAACCCTATTCCTGTTAAATGGGCTGTGGCAGAAATGGGATTAATGAGAAAAGGGATACGCCTACCTATGACTTGGTTAACAGAAGATTGTTATGTCACAGTGCGTGATGCAATGAAACAGGCAGAAGTTTTATAGTGAAAAAAGTAAATATTGCCTTCTATTTTTTTTTAACAGTTAATTTATATGGCTGTGGAAGTATTAAAGCTTTATTTCCAGATAAAGAAAAAGACTATCAGTTTACCACTGAAATTCCTGAATTAAAGGTACCCGCAGATCTTACTGATACTATTGACCATAATACGGGAATTAAATATTCAGCATTACCGGTTATTAGTAAACCACCGCCTTCTACAGTAGAAAATAAAGATGTTACAGATAGTCATAAAAAGCCTAGTACTTTAGTGGAATTGGTTGAATACTCAGGAGGGGCAACGCGCATACGGATTGAGGATACAATCGAAAGATCTTGGCGTATTGTTGGTAAAGCATTAAGCAGTAATTCTATTGAAATCACTAACAGAAATGAAAATGAAAAACTTTACTCTGTGCAATATGATCCCGACTTTAAGAAAGTCGAAGATGGATCATTATGGGATGAAGTATTATTTATTTTTGGCTCTGATCCAGCTAATGACAAGGCGTTTAAAATACGTTTAGCTGAAAATGGCGCACTAACAGAAGTTATTGTGCTTGATAAAGATGATCAGCCATTATCACAAGGTGCAGGTTTGAAATTATTAAACTTATTATATAAAACGATCAAGAAAGATCTAAATACTGCCGAGTAGCAAGTGGGTAGTTATAAAAATTGTAGAGTGGAATTAAAGCCTTCTACAAATAACGAGCTTTAATTTAAAACTCTTCTTGACTGCCTTAGGTAACTGGAAATAAATAAAATACCAGGATATTGTTCCTATCGTCAGCACATCTTACTTAATGACAGAAGTATGCTTTGTGGCACTACCAATAAATGCTCGGTTATTTATTGTGAGTTGCCCTTATAGTTCATTAAAAAATCATAAATTTATATCCTTTTAATTACTCTATGTTAAAAATTGTTGGAACATCTGCCCTTTCAGAACATCGTTTAAACCAGTTGTTAAAGCAACTTAAACAAATAGATAGCAGTATCTCTGCGGTCTCTGCAAGGTATATTCATTTTGTAGAAACTGAGAAAACATTAACCACTGAAGAAACCAATACACTGGAAAGGCTACTTCGTTATGGTTATGCACAGCCTTCAACTGAAATACAAGGTCATAAATTTCTGGTTGTTCCACGCCCTGGTACTATTTCTCCCTGGTCGAGTAAAGCAACTGAAATAGCTGAACGTTGTGGACTAACGCCTGTTTTACGCCTAGAAAGAGGCACTGAGTATATTGTTGCGAGTGATTGTTTAAATACTGATACCAAACAGGCTATTGAGCATTTGATTCACGACAGAATGACTCAATCCATCTTTGAAACTGACGAAGGCTTAGATTTATTTGTTCATCATCAAGCAAAACCACTTCTAACCGTTTCTATTATTGAACAAGGGCGTGAAGCTCTTATCTTAGCTAATAAAGAATTAGGTTTGGCTTTATCAGCAGATGAAATTAACTACTTAACGGATAGTTTTACCGAATTAGGCAGAGATCCGTCTGATGTTGAATTAATGATGTTTGCGCAAGCAAATTCAGAACATTGTAGGCATAAAATATTTAATGCCAGCTGGACAATTGATGGAGAAGAGCAAGCTAAATCACTCTTTAGTATGATAAGAAATACGGCAGATAAAAACCCAGAGGGTATCTTATCTGCTTATAGCGATAATGCATCCGTTGCAGAAGGCTCAAAGGCAGATGTGTTTATTCGTAATCCACAAACGGGTGAATACTGCTATAAGGAAGAAGATGCTCATTTGTTAATGAAAGTGGAAACCCATAACCACCCTACAGCAATTTCTCCATATCCTGGTGCGGCAACCGGTTCAGGTGGTGAAATTCGTGATGAAGGTGCAACAGGACGAGGTTCTGCAACAAAAGCAGGGCTGACGGGGTTTACTGTTTCACACCTAAAAATTCCAGGTTTTGAACAACCTTGGGAAACTGATAATGGCAAACCAGAACGTATATCTTCCGCTTTAGATATTATGCTGGAAGGTCCCATCGGTGGTGCGGCATTTAACAATGAATTTGGTCGTCCTAATATTGCTGGCTACTTTCGCAGTTATGAGCAAGCTGAAGAAACAGGCAAACAAAACCAGTACCGTGGTTATCATAAACCTATTATGATTGCTGGAGGTATGGGCAATATTCGCCCTATGCTGGTTGATAAACATAAAATTCCAGCGGGCTCATTAATCATTATTTTAGGTGGCCCTGCCATGCTAATAGGTTTGGGGGGAAGTGCGGCTTCATCACAAACATCAGGTGAAAGTGCCGCTGAATTAGATTTTGCTTCTGTGCAAAGAGAAAATCCAGAAATGGAACGTCGTTGTCAAGAAGTGATTAACCATTGTAATGCCATGGGTAATGAGACCCCTATTATTTCAATTCATGATATTGGTGCGGGTGGCTTATCCAATGCTGTGCCTGAAATTATTCATGACTGTGAGAAAGGGGGTAAGTTTGAATTACGCGATGTTAATAATGCGGATAAAGGCATGTCACCGATGCAAATTTGGTGTAATGAAGCACAAGAGCGTTATGTTGTTGCTATTGCACCTGAATCGTTAGCATTATTTAGCTCTTTTTGTGAACGAGAGCATTGTTTATTTGCGGTCATTGGTGAAGCGACTAATAAGGAGCATTTAACTTTAAGTGATAAATGTTTAGGTGGGCTACCCGTTGATATTCCGATGTCTGTATTATTTGGAAAATCACCAAAAATCCATAAAGATGTTAAGCATATATCCAAAAAATTAAAAAGCTTAGCGTTAACTAAAGTTGATTTATCAGAAGCTGTAAACCGAGTTCTATCTTTTCCAGCTGTCGCAGATAAAAGTTTTCTTATTCATATTGGTGATCGTTCTGTAACTGGTTTAGTTGCGCGTGATCAAATGGTAGGCCCTTGGCAAGTGCCTGTTGCTGATGTTGCTGTAACCGCTTCAGGGTTTCAGGCTTTAACAGGTGAAGCGATGGCTATGGGTGAAAGAACCCCACTTGCAGTGATTGATGCGCCAGCTTCAGGGCGTATGGCTATTGCTGAGTCATTAACCAATCTTGCCGCTGCTCGGATAGAATCATTAAATAAAGTCAAAATTTCTGCTAACTGGATGGCCGCTTGTGGCAGTGAAGGTGAGGATGCCGCTTTATTTGATACCGTTAAAACAGTTGGAATGGACGTTTGCCCTGAATTAGGTATTGCAATACCGGTAGGTAAAGACTCTTTATCCATGAAAACAGTATGGAATGAAGGGGGGCAAGATAAAACCATGACCTCACCTTTGTCATTAATTATCACCTCATTTGCACCTGTTTTAGAGGTGAGCAAAACCTTAACGCCACAATTAAAAGGTGAAGATACTGTTTTAATTCTGATTGATTTAGGGGCAGGTAAAAATAGGTTAGGTGGCTCTGTTTTAGCTCAAACCTACAATCAAATTGGGAATGAAGCCCCAGACTTGGATGATACTGCTTTATTTAAATCATTCTTTAATTCCATTCAAACATTAAATAGTCAAAATAAAATACTAGCTTATCATGACCGTTCTGATGGTGGCTTATTAGCAACGATTGCTGAAATGATTTTTGCAGGACGGAAAGGTGCAGAGATTGAATTAGATACTTTAGCTACCGAAAATGAAGATTTGTTATCGGCTTTATTTAATGAAGAATTAGGGGCAGTGATTCAGGTTAAACAATCTGCAGTTGATAATGTAATGGATTTCCTGGCTGATGCTGGATTAGAACAATGCACTCATTTAATTGGTTGGGTGCTAGATAAACAGCAACAACTTAATATTACTTATCAGGGTAAAGAAATTTATACGGCTAGCCGTGCTGATTTACAACAAACATGGTCAGAAGTCAGCTACAGAATGCAAGCTTTACGTGATGATCCTGATTGTGCTAAACAACAATTTGATCGTATTACAGATGATAGTGACCCTGGTTTATCGGCAACATTAAGTTTTAAAGTAGATGAAAATATTATTGCTAATTTTTCAGCGACTGACCGACCCAAAGTAGCTATATTAAGAGAGCAGGGCGTTAATGGTCATGTAGAAATGGCTGCCGCTTTTGATCGTGCAGGCTTTACGGCAATAGATGTACATATGAGTGATATTATTCATAGCCGAGTTAGCTTAAAAGACTTTATTGGATTGGTTGCCTGTGGAGGTTTCTCTTATGGTGATGTCTTAGGTGCAGGTGGTGGTTGGGCAAAATCAATTTTATTTAATAACATTGCCAGAGATGAATTTTCTGCATTTTTTAAGCGAACAGATACGTTTGGCTTAGGTGTTTGTAACGGCTGTCAAATGATGTCTGGTTTAAAAGAGATTATTCCAGGTGCAGGAGATTGGCCAGAATTTAAGCGAAATGATTCCGAGCAGTTTGAAGCGAGAGTCTCAATGGTTAAAGTACAAGCATCACCGTCTATTTTAATGCAAGGAATGGAAGACTCAACTTTACCCGTTGTTATTGCGCATGGTGAAGGCCGAGCAGAATTTAATAATACCAATACCAATGCCAATGACGCATTAGTTGCCTTAAGTTATATTGATAACTATGGTGAAGTGACTACGGACTTTCCAGCTAATCCAAATGGTTCACCAGAGGGTATTACAGGTTTAACCACAACAGATGGTCGATTTACTATTATGATGCCACATCCTGAACGCTGTTTTAGAACCATACAAAACTCATGGTATCCAGACGAGTGGAATGAAGATGGTGCATGGATGAGAATGTTTAGAAATGCGCGTATTTGGGTTGGATAAGTGTATGCTCAATCGTTTTCAACCGAGTTTTACTGAGTAAAAGGCTAATTAGGAACCAATATGAATTATAAAACAATAGAATCATTTGTAGGTAATACGCCTTTAGTTAAACTTCAGCGACTACCAGGTGAAACAACAAATACTATTTTAGTCAAACTAGAAGGTAATAACCCCGCAGGTTCAGTAAAAGACAGGCCCGCTTTAAGCATGATTAAAAATGCTGAAGCAAGAGGCGAAATTAAGCCCGGTGACAGTTTAATTGAAGCAACCAGTGGGAATACAGGGATTGCTCTTGCAATGGTCTCGGCAATTAAAGGCTATAAAATGACTTTAATTATGCCTGATAATATGAGCTCAGAGCGCATAGCATCAATGAAAGCCTATGGTGCAGAAATTATTCTGACACCTGCGGTACAGAGTATGGAAGGCGCAATTGACTTGGCGCGTAAAATGCAAGATGAAGGTAAGGGGAGAATACTCGACCAGTTTTCTAACCCCGATAATCCATTGGCTCATTACCAGGGAACAGGCCCTGAAATTTGGCAAGATACCAATGGAAAAATCACCCACTTTGTTAGTGCAATGGGAACAACCGGCACAATTATGGGGACTTCACGTTATTTAAAAGAACAAAATCCTAAGATTCAAATTGTGGGTGTTCAGCCTGAAGGGCAGTCAAAAATCCCTGGAATAAGGCGTTGGCCTGAAGAGTATTTACCAAAAATTTATAACCCTGTAAGCATCGATCAAATTTTAGATGTAGATCAACATTCAGCAGAACAAACAACGCGTGAATTAGCGGCAAAAGAAGGTATTTTTTCTGGAGTTTCATCGGGTGGAGCGGTAGCAGCAGCGTTAAAACTATCAATAACACTAGAAAATGCAATAATTGTGGCTATTATCTGTGATAGAGGGGATCGCTACCTATCAACAGGCGTGTTTCCGAGTTAATAATCAAAAGAATATTAGTTGTAGAGCGGGTTGAAGCCTGCTCTACAAGGTTTATTTGATTGCCTAAATTCGTGTCTGTGCTTTTATTAGCAACGTCCCTAACAAAATTTATCAATATTTGATGGGCATAAAAAAGAACTTTACTCAGTTTATCAAAGTCATTATTTTATCCTTGTTACTTTTTAGTCAAGCTAATGCCTTAGAGAGTATAAATATTGAGGTTAAAAATATTAAAGCTAAGGGCTGGTTATTAAATGACATCAAACTATCTTTATTTGATTTTCAAGCGCCTAGCCAACAACTGGGTTTATTAATAAAAGAAATAACTTTACCAGAACCCTTTTCAAGTATAAATTTAGTCGAGGTCCAATGTACTAAATTTAACTGGCAAGAAAATTTAATCGTCTGTCAAACAGGTAAAGCCCAGCTTAAATCAAAAAAAAATCATACTAAATCTTTTGACTTTTCTTTCTCTATTTCAGATCAGAAAAGTCATATCACTATTAATAACCTTAAAATAGAAAAAGGAATCCTTTCACTCTTTGCAATAGAAAAAAAAGGTGTTTGGTCTTTATCAATTAAAGCTAAAAATATTTCCCTGAGTAACTTAACTCATTATTTACCGAAGCAAAAACAAATCTTTGATGAAATAAGCAAAGGAAAAGTAACAGCTAATATTAAGCTGAAAGGTAATACTAAAGGGGTTAAAGAATTTTCGATTAAATCACTATTTAAAGACCTTACTATACAAGCAAATTATGGAAAATTTGCGACTGAATCAATTGATTTAGCATGGGATTTACAAGCAAAGTTACAAAAGAGCGGCTGGCAATGGAAAAATATGTCACAGCTAAGTCAAGGGGAACTTTATATAGAGCCTGTTTATTTAAATATAAAAGATAATAAACTGACTTTAAAGGCTACTGGAAAATACCTTCAACAAGGACAAATTTTATTTCAGTATATAAATATAATTCACCCTGATATTTTTGCAATAAAAGCCAATAGTTTAATAAACTATAAGCCTAAATTCAGTGTGCAGTATGCAGATATTTTTACTGAAATGACTAATTTAGATCAGTTTTATACTCTATATATTTCTCCTTTTTTTGAGGGTACGTCGAATGAAGGGTTTAGCCTATTGGGAAAAGCAAATATAAAAGCACATATTGCCGAATCTAAAATAAGCAGTGCATCCTTTGATATTAAAACGCTTAATATTCTGGATAATAAAAAAAGACTTGAAGTTAAAAATGCTCAAGGGTTAATAAATTGGTCAAATAATGCCATATCGGAAACAGCATCAGAAATTAGCTGGGATCAATTAAAAGTCAGAGCTATACCAATAGAATCAGGATATTTAAAGTTTTTATTTAAAAATAAACAACTTACTTTATTAAAGAAAAGCACTATTCCATTACTAGGCGGAAGCGTATACATCAGCAAATTTAATTGGCAGATTAGTCAAAGTGGAGAGCCTCATATCTACTTTGAAGGGGGAGTAGATCAATTATCTTTAGAAAAATTATCCTATGCCTTAGATTGGGTGCCTCTTTCTGGAAATATTAGTGGGTATATACCTGCGGTTAATTATAAGAATAAAACCTTAACAGTTAAAGGTGAGCTACAAGCACAATTGTTTGATGGCATAATAAAAATTAATAACTTGTCTTCATCAGGGTTATTCACTGATTTTTCAAAAATTTCTATGGATATGGCAATAGAAAACCTCGATTTAAATTTACTGACTCAAAAATTTAAAATGGGAGGAATGGAAGGTCGAGTCTCCGGTTTTGTAAATGGGCTATACCTAGAAAACTGGGAGCCAATAGCTTTTTATGCATGGTTGGGAACACCAGCCAATGATGGGTCAACACATAGAATCAGTCAAAAAGCAGTTGAAAATATTGCCAGTATTGGTGGCGGTGGAGTGGCTGATATTTTTTCTAAAGGTTTTTTAAGGTTTTTTGATACTTTCTATTATGACCGAATAGGTTTTGGATGTTATTTGCACCAAGGTGTTTGTCAGTTAATGGGGGTAGAAGCGGCAGAGCAGGGGTATTATATTATCAAAGGCGGCGGTATCCCTAGAATAGATGTTATCGGCTATAACACCCAAGTAGACTGGAATGTATTGATGGAACGGCTATCGCGGATATCATCAACAGATGAGGTGGTTGTAAAATAAAGTTTAAATTAAAAAAGGTAACGACAAAAATAGCATTCTGCTCAACTACTTAAAGTTGCTACAGCTCATCTAAAAATTATCTTTTAACTTTCTAATCTTACTAAATATTTGCTGTAAAGGTTTATTTTTCATATTTAGTGATTGTTGAATAGTAGCAGCACCCTCTCTTAGAAAAGGATTAGTCATTAGTTCTAATTCTATGCTAGTGGGAATAGTAGGTTTATTATCTTTTCTCAGCTGATTAACCTGCTGTATTCTCTGCTGTAAGGCTTTATTATCAGGTTCAAGTGTTAAGGCAAAAGCACCATTAGCTTGAGTATATTCATGAGCACAATAAATACGGGTTTCTTTGGGTAAAGCTTTTATTTTTTGTAAAGATTTCCACATCTGTTCTGCCGAACCTTCAAATAATCGGCCACAGCCCATAGAAAATAAAGTATCACCGCAAAATAGATTGTTGCTGTTTTCTAAATAAAAAACAATATGACCTAGTGTATGACCTGGTGATTCAATAACTGTAATGATTTCATTACCTAGAGAACATATATCGCCTTCTTTAACGGGAATATCAATATCAGGGATTCTATATTGGTCTGCTTTAGCTGCGATTATTTTACAGTTTGTTGCGGCTTGTAAATCAGAATTTGCTCCAATATGATCACTATGGTGATGGGTGTTAAGTATGTAATTGAGTGTCCAGCCTTTTTGTTTTAAGGTCTTTAAAACGGGTTGGCTAACTGCAGGGTCAACGACAGCCGTTTTATTTAAAGCAGGCTCATGAAGTAGATAAATATAATTATCTTTTAATACGGGAAGCTGGATGATTTCTAGCATCTGAAGGAATTGCTAAGTAGTCGAGCGAAATTAATTTAACAAAAAGAAAAATTCAAAATAAGCACTGAGAACACGGGGGCTTAACGCTCAAAAACTCTGTGTTCTCAGTGATCTCTGTGGTAAAAAATGTTAGATCTTTTATACTCTCTTACTTAATATGAAGTAGGGTGGATAAATACCCACCCTAACAAATTTATGCACAAAAAGCTTCAATAGAATTAAAAATTCCTTGAGTATCCAACCCACATTCAGTTAGCAATTCTTCACGAGTCCCTTGCTCAACAAAGGTATCAGGTAAACCAATATTTAACACAGGCATCAAAATCTGTTGTGCTTGCAAGAAATTATTCACAGCACTACCAGAACCACCAGAAATAACATTCTCTTCAATAGTTACCAGTACATCATGGGTTTTAGCCAGTTGCAGAATTATTTCGGTATCAAGTGGTTTAATAAAGCGCATATTAACCACCGTAGCACCTAATTTTTTACCCACTTCTATTGCAGGCGTTACCATACTTCCCCAAGCCAAAATAGCTAAACGCCCTCCTTGGTGACAGATTTCAGCTTTGCCTATTTCTAATTCAGATAAATCTTCAGACACCACAGAGCCAGGACCTTTTCCACGAGGATAACGGACAGCAGCAGGGCCTTTATAATAGAAGCCCGTTGTTAACATCTGCCGACATTCATTCTCATTAGCTGGTGCCATAATTAACATATTAGGAATACAAGCCAAAAAGCTGTAATCAAAACTACCTGCATGAGTTGGGCCATCAGGACCCACTAAACCGGCTCTATCTAAAGCAAACAACACATCCAAATCTTGCACAGCCACATCATGAATCAATTGATCATAAGCACGCTGTAAAAAAGTAGAATAAATAGCCACTACAGGTTTTCCGCCCTGACAAGCAAGACCTGCCGCCAAAGTGACCGCATGTTGCTCTGCAATCGCCACATCAAAATAACGCTCAGGAAAGCAGTCAGAAAACTCAACTAAGCCCGAACCCTCACGCATCGCAGGGGTAATACCAAAAAGGCGAGAATCTTCTTTAGCCATATCACACAACCAGCGGCCAAAAACCTGAGTATAAGTAGGATGAACAGAAGGGGCTGATTGAGGTAAAGAATCTAGCTGTGGATCAAAAGCAGGCACACCATGATAAGCCAAAGGATCGTTCTCGGCCGGCGCATAGCCTTTGCCTTTTTTCGTTACAATATGTAAAAACACAGGTCCCGATAAATCCTTAATATTATTCAAGGTATCCACTAGCATATCCACATCATGCCCATCAATAGGCCCAATATAATTAAAGCCCAACTCCTCAAACAAAGTACCCGGTACAATCATACCTTTAACATGTTCTTCCGTTTTTTTAGCTAACTCCCAAACCGAAGGCATCTTACTTAAAACTTTCTTACTCTCCTCACGAACAGACGAATACAATTTACTAGAAATAACCCGAGTAAAATAATTATTCATCGCCCCCACATTAGGCGAGATAGCCATATCATTATCATTTAAGATAACCAATAAATTAGCATCGACTACACCGGCATGGTTCATAGCCTCAAAAGCCATTCCACCGGTGATACTACCATCACCAATAATCGCAACACAGCGCTTATCAAGCCCTTGCTGTTTAGCCGCAATAGCCATGCCCAAAGCGGCAGAAATAGAAGTACTGGAATGCCCAACCCCAAAAGCATCATACTCACTCTCGTTACGGTTAGGAAAAGCACAAATACCACCTTTAGTTCGAATCGTCGGCATTTTATCCTTACGACCGGTTAGAATCTTATGCGGGTAAGCTTGATGGCCCACATCCCAAACTAACTGATCGACAGGTGTATTAAATACATAATGCAAAGCCACAGTAAGTTCAACGGTGCCTAAACCGGCTGAAAAATGACCGCCAGAGAGGCTGACTGTGTGCGTTAAATATTCACGTAACTCTGCAGATAAAGCTTTAAGTTGTTTTGCATCAAGCTTGCGCACATCTTCTGGCAGATTAATGTCTTTTAGCAGTGGATAATCTTTTGTTGGCATCGTATCTAACCTAGGTTATTTATTTTTGTTTTTTATAGCATGACTGGCAAGATTTTTACCTAAGTCCCAAATTGATCCTGGTATTTGATGAGTGTCACCGATTGCTTTATCAAAAGACTTAACAATCCAGTCCCTATCATCTTGAACCAGGTTTAAAGGAGGTAAAAGTTTAACAACATTCATGCCGTGCCCTGCAACTTGCGTAAGAATATGATGCTCTTTAAATAAAGGAATCGTAACCATTTGGCAGAATAAGCCTTTATTGGCTGCTTCTAACATAGTCCAGGCTGCTTTTAGTTTTAAACTTTTTGGCGATTGAAATTCAACAGCAATCATTAAGCCTTTGCCTCGGGCTTCTTTTAAGAATTCATATTGGTCTGTCATAGCATTAATACTATTAATAATATCCTCACCAACTTTTGCACTATTTTCGACTAGTTTCTCATCTTCCATAACTTGTAAAGTTGCCAGACCTGCTGCCATAGCCATATTGTTTTTAGAAAAAGTAGAGCCATGAACTACAGCTCTATCCATACGGTTAAAAACAGTATCCATAATTTTCTGAGTCATTGCTACAGCACCCACAGGGATAAAACCACCTGATAAGGCTTTGGCCATTAAAATCATGTCAGGTTTTACCCCCCAATGATCAATTGCCCAGAATTTACCGGTACGACCTAAACCTGTTTGAATTTCATCTGCAACAAATAAAGTGCCGTATTTTTTACATAGTCGCTCTACCTCAGGTAGGTAGTTATCATCAGGAATATTAACCCCTTTACCCTGGATGGGCTCAACAATAAAAGCGGCGACATCTTTAGTGCTTAATGTTTTTTCTAATGCCTCTATATCATTAAATGGAATGGCATTGCAGTTAGGCAGTAAAGGACCAAAACCCTGTTTAAAAATCTCTTCACCATTTAAAGATAAAGAACCTAGGGTTAAGCCGTGAAAACTATGTTCGCAATGAACAATACGTTCACGTTTAGTGGTATAACGCGCAAATTTAATAGCGGCTTCAACGGCTTCTGTTCCTGAATTACTAAAAAACATTTTATTGGTATTTTCTGGCGTCGTTGCCAGAATTTTTTCAGCCAGTAGGCCGCTTAATAAAGAAACATCCATTTGTACCAAATTAGGTAGTTCTAAGGTTAATGTCTCTTGCAGGGCACTAATAACAGTGGGATGATTACGACCCACAGCAAATACACCGAAGCCACTCAGTAAATCCAGGTATTTATTATTATCTTCATCAAATAAATACTGCCCCATGGCTCTTTTATAGTTTTTATCATAGCCAATGGTTCTTAAAACCCTGACCATTTGGTTGTTTAGGTGTTGCTCATGTAAATCGAATTTATCATCGAAATGCTGAGTAAAAAGGTCGGCGATGCTGAAAGACATGAAATACCTCGATTAATTTCTATTGCCGTAAAAAGCGGGAAGTACAATAAGCGTACAGACTAATGTAAAGAAAATACCTACAGCCAGCAATAAGCCCATGCTGGCGGTGCCAAGATGTGATGTAAAAGCAAGGCTACTAAAGCTACATAAGGTCGTTAAGGAGCTGAAAAACACTGCGCGTGCCGTGCTACTTTGTAAAAGGTCTTTGTGGCTTGAAAGGCGAGACTGTAAACGGTAGAAAATATGGATACTACTATCAACCCCCATACCCATTAATAATGGAAGAGCAATAATGTTTGCAAAGTTAAAATTATTATTGAGCAATACATTTGTAGCACCCGTTAATAACCCTGCTAATAATAAAGGGCCAAGCACTAATAATGTGTTTCTGATATTTTTTAGGATAAACAATAAAAGTAGAAATATAGCAATAATAGCAGCCGAAAATGCTTGTATAAAAGCTTTAACCACGGCAGTACCTGATGCCTGGTCTGCAACGGGTAAGCCTGATGATTGAGGTGCTGCTGTTTGTACCTCTGCAACAAACTCTTTTAAGTTTTCTACTTTATTTTGGTCAAATTCTGGGGTAATTAAAACCTTGTATTGACCGGCCGGACTCAGCCAGTTTCTAGTAATATAAGCAGGTAAATCACTTAATTGGTAGGCTGTGGCAGATAAGCTGGTTTGCAAGCGATTCATGGTGAATGGTAGCAAGCCTAAAATATTTTTTTCTAATATTTTAGCCGATGAGTTAAGACTATCTGTATATTGGTTTTGAAACAGAGTTATATTCTGCTGTAACTGTTCCAATGTCTCACGCGGTGCAATAGTTGTTGGTTGTTTTAATGCTTCAGTTAAAGCAATATTTAAAGCGGTTAAAGCTTTAACAGGGTCTGTGTTACTTAAAATATGATTAAAGTTTTTAAGTTGGTCTCCCAAAATCAAATCAAGTTCATCAATAGTCTCTAATTTTTCTTCTTGATCTTTTGCAACAAGGTCACCTAGAAAAATCGTAGTATGGACTGAGGGCAAATTCTTAAGCCGGTTAGCAAGTTTTTGGGCTTCAGCAAAAGAGGGTGCTAATGCAGAGAGTGCAAAGGGAGAGTCTGTTTGTGATGCTAGCAGTTCTTTTATAGTGGAGACTGATTCACTATATGGGTCTCTTAAATTTATGGGGTTCGAGTCAAAAACTAACTGAGATAAAATAGCGGCTGAAGCAATCGCTAAAATAACAGCTATAATCCGGATATGTAATGCGTATTGAAAAGGAATTTCAGCTATTACCCCTAGCTTAACGATTGAGCGTATGGGTTTAAGTATTTTTATGGAAAAAACGGTTAAAAGGGCTGGTAGAACAGTAAGAGAAATAATTAAACCAATAATCATGCCGCCTGCAGAAATAATACCTAACTCAGAGACACCTGAATAATCGGTTGGAATAAAAGCTAAAAAACCTAAGGATGTGGTGAGAGCACATAGGAATAGAGAGAAGCCTACGGTATGAACGCTGTCTGAAATGGCTTGTTTGTTATCCATGCCCTGAACGCGGCATTCTCTATAATGCAAACAAATATGAATCGCAAAATCCACGCCTAACCCAATATAAAGTATTGCAAAAGCAATAGAAATTAAATTTAGGTGGCCAATGGATATTGTTGCGAAACCTGCAGTTAGTATTAAGCCGAGGATAAGGACTATAAATGCAGAAAATAGTAGTTTAAATGATCGTAAACCAATCCAAAGAGAGAGTAAAACCAGGAATAATGACACAATCCCCGCAGTAATTGAGCCTTTCCCAACACTTTCTAGTTCTTCATGCTCTAAAGCGACTTCGCCAGTCATGCGAATTCTTAGTCCAGGGATATCAAACATTAGCTTGTTAGCCACCTTTCTTGCCGCATTAAGAGCATGGGCAGCTGGCATTATTTCATTAAAATTTAATATGGGTTTAGCAAGAACCAGTGTTCGATTGCTGTTGGTATTTAATTTATTAGCTGCTAATAAATTTTGCCAGGAAACTTGGTAGGGTTGGCCTTTAAGTTGATGGCTGATTGTATTATTAACAGCAAGCAATAGTGGCTCAAGGTTCATGGGGAGTACTTCATCAGTTTTTTTTAATGCAGTAGCAATAATTTCAAATAAGCCTTCTAAGCTATAGTGATTTGCTAAGTAACCAATAAAAGGTTGAGCATCAATTAATTTTGTAGCAAGTTCATCCAGTTCTTCTGGGTTTAAAAAGAGCAGTGCTTGTTGTTTGAAAAAATCATTTTCAGTTGGTGTATAAACAGAGGTAAAGTCATCTCCCAGTTGCTTTAATTCCTGTTCTAACTTTGCGGCTGCTTGTGATGTTATTTCAGGTGTTTGTGCATCAACAACTAAAATTATAACGCCAGCATCTTGAGGGAATGCCTTTTCTATTCGTAGACGATTTTTTTGAAAGGGAAGGTCAGGTGACAGCATTTCTGCTGTATTAGTATTAATACCAAGGTTATTAATGGTGTAATACAAACTCGCGGCTGTTAAGCAGATCGTTAATAATATTAGAGTCCAAGGGAAACGAAGAATATTATTGCCCCACCAGCATAAAAACCTGTCAATTGTTGATGTTGAAGCTGTATTCATTTGCTGGCTGTCTGTGATTCAAAACCGACTATTATATCAAGTTGCTTAGCAACCAATTTTAATTTGTTTTTTGCGGTATTAAAATGCAAACCAAGGCTAATTAACCCAGGTAATTCAGAAGGGTGTGTCAATAAAAACCAAAGAAGTTTTGATAAAATAATATCTCCTTGATTATTTAATGCGTAATTGACGGCTTTAGGCAAACTCATCTCTACCGGGTCAGCAATACAACGTATAACTAGCGATGGAATTTTGTGTTGTATGGCTGTTTGAGCAATTGCACTACTTTCCATATCCAGAGCAACTGCTTTTGATTGTTGGTAAATAGCCTGCTTAGCACTACTTTCGGCAACAATAACAGTGCTTTCTGTTAATAACCCACTATTAGGGCTTAAACTGGCTAATTGTTGAGTCGTATTTTGTAGCCAAGCCGAATCTATTGATAATAATTGCTGGTTTTCTGTTAGTAGCTGTTTAGGTAAAACCAAATCTCCTGGTTTTAAATCAGGACTTAATGCTGCCGCACAACCCCAGCTGATTAACCTGTTGGCCCCTTTTTTGATAACTAATTCGCTGGCTTTAGCAGCATTGGCTGGCCCTGCGCCTGAGCATGCAACAATTATTTTTTGGTTAATAAAAATGCAATCTCCTTTAAGAATCTTTTTGCTACTTAGGCTATTGATTTCATCGGGAAGGGCAATAATAATTCCAGTAATCACTTTTTTGCCAACTCATTGCGGTAGCGTGCTAAAGCCCAAAGTGGGAAGAACTTATCATAACCATGATATTTTAAGAAAAATACTTTTGGAAAGCCAGGCGCATTAAAGCCTTCATCATTCCATACTCCATTCTCTAGTTGCTGGTTTAGAATAAATTCAATACCTGCTTTAACTTCAGGGCTATCGCCTTCACCAGCCGCCATCAGGCCCAAAACAGCCCAAGCTGTTTGAAATGCAGTGCTGCAATAATACTGTCCACTGTATTTTTCAATATCATAATAGCTTTGGTTGTCTTCCCCCCAACCACCGTCTCCACGTTGGACTTTTTTAAGGTAGGCAACGGCTTTGGTAAATAAAGGATCAGTTTTAGGCACATCCGTTTGTTCCAGGCCTAATAATACAGACCAAGTTCCATAAATATAGTTAGTTCCCCAGCGCCCAAACCAAGAGCCATCTTCTTCCTGTTCGCTACGAAGGTACTCAATAGTGCGTTTTAATGCAGGTAAGTATTCGGCGTGGTTTTTTGCAACCCTGGCCATTAACATCGCACAGCGAGCACTAACGTCAGCTGTTGGAGGGTCTAGTAATGCACCGTGATCAGCAAATGGAATTTCATCTAAATAATAATAGGTATTATCAATATCAAATGCGCCGTAACCCCCATTTTTAGATTGCATATCGACTATCCAATGGGTTGCTCTATGGATAGACTCATCAAGGTCAGGTAGCTTTGAATCCGCCATTGCAAAAGCAACAACAGCAGTATCATCAACATCAGGGTAGTGCGGATTTGCAAATTGAAATGCCCAGCCACCACCAGCTGAGTTGGGTCTATCAATACGCCAATCACCAGGCTGATCAGATAATTGCTTGGTTTTTAACCAATTATAAGCGCGTGTTAAGCTTTCGCTATTTTTGTACTTATCAACTTCTTGTATGGCTAAAGCGGCAAGAGCCGTATCCCATACCGGAGATAAGCAAGGTTGGCAGTAGGCATCATTATCATTGATAACTAATAGCTTATCAATTGCTTTACGTGCAGTCATTACATATTCGTGATCTTTTTCGTAGCCTAATAGCAACAATGCCTCGTAGGCATTAACCATGGCAGGAAAAATCCCCCCTAAACCATCCTCTCCATTGAGCCGTTCTATAAACCAGCTAGCAGCTTTATCGGTTGCAAGTTGATGTGCCTTTTTGGGGATTAGAGGGCGTGTAATGCGACCTAATTTATCTAAACCTAAAAAGATTTTATTTAACAAAGTACGTTCAGGAAAATAATGCTTTTCTTTTTCAGGGTCAATAAGAAATAGCTCCCTAACACTGATTTTATGAGGATTTTTTGCTGTTGCTTTTAAAGTGTAAAGAATAAACAGAGGTACCATCACAGCCCGCGACCAATAAGATACTTTATCTAAATGAAAGGGAAACCATTTAGGGAGAAGCATTATTTCTACTGGAATATAAGGTACACCACGCCAGGGTAGTTGTTCAAAAGTAGCTAGTGCAATTCGAGTAAACACATTTGCTTTGGCGGCACCTCCTTGACCCAATATATACTCGCGTAAACGAGTCATATGGGGATCATCAATAGAATCCCCCACCATTTTTAAAGCATAATAAACTTTTATACTACAGCTGATATCACCTTCACCACCTGGAAATAAAGGGTAATGTCCTTGTTTTGATTGATGTGATCTTAAGTAAACAGCAAGTTTTTCCTGAAGCTCAAGGTTAATATCATCAAGATAGTGCATCATCATGATATATTCAGCAGGTATTGTACAATCAGCTTCAAGCTCAAAAATCCAAAAGCCCTCTTTATCTTGAAGGCTAATAAGCTTTTCTTGAGCTTTATCTATTGCAGCATCAAGAGTGCTATTTATTTTTGGCATGTTTGCTATCGAACTTTCTTGTGGTTCGCTACTATCCAAGTGATGTTCTGTTTCATTAAGCATGAGTATTACCTATTTTTTTGCAGTTTTATCAGCATCATATTTCCAGTCTGGTGACTTTAGGCGGCTACTGGTCATATTAAAAATTAAGGATAAAAGCATATTGCTGCGAGCGGTTGCTTTACAAATGAAAATGGTTTTCTTAACGTCTTTTCGTGTTATTTTGACTTGATCTGAGTCATTAAAGTTAAGGTTGTTTTTGATATTTTTAAGCGTTAATACAGCCATGCCTATAGCCCATAAACAGAAATTTCTTATTCCTGTTTCATGAGAAGGCAATAATTGAGTGTACCTTAAAGCATTATGTAAATGTTCTTGTGCAATACTTATTAAGTGTTCCAGGCCCTTACGAAAATTTTCATCATCTGTTTCTGGGCTTAGATCTTTAAGTTCAAAACCTGTTTCCGTAAAAATATCCTGAGGTAGCCAGCAAACACCACGTTGTGCATCATCCCAAATATCTTTTAGGATGTTGGTCATTTGTAAACCTTGACCAAACGAAATGGAAAGTTTTAATAATTCTTGTTCGTGCTGTTTTATATCATCTGAATAATGACAAAATAATTTTGCTAACATTTCACCCACACAACCAGCCACGTAATAACAATAGCTATCCATGTCGGCCATTGTTTTTAAGCCGGCATGTAAATCTAAGGCTTGAAAAATAGGCATACCTTTTGCCATAGTTTCAACACAGCTGGCCAGTGCATCTATTTGAGCCTGATCAAAAGTATGTGTAATTTCAATAACCCTTGGGATTAAGTGAATTAACGTATGTTCTGCTGGGATGGTCTGATCAGAAAGCAACGGAGCAAGTTCTTCAGCAAAGGATTTAGTATTTTTTCCGCTATTAACAATGTCAATAAAGGTCGTACAAAAATATTTTTTTTGCTCTGCATTTAATGAAACCTCATCTTCAATTGTATCAACTATGCGACAAAGTAAATATGCATTGGCGACTGCAGGATGAAGTGCTTCAGGTAGTTGAGGAATGGTTAACGCAAAAGTACGCGACACACCTTCAAGTAAAATAGCTTGAAGCTCGGCATCAGTCAAATTAATGAGGGACTTGGGGTTGTTTATTGAAATTTGAGATCCGTTCATAGTTTGTCGCTAAATATGCATAAATGATTTTAGGGTCATGATAGACGTTTTGTTGGTAATTTGCAAAACAATGTTGTTTTTAATGTAATGTTGAGTTTTGCTTAATTAGCTGTCTTTTATGTTTGATTGTTTCATTATGTAAGATAAAAAATCTTTAAATATTAATTTGTTATGATGTTTTTTTGGGTTTTATGGAATTAATTGAGTGGTTTGTTGGGCAATGAAAATAATGGATTCTAAAGGAAAAATAAATCAATTTGTTGTTTTTTTGTATTGTTTTGGTGGTTTCTAATTTAAAAAGATAGTATTCTACTCAGGAATTATAAACTATTGTGTAAGAAAACATGTTGCCGGGGTAAATATTATTTTTGATTGTTGTTTTAATGCAACTATACGGTAAGGTGGTTTTTTTTTGTGATCTTTGGAGAAGCTAATTATGAGTGTTCCTTTACGTCAACAACTGGCAGTTGGAAGTTATTTAATCAAACAAAAGTTAAAAGGCGTTAAAAAATATCCATTGGTTCTTATGCTTGAGCCATTGTATCGATGTAATTTAGCCTGTGCAGGTTGTGGAAAAATTGATCATCCTGATCAAATACTGGATAAACGCCTTTCAGTTCAGGAGTGTTTGGATGCTGTGGATGAGTGTGGTGCTCCTATGGTGTCTATTCCCGGTGGTGAGCCTCTTATTCATAAAGAGATGCCGCAAATTGTAGAAGGTTTGGTGGCAAAAAAGAAATTTGTTTATTTATGCACAAATGCTTTATTACTAAAAAAGAAAATTAAAGATTATGCGCCTTCTCCTTATTTAACATTTTCTGTGCATTTAGATGGTCTTAAAGACAAGCATGATGATTCTGTTTGCCAAAAAGGGGTTTTTGATATTGCTGTTGAAGCAATCAAACTAGCCTTAGGTAAAGGTTTTAGAGTTAATGTAAATTGCACCTTATTTCAAGGTGAAGATGCTGAAGAAGTGGCTGAATTTTTAGATTATGTAACAGAGCTTGGTGTCGAAGGGGTCACAATTGCACCAGGCTTTAGTTATGAGCATGCACCTAAACAAGATGTTTTTATTAAAGGTAAAGATGTTAAAACATTGTTTAGAGGGATTTTTGCGATAGGTAAAAACAGAAAGTGGAAGTTAAATCACTCTTCTTTATATCTGGATTTTTTAGCTGGAAATCAGGATTACGAATGTACACCTTGGGGGAACCCAACGCGTAGTGTTTTTGGTTGGCAGAAACCTTGTTATTTATTAGATGATGAAGGTAATGTTGATACCTTTAAAGAACTAATGGAAACAACGCCTTGGGATAAGTATGGTAATGTAAATAATCCTAAGTGTACCAACTGTATGGCACACTGTGGTTATGAAGCGACTGCGGTTGAAGATATGCTATCTAATCCTTTAAAAGGCATGATGGTTTCATTAAGAGGACCTAAAACAACGGGAGAAATGGTTGAAGTTGCGACTCCTGATAAACCAGAGCAAGCAAAGTCAATTACAGAGATTCCCGTAAAAGTTGAATCTTAAATAATTTAAGGTTCATTATTATAATGATAAATAATGAGCGTTCCTAAGTTAGGAGTTTATATTTTGAATGCACTAAATAAAATTAAGTTGTTTACTTGCTTGTTAATCTTTTCACTTGGAATGACAGGTGTTGTTGCAGCTACTGAAAATATTGGTTTAACGCTGACTAATGCAGAAAGTAGTGCGGCAAAAAAGGTTGTTACTGAGTTTCAGAGTGTACTTATTGCCTCTATGAAACAAGGTAGTGCACTAAGTTTTAAGGACCGAAAGGTTTTTTTAAAAGATGCTATTTTAAAAAGCCATGATGTTTTAAAAAGTCTGAGAACGATTGTTGGTAGTAAAGAGTGGCGAGGGTTTTCTGCTGAACAGAGAAAACTGTTAACTGATGTATTTACAAACTTTATCGTATCAACTTATGCATTTAACTTTAATGCTTTTTCTAATGAGTCTTTTGAGTATGTTTCAGAACATACAACCAAAAAAGGTAATATCGTTGTCAGGAGTATTTTAAGAATCCCAGAGGGGAAGCGAAAAAAAGTTACTTTTGATTATGCATTGAAAAAAAATTCAGATGATCAATGGCGTATTTATAATATTGCAGCAGATGGTGTGAGTGACCTTGCAACAAGGCGTTCTGAATATAGACGGATTTTATCAGGTGAAGGTGGATTTGATGCATTGATTGCAATTATTAATAAAAAAATTGATAATTACGCTAAATAAATAATTAAGGTTAATTTATATGTATAAGACTTCTCAAGAAAAAAAATGTTTATCTTTGTTTGCACTTCCCTTAGTAGCGATAACACTTTTTTTATCGGGTTGTGCAAGTCAACAGCTTGGAGACGACCAGGCTGTTGAGGTAGACCCGTATGAGGGATTTAACCGTAAAATATTTGGATTTAATGACGATGTTGATACATACGTTGCAGAACCCATTTCTGATGCATATAGATGGGTAGCGCCGCAGTTTGTTCAGACAGGTGTGACTAACTTTTTTGACAATCTTAAAGGGATTAATGTTGTGCTGAATGACTTTATGCAAGGAAAAGGTCAGCAAGGTGCAGAAGATACAGGGCGATTTCTAATGAATTCAACTGTTGGTGTGCTGGGTTTATTTGATGTGGCAACAGAAGTAGGGCTTGAGCAGCATGATGAAGATTTTGCTCAAACATTAGCTGTTTGGGGGGTTTCGCAAGGACCTTACTGGATAGTACCTTTTCTTGGTCCAGTAACCAGTAGAGGCATTCCTGGTGGAATTTTTGATGCGGCTGCAAACCCTGCTACTTATGTTGGAGCTCCTGTTACTGTACTTCAGGCACTCAATGCTAGAGCAAATGCAGATAATGAGTTAAATATTGTAGATGAAGCTGCATTAGACCCTTATGTCTTTACTAGAGAGTCTTTTTTACAGTATCGAAATAATCTAATTAATGATGGGGTACTAGATGAAACGGGTGATCTATTTGATTTAGATGATGAAGATTTTACTGATGAAGAGGAACCTGACGGTGTTGAAAATACAGATGATAAGTCAATCAGTGACCTTGCTGTAGAGCCAAAAAAAGAAATGCCTATTGATAAGGGAGAGGTGGTTAAATTAGATGCTTCGCCTGAGGATTCCTTGGGGAAGGTTAAATAGCTTCATAAGTACCCACGTAAAATTAATTTAACAAAAAAATTTCGTCATTCCTGCGTGCTCTTAGCAGGAATCCATGCAACCTAAGGAGTAGATTCCCGATAAGAGAATTCGGGAATGACGAAAGTAAAAAATGTTAAGTTGATTAGGGAGTCAGTAATAAATAAT
>CAYYNM010000009.1:0-32456 GCA_964472945.1 uncultured Methylomarinum sp. | reverse complement strand
AGCTAACAGGAATTATTTTGAAAACGATATTTTTTTTATTTTGTACTTTAGTTATACAAAATGTGAGTGCAGTTACAACACTGGCTGTTACTGAAGTTTCTCCTGGTATCTATGTGCATTTTGGTCCACATCAATTACCTGACAAAATCAATCATGGTGAAATAGCCAATATTGGTTTTATTGTAGGGGATTCCTGTGTTGCAGTGATTGATACGGGCGGTAATCCAGATCAGGGGTATGCCTTGAAAAATACCATAGAACAGATCACAATAAAGCCGGTTTGTTATGTGATAAATACCCATGTCCATCCTGATCATATTCTAGGTAATATTGCTTTTAATCAGTCCAGGGTAAAGTTCATTGGCCATAAAAAACTGGCTAGAGCAATGGCAGTAAGAGGAGAGTACTATATTGCTAAGGCCTCTGATCAATTGGCCGTTAAATTGACAGCCAAGCATATTATTCCTCCTGATAAGCCAGTTAAAAGACACATGACTTTAGACTTGGGTGGCAGGAAAATTACCTTAACAGCTCACCCTACAGCACATACAGATAATGATTTGACCGTTTTTGATCAAAATACGGATACTTTATGGATGTCTGATTTGTTATTTATAGGGCACTTGCCTGTTATTGATGGCAGCCTTAAAGGATGGTTAAAAGAGCTTAAGCGTATGGAAAAGCACGATTATAAAGTTGTCATTCCTGGGCATGGTCCGGTAGTTACCGACTGGCCAAAAAGTTTACAGTCAGAAAAAAAATATCTACAAACATTATTGACTGAAATTCGTGAAATGATTGTTAAAGGACGTTTTATTGAGGATGCAGTTAATAAGGTGGGATATTCAGAAAAGGGAAAGTGGAAGTTATTTGATCAGTTTCATAAAAAGAATGTAACTACCGCTTTTGCTGAATTGGAATGGGAAGACGAATAAGAGCGAGTGGTCTAGCAACTTTGGTTTGATGGATGGTACTTTATGGGGTGCAGGCTTTAACCTCTTGAGCAATAAATTTATAACTTATTGATTTAGTATGCCTATGATTGGTAACTATTGTGTTATCGGGGTAGGAGGGGCTTTAGCCGCGACCGAAGCAAATCGCGGCTAAAGCCCCTCCTACGTGATTATAAGCCTAGAAGCAACAGATCGCCTGTCCATCAAACCAACGTTGACGGAGTACTAGTATTTAGTATACCTTTTTGTGACTAACTATTTTTTAAAGGGGTAAATATGAAAAAAAAATTTATATACATGTGGTTTTTGGTTTTATTGATAACACCGCTGCTGGCATCAGCAGCCAAAGATGAGAGCAATTGGAACAAAGTACTTAAAAAACAGTATTTTTCTGGGCAGTCAATTCATCAATCAAATGATGTTATTGAAATTGAAGCCCCTTATAGGGCTGAAGACCCCGCATTAGTTCCTGTACAAATTATCAGTCATATTGCCCAGACTAAAGATAAATATATTAAAAAAATCACCGTCTTTGTTGATAAAAACCCTTTTCCATTTGTAGGTGAATTTGAATTTACTCCCGAGAGTGGAAAGGCCAGTCTAGCTATGCGGGTTCGGGTAAATTCTTATAGTTATATCAGAGCCATTGCAGAAATGAATAATGGACAGCTTTATATGACTAAGAAGTTTGTCAAGGCCAGTGGTGGTTGCTCAGCTCCAATTGGCGCAGATTTAGATGCGGCAATGAAACGCCTGGGGAAAATGAAATTCAGATTGGATAAAGGGGTAAAAAAAGATGATGCAACTTTGGCGCAACTATTGATAAGTCATCCCAATATTACCGGTATGCAAATGGATCAAGTGACTCGTTTTGTTAAAAAGTCACATTTTGTGGATCATTTAAAAGTGACATTTGATGGTAAACCGGTATTAACTGCGAAAATCGATATTGCGATCAGTGCTGATCCCAATTTTAGATTCTACTTTGTTCCGAATAAAAAGGGTGTATTAAAAGCGGAATTTAGTGATACCTCTTGTGAATCACCCACTAGTAGAAAGGTTTGCACTAAAGGTAAAAATTATTCAAGCAGTTATACGGTAAATCCTTCGATTTAGATTGTTGACGGGATTCGAATGATTTCGAACCCCAATGTCTTTAGGTAACGCGCAATAAATAACCTACCCAGATTGCGCAGGATTTTTATTCGTCTTCAACTAACACATGGATGTGTGTAGGTAGAACAAAGAAGGGTGCATAGCAAGCTATGTGACCGAAGTTGCAACGTTGAAGACGGGTAAAAAGATTAGAAAAGCTTTAGCGATTCTTATGCTTTAGTACAAGCAAGATTGGTGGGTTATTTATTGCGAGTTGCCTTAGATCCTAAGTTATTAGCTTGATGTTAGAGGAATAAATTGAAAATCCTTTTTATTGTAGGTAAAAAGTTGAGCTTGGTTAACTAATGCTGTCGATGCAATTAGACTGTCTGGTATATCAAGGGTATGGCTTTTGGCATATTTTGTAACTAATTTTACAGCTTGGTTAGATATTTCTGTACTTATATGGAGTATTTCAAAAAGTGATATAAATTTCTCAAGCATAGCAATTTCTTGTTTATTGCGAGCACCAATTATTAATTCCATTACTGTAATAGATGAAATAACTAAAGGAGATGTAAATGATTGAACAATATCAATAGTGTCTTTTTTACCCTTAAGAATATCAATTAAAACATTACTATCAAGAAGAATTATTTCCATGCCTTTTCACGAATTGATTTTATAGAAATATCATAATCCTTCCACTGGCCAGAGAAGGTGGAAAGGTTAATAGGTTCTTGGATTGAGTTTTGAGATTCTAAGTCTTTTTTTATAGTGTCTCTGATATAAGCTGAAACAGAGATATTAAGTTCTTTTGCCTTCTTTTTGACGGATTCAAAAAACTGCTCTTCAAAATAAATTTGAGTTCTATGCATGGTTTTTTCCTGTAAATATACATTACTATTATACATCGCTTAGTATATTACTACAGAATGCTAGGATTCCATTCGGTGTCTTTCACGATTTAGAGTCTTGGCAATTCTAAAATATTGCACTAAAGGAATATTAGAAGGGCAGACATAACTACAACATCCACATTCAAAACAATCATTCAGGTGATATTTTTCTTCCATCACATCATATTGTCTTTTTGCTGCCAGCATACCTAATTCAGATGGATTTAGGTTTATGGGACAGGCTTGCAGGCAAAGCGAACATTTTATACAAGGTAATATATCATCACGTTTAGTCGCCCTTTTATCCAGAACTAAAACAGCACCTGTACCTTTTTTGACTGGCGTATTTAAAAACCCGGCAGGCATACCCATCATGGGGCCGCCTAAAATAAGTTCAGCTTCATTTCCCGTAAACTCAGCATATTCCAGAATATGACTTAATGGTGTACCCAGTGGAATAAGATAATTGCCCGGTTTATTAAGGTCGTCCCCTGTAATGGTTACAATACGCTCAATTAAACCTTGTTTCAATGGTAATAATTCTCCAATAGCTGCTAGAGTTGCAACATTAAAAATCGCAACACCTATCGATGAAGGAAGTTTGCCTGATGGAATTTCTTCACCAAGTAGTGAATAAACCAACATTTTTTCCGCACCCTGAGGATATTTTGTAACAACAGCTTCAATGGTGATGCTACCGTCACTAGGTAGATGAGGTTTTATTGCTTCGAGTACATTTATTTTATTATCTTCAATACCAATAATAGCTTTTGGTGCAGCAACAGATTTCATCGCGATGTGAATACCACGGATTAAATACTCGACTTGCTCAAGCATAATTCGATGATCTGTGGTTAAAAATGGTTCACACTCGCAACCATTAATAAGAATGGTATGAATATTACAATTATCAGGGATATTCATTTTTACATGAGTAGGGAATGATGCTCCACCTAAGCCAACCATTCCGGTATTCTGTACTGCCTGGATTAGCTCCTTGCGAGACATTTTTTCAAAATCTACAACATCATTTGGAGGCAAAGCTTGAGTCGAGCTAAGTGCGGTATCAATAAAGATAGCTTGCTCTTTACCGCCTCGGGCATTAGGGACTAAATCTATTTTTTTTACAGTGCCTGTGACTGAAGCATGCAATGGAACAGACATAAATCCATCTGCTTTGGCAATTAACTCACCTCTGTGAACTTGTTGGCCAGCGTGAACAATTGGAGCCGAAGGCTTTCCTATGTTTTGAGATAAAGGCAAAATAACTTGCGAAGGGAAAGGCAGGCGACGTGCCTGGTGGTCGTGTGTTTCTTCTTTGAATCCTTCAGGGTGAATGCCTTTAGGAAAAGTTTTTTTGCCAAAAAGGCTAAATAGATTCATAGGGTTTTATTCGGCAAAAACTTCTTTTAAATCAATTTCTAAATCAGGGAATATGTGTGATGTGGCGACATCATCTTCAGCAAACATCTTTATTAATTGGTATTTATTTGTCGATTGATCAACTACAAACTGGTTGATTGTTTGCTCATAAGGGTAAACAACCCAATATTCAGTTACACCACTTTCTTGGTATAGTTGGTACTTTGTTTGTACTTCTTTTTTAGAGTTGCCTTTAGATAAAATTTCAATGATTAAATCGGGAGCACCTAAACAACCTTGTTCGGTTAGTTTATCCAGGTCACAAATAACGCATAAATCAGGTTGAATAACAGTATGTATTTCTTTATCTGCTACCAGTGATTTTTGATGCTTGTATAAGCGTACATCAAAAGGAGCCGCAAAAGCATGGCAGTCCTTAGTTTTAAAATATTGAAAAAGGATACCGCTTAGCTGCCAAGAAATACTCTGATGCTTAACATTGGGCGCAGGTGACATCATCATTATTTTCCCTTTAATCAGCTCAACTGTTTTATCCAGTTGCCAGGTTAAATAATCTGCATAAGTGTAACTTGCATTTAAATCTAACTGAGATAATTGTGTTATTTTTGTCATACTTTAAGGCGAAGCTAAAGCCTCACTTCCTACTGAAATTTTTCAGCTCGTTTGATTAATTTTTCCAGATTTGGTTCATCTGGGTTCCATGGCGTTCCAGGGTGAATAATAACAGCGGTACACTTTTCAGCTGAGCGCACAATATCTTCAAAAGTTCCTTTGGTTGGATCAATAACAATCGCTTTTTTATCGGCATTGTATTGAAAAATTGCAGGAGCAATATCGACACACTCATCACACGTTGTACAGTCTGGGGTTTCAATCCAGACGGGCTCAAAACCACTATCTTTTTTAGTCGGTGACTCTTTAGCTACTGGTTTTTCGGCCGCTTTGGGCTCTGGTTTACTTTCCAAAACAGGCTTATTGGCTGGAATAATTACTGTTGAGTTAGATGTTGCTGGTACATCTGCTAAAATACGAGATAAGGCCCCTGTATCACCACCCACCATGCTCATTAAACCTTCAGTAATGGTGTGAGCCATCTCTGCTTTTGCTTGTTCTGCAATGGCTTGAGTATCAACCTCCACTCTATTTTTGCCAGCTAAACCTTTAAGGGTATACCAATAAGCTGTTCGAGCCTGAGTTGACTTAACCATATCAGATGAAACAATGACTTTTAATAAATGATTAGATTGAGGGTGAACAGCCCAAATAAAGGGAATACTGTCAGCTTGGTCTCGTTCATCCATATCAAGGTATTCCGTTAGTAATACCATATTATCGGAGCCAGCATCTTCTGCAACTGATTTAAAATGGTGACTGAATTGAACTTCTGTCAATGCCCAGTCTGCATAGGTTAATGGAACATCCATAGCATATTTATTACCATATTCATCGGTGTAATCTAATGAATAAATAACCCAGTCCTGGTCAATATCGGGATTTCCAAGCAAGCAAATACATTCTTCCCAGGTTTTTCCATGCCTTGGGTCAAAGCTGATAAGAGGATATGCACGCGACTCAACTGCTAATTTGCTTTGTATGGTGAGTGAATTACTGGCTAAGCCATTTTCAGGTTGGCTTGATGAGTAAATACTCCATAAGGCAGGGCCCCTATAATTTAAACCATCAATAAAACCGGCTAATAAATGTGGCGTATTTGATATAGAGCTTTGATTAACATAAGCCGACTGGTGAGCCATGGCTATTAGGCCCAGTTCTTTATTTGATTTATCTGCACCAATGGGGAGTTGGTTATCCAGCACTAGAATTTTTATTGGCATTCCCGAAATTAAACTATGAGATACGCTTTGAAAACCTGAGTCAAAGCTAATACCTTCCGCTCCCATTGAAACTAAAGGCGGGCAAAGTAGGTATTCTTCTTCACTGAATTGATGCCAATCAAAATAGGCAAAGAATTTATCATGCTCATCTTTATTATATTTATTTTTAATTTCTAATTCGGCAGTACGAATAGCTTTAAAACCTTCAGCCATTTTCACCATATGACCTTCAAAAATCCCCATGGCCAGTGCTGGAGCATCTTGGGATAAATGGCTAGCCCAAGGAAAAGGGTAGGGGTTAAATGGAAAGGTTGCTGTTCTTGCTGAGGCAGCATTTGAGCTATCAGTCATTCCTAAGCTAGAGCGGCCTTCACCTGATAAGCCTTGTACATAACTCCATTTTAGGTGCTTTAATTTAGCAACCAGTTGTAATGCCCATTTTAGCCATTTTGAATCAATAGGTTGAGTGGCTTTGTCTTTATCAAGTGCTCCGGTTAAGCGAGACAAGGTTAAATCGATATTTTGATTTTCATCAATAGCTGTTTCCAGCGCATCAATATCACTAATATCTAAAGTTTCAACTAATTGTAGACGGATATGTTGTTCCATCTCTGAAATTAACTGAGTGATATACTTAATATGTTGCTCAACCCGAGGCTGCATTAATGCAGTGACCGTGCTGGTAAATAAGTGGATTGCTGTTTTTTCTCCACTACCTGCACGAGAGTTATCACTATTAAACATAGAGTTGTGATTTTTCTTGTCTAATAACAAGGTATCTAAAATACCCTCTTTAGCAGGAAGGTCATCTATCCGGCTGTATTTTTTATTGGAAGTGGGTAGGTCTAACCAGTAATTCCACTTATCTCGCAGGTCATTAGCAGAATCGCTAGTTTGCTCAACAACAGTTAGTGCATCAGTTTCACAAACAGAGACACACTCCATACAACCTTTGCAGCTATTTGGATTAACAGTAATAGAGAATAAACCGCCATTTCTAGGCATGTGGTTATTCATTTCATCATGGTAAGGTTCGGTTAGTGCAAATTTATAGTTACCTGCCACTTTCTTAAACCATTCAAATTCTTGAGCGACCTCTTCTCTTTCTGGTTCGGCGTACTCTTTAATGGTGTCACCGATAGCTTTTGCAAAAATAGGATCCAAAGTTGTCCCTACTGACTTGTCCGCTGTTAAGGCATGATATTTCTTTTCGACGGTACGGATAGCTCGGCGTAAATGTTTAACAATATGACCTGATTTTTCAATACGTTTAATATTGGTTTCAAAAACTTCATTTACTGTATTGATTAAACCAGGAATGGCACTATCTGGGCAGCTGCTATAACAGTGACCACAAGCGGTACACTTTTCGGCTGTCCAAACTGGATGTTGCGTTCGGGTTGGAGTCATATCCCCAAAAATAGCGGTTGACGCGGGTACTACACCTAAAGCAACAAAAGGGTCAGCTAAAACTTCACTATTATTAGCCGTTGTTTGATTCCAAAAACGATGAATATCAGCAATAGCATGTTGATTGGCTGGTTTTTGCTGTAGCAATAACGGCGCAATAACTTCAGACTGTTGAGGTGATATTGAATGCCCCACTGTCATTTCAGTCATATTGATTTCATTAACTTCGTTATAGGCTCGTTTAACCAAGTCAACATTATTATCAATCAATAATTGAATTTCTTCTTCTGACTTGTCAGTATTATCATTAATATCATTGACTTTAAAAAATACAGATTTAAAAATAGTATGCTGTAAATCATATTGTGCAGATAAATCTTTATGACTTTCTAATGCCATTTTAATCGCATCAATAAAAAAGACTTTAATATCTTTTTTAGCAATTATTTGTTGTACGTTATTAGGAAAGCTCTGCCAAACATCTTGACCGGATGTTAATGAGCTTTGAATAATAAGCGAGCCTTTTTCAGCTAATTTTGTTAATGGGTTGCTATAATTAAAAACATTCTGATCAGTCGCTATTACGGTATTGACGGGGGTATCTTCATCACTAATAGCAAATGCTTCAGTGGAATAAGTTAACAGAAAATTACTTTGTTGGCCCTTTCTTTCTCTCTCAAAACAAGGGCTTGCTTTTACATCGATATTAAATTTTTCAAATAATATTTGTGCAAGACTGTTGACAGCATTTGTAGTTTTACGGCCAGCTAAAGCATAAATTAGTACAGACTCCACAGTTGATGGTGCAAACTCAGGTTGATTTGAACCTGTTAAAGCCAGTTCGCTAATTGCAGGGTAAGCTTCCGTAATAGCTTGTTGTTGTATTTCTTGTTGTGGCGAGAGAGCTTTTTTATGCACAAACTCAATACCTAAATAAGCAAATTTTTGTTGTTTGCCCTCAGGCAACATGTTCTCAACTGCGGCAATAATATCTTTAACTTGAAGATGATGCCCACCCAAGCCAAAGCAGGCAGAATATAAGGGTGCTACATCGCGAGTATTGTTAAAACTAGCATACTCAGGATAAGCCGAGCCTTTAGAATTACCATTATCTATTGCTTTGCTGATGCAACAACGAATTTCAGCAATAATAGGTAAATCCTCTGCCAGAGGTTGGTCAGTTCTTTCCAGAACCAAAATGCCTTTGCGGCCTTTAACTAAGTGACTGATTAAATCACCAGGAAAAGGGCGGAATAAGGTCATATCAACGATGCCAACTTTAAGCTTGCAATTATTGCGTAAATAATCAGCAGTCAGTTCAGCTTTATTTAATATACTGCCTTGTGCAATAATTAAATAGTCAGCATCATCACATAAATACTGGTTAATTCTGTGATAGCGACGACCGGTTAATTCAAACCATTCATCCATGCATTGATCAGTAATATCTGCAACATGATCAAAAAAGTAAGGGCGTTGACCTGCAACAGTTTGCATATAACTCTCAGCGGTTTGTACGCCACCTGACAGGGTTGGCTGGTCTACAGTCCAGGATTCAGGTACACGACGGCGTGTTTTACCATATAAAATACTTTGAGCAGGGGTTGGTGTGCTAATAATATCGTCAGGCAAGCCAACATATTCTGCAATTAACTCCCTTTCAGGAAGGTTAAGCGCTGCAGTTAAATGTGAAGTTAAAAATCCATCTTGCGCAACTGCCGCTGGGTTTAAACTGAGCTCGGCTATTTTTCGGCTAATAAGGTTAAGGTCGGCCGCGGCTTGATTGTTACGGGCAAAAAATTGGATAAAGCCAGTATCATCCATACTGTGATAATCATCATGACCACAATGAATATTAGATGTAGCTTTTGTTACTGCTTTACAGACAATATTTAATACATAAGGCAATCTTTTTCCCACTGATGCATAAAGCGATTCATGCATAGAGGCCACTCCTTGAGCCGATGAGCAAAAATGAGTAGCTCTTAATCCAGATAAAGCCAGGCCAGCCGTTGCAGTAGCGGCGGCAGGGGTGTCTTCAGGGTTAACAGAAATCAAAGGCCTATTGGATATATTAAGGTGACCATTATTTTTCTGTTGATTCCACCCTGTGCTCATTTCAGAAGCGGGTGTTGATAGATAAGCCCCCGCAGCATCAGTTGACTCTCTTTCACACATAATAATGGCTTCATTGCCCGTCATTATTGTGCGGATACCAGGATATTTGTAGACTTTATTTTGTTTTTTCTTACCAAAAATGGCCATTGTAAACCTAAGAAACGAGTTATATATTATAAGTATTATTGTTGAGGTAAAGACTCTGTACGGTGAGACTGATTAGCGGCTTTTCCTACGCTGGAACGCGTTGTTCCTAATTTGCTGTCTATCCAGACAATTGCTCCGGTGGGGCAACGTTCAATAGGTGTGCGGTCAACTAAAATTTCGTCATATTTTTTAAAATCAATGACAGCTAAATTATTTTTTATCTCAATTAAACCTTCAGGAGCATCTACCACGCATTTTTCACAAGCGGTGCAAGCAACCTCACACTCTGCTTCGGCTTTATCGCCTTCATCCAGGCTTTTACAGGCAACAAATAATTGGTGACTGACAGGCTGTAATGAAAACAAGTCTTTAGGACAAACAACAACACAGTCATTACAAGCTGTACATTTATCCTCAATAACAATGGGTAGCCCATGTTCATCCATAAAAATGGCATCAAAATCACAGACATCTGCACAATCCGCAAGGCCTAAGCACCCCCAGCTACAGCCTTTACCTCCCCCTGAAACCACCGAGGCAGCTTGACATGATTGTAAGCCTTCATATTTTGCACGCGTATAAGCAACGTGAGTTCCACCCGCACAGGCTAAACGAGCGACCACTTTTTCAGCCTCACCCATATTTACGCCCATATAAGCAGCAATTTTAGCATTGCCTTCAGGCGTATTAACAGTACATGAAGATGGGTTTTTTGCCCCGCTGACTACTGCTTCAGCAAAAGGTCTGCAACCAGGCACACCACATGCACCACATTGTGCTTGGGGTAACATTTCATCCACAGCGTCAATACGAGGGTCCTCGTAAACGAAGAATTTTTTGTTTGCAATTGCAAGGATGATGGCGAGTACAACACCAAGAACCATCATAAAAATTGCAGCTGTTATGATGCTAGAAGTCATTTAGTTTTATTTAAGGTGCAAATTAAGTAAGTAATTAGTTAGATTGGTTTTTAAGATAACCGTTAATTATACACATTATCAGCTATTTTTGGGTGAGTGATATTTTAGCGGGTGATAGCAGCATAAAAATATAAATCAGAAATTCTATCCATTGCATGAATATTTTGTTCTGTGTATCCTGCTTGTTACTTAAAATAAATCATATTCAGTGGATGATTAGATAAATGCAAATAAACCTGATTTCAGTTGGAAATAAAATGCCGGGCTGGGTACAGCAAGGTTATGATGAATATGCCAAACGGATGCCAAAGGAATGTAACGTGTTACTTAAGGAAATAATACCAGGAAAGCGTGGCAAAAATAGTGATGTTGCCCGAATTGTCAGGGATGAAGGGGAAAGAATGATTCAAGCTGTGCCCGCTAAAACTCATATTGTTACCCTAGATATTCCAGGAAAATCCTGGACGACTCCGGAACTTTCAATGGCTATGAAAAGATGGATGGAAAGTGGTCAAAATATTGCGCTCATGATTGGGGGGCCAGAAGGCTTGTCTGATTCGGTTAGGGAGCTTGCCAGCGAGTCATGGAGCTTATCCAAGCTAACTTTTCCACACCCCATGGTACGAATTTTAGTTGCAGAACAGTTATATAGAGCCTGGAGCATTCTTAATAACCACCCCTACCACCGATGACAGCACAACTTATTTTAGCTTCGGCATCTCCTAGACGCAGGGAATTATTAGACCAAATTGCTGTCAGTTATATTATTCATCCAGCTGATATTGATGAAACAGCTAAACCTGCAGAAAATGCCCGTGATTATGTAATAAGAATTGCGGCTGAAAAATCAGCGGCTTGCCAAATATTAGTGGATAGTAAACTACCCATATTGGCAGCCGATACCAGCGTGGTGATTAATGATATTATTTTAGGAAAGCCTGAAAATGAAGCACATGCAATAGCAATGTTACAACAGTTATCGGGGAATAGACACTATGTTTATAGTGCTGTTTCTTTTAGAAGCACGAAAGGTATGGGAGGCAAAATATTCCACAATCAGGCTCTAAGTATCACGGAAGTAAATTTTAGAGCACTTGGATTAAAAGAAATAAAGGCTTACTGGCGGACAGGTGAACCACAAGGTAAAGCCGGCGCTTATGCTATACAGGGCTTGGCAAGTGTTTTTGTTGAATCTATCAAAGGCAGTTTTTCCGGGGTTGTGGGCTTACCTCTGTTTGAAACGGCAGAATTATTATCGAAACAGGGAATAAAAATTATCACATGAGTGAAGAAATTTTAATAAATGTTACACCACCTGAAACACGCGTTGCTGTTGTTGATAATGGCGTATTACAGGAGTTGATTATTGAACGTGAGCAACAAAAAGGCTTGGTTGGTAATATTTACAAAGGTTCTGTTTGTCGGGTTTTACCCGGTATGCAAGCGGCTTTTGTGGATATAGGGCTTGAGCGAGCTGCATTCCTGCATCTATCTGATTTTAGTAATAAAGAATTGGAAAAAAAGGGCTCAGAAAATATTGAGCATTATTTGCGTGAAAACCAATCACTGGTTGTTCAAGTCACCAAAGATCCATTAGGCACAAAAGGCGCTCGATTAACGACAGAAATATCTATTCCCTCTCGGTTTCAGGTGTATATGCCTTATGCGACAAATTCTGGTGTTTCGCAAAGGATTGAATCTGAAAAAGAACGCAGTCGCTTAAGAGCGTGCGTTGAACAGTTCCAAGAAAAAAATCAAAGTGGTGGGTTTATTGCCAGGACTGCTGCAGAATGCGTTGAGGAGGCTGTACTATTTTCTGATATGACTTTTCTGCTAAAACTATGGGCTACTATATCTGAAAAAATAGCGAGTGCAGAGACTAAAACATTAATTCATCAAGATTTAGCATTAAGTAGCCGTATATTACGAGATTTATTTACCGATAATATTAAGAGAATAAGAATTGACTCACGGGAAACATTTAAAAAGTTAATTCAGTTTTCAGATATTTTTGTCCCTGAAATTGTACCAGTAATAGAGCATTACACAGGTGATAGTCCTCTTTTTGATATTTATAATATTGAAGATGAAATAACACGCGCATTAGACAGAAAAGTAAAATTAAAGTCTGGTGGGCATTTAGTGTTTGACCAAACAGAAGCCATGACCACAGTAGATGTTAATACGGGGGGCTATGTAGGAGGTAGAAATTTAGAAGAAACTATTTTTAAAACCAATTTAGAAGCTGCTCAAACAATTTCCAGGCAGCTTAGGTTACGTAATTTAGGTGGAATTATTATTATTGATTTCATTGATATGAAAAGTGAAGAGCATAAGAAGCAAGTTTTAAATGCATTACAGCGCAATTTAGATAAAGACCCCGCTAAAAATAAAATAACTGAAGTCTCTGTTTTAGGTTTAGTTGAAATGACGCGCAAAAGAACGCGTGAAAGCTTAGAGCATATTTTGTGTGAAACATGTTGCACTTGTGGAGGGCGAGGTATGGTAAAAACTGCCGAATCAATGTGTCTGGAAATATTTAGAGAAATTATTCGAGAGGTTAGACAATATAATGTACATGATATATTGGTGTTAGCTTCTAATGAAGTGGTTGAAATGTTATTAGATGAAGAAGCAGGTATGTTGGCAGAGTTAGAGCTATTTTTAGGCATCAGTATAAAATTTAGAACAGAGCTTGAATATAACCAGGAACAGTATGATGTGGTTTTATTGTAAGGTAACTGGAAATATAAAATACCAGGATATCTCCCACACTTTGCGTTACTGCCATTAAATTAAGCAAGTTGTGTAGGATGTGCTGAGGAACGAAGCGCATCGTTTGTAATTGATGCGCTTCCTATCGGCAGTACACCCTCTCTCTTAATGACAGAGGTACTCAAGCTAAAAAAACAGGAACACTGAGTTATACGCTAAATATGATTGAAAAAAGCAGTATGATTAACTATGATTTAAATTATTAAGGAATTGTTATGGAAACTCGTGTATTAACTGCTCATATTCCAATGCCTTTAGCTGAAAAAGTGGATGAATTGGCATTACGTTTAGACAGGTCAAAAACATGGGTTGTTAAACAAGCGTTATCGGCTTGGTTAGCTCAAGAAGAAGACCGTTACAATTTAACGCTTGAAGCATTGGCTGAGGTGGAAAATGAGACTGTTATTGACCATGCTTCAGTACAAGCTTGGGCCGCTAGTCTTGATAGCGAAATACCACTGCCTGTTCCTGAGCGATGAAGATTCAATGGACAAGTAAAGCATTAGGCGATTTAAGTCGTTTATATGGATTTCTTGCCCCTTCTAACCAGAAAGCCGCAGTGAAACAGTGCAATCACTCACCGCTGCACCTCAGAAGATTATCGAGCAGCCTCGTATCGGTGAACAATTAGATGAATTTGACGGACGTGAAGTCAGACGCTTAATTAATAGGGCGTTATGAAATGCGTTATGAGCTTACTTCGAAAGTGGTGTATATCTTACGTATCTGGCATACACGCGAAGCGCGTTAATTAATGTCCATATACCCCACGAAGTATATTGATCATATTGGAAAAGCTAAGTGATTCATAAGATTAAAATAGCAACAAGACAGTTTTCATTTTGCTTATTAATAGTGATGGCTGTTGGCTTGACTTTGGTTAGGCTTTTTTTATTGAGTGTAGATGACTATAAAACAACAATCGAAAGCAAAATTTTTGAGCTAACAGAAATTCCACTGGGTATAGGGACTCTACAGGCAAATATGAGAGGCTTTAACCCGGGCATTATTTTAAAAGATATTCGGGTTTTTCCAACGGGCAGTCATGAACAACAGTCAATCAAACTAGAAGAAATTCGTTTCAGTATTAATTTGCTGGAATTAATTTGGACTCAGCAATTGCTACCTTCTAGTTGGTTGACCCTGGTGGGTGCAGAGATAACCGTTATCCGCCAGGAGGATGGCAGTTTGTTAATTAAGGGGCTGAATTCAACTGACTCAAAACAGCCTTTTTGGCTATTAAGTGGTGGACGCTACGAAGTTTTGAAAAGTGATATTACCTGGATAGATAAACAAAGACATGCAAAGCCACTTAAGTTTAAAAATATTGATTTACTACTTAAAAATGATGTGAGTTCAGAAAACCATGAAATTCACCTATTGAGCAAGTTGCCAAAGTCAATGGGAGAGTCGTTGCGGATATCTATGTCTATTCAAGGCAACGTGTTTAAAAAAGATAATATTAATGGTGTTATTTATATTAAAGGTACTCAGGTTCAGTTGGCTGAAATATTCACAGGTGAAAAGCCAGCAGGAGTAAAAATTGCAGCAGGTAAAGGTGATTTTGAATTATGGAGCCAATGGGAAAAGTCAAAAAATGTTGCCATAACAGGTAATGTTCAAGCAACAAATATCCGCTTAAAAAAACCAAATCAAACTTATAACGTTGACCGTTTAGAGACATCATTTAATGGCTTAAACAATGAGTCAGGCTGGCAGTTTGGGGTGACTGACTTTAAGGCCAAAGAAGGTGATAAAATCTGGCCAACGGCGAATTTTATTTTTTCAGGGAATAAGCAATTAACAAAAATAGCTGCCTCAATTGGTCAATTAGATTTGCAACAGTTTAGTAATCTTATGCAGTTTTTTTCACCACTAGATAAAGAAAAACAGGATTTGTTGACTAAATTAGCCTTAAAAGGACAGCTAAAAGATTTTTCTGCTTATATAAATACAGAGCAAAAGACCTTTGCAGTAAATGGGCGTGTTAAAAACATTCACAGCCATTCTTTTGCAAATACTCCTCAAATTAGAAACTTATCCGCTAGTGTTTACGGCACTGAGAAAAAAGGTGTTTTAGGTTTTGATACGCAAAATGCCAGCCTGTTTTTCCCCGATATTTTTAGATCATCAATATCCATTAATAAGCTATCTGGCTTGGTAGTATGGCAGCAAAAAGAGAATAACTGGATATTTAATTCAAAACAGTTGGTTTTAAATGTTAAAGATGCTCAAACTAAAAGTGCATTTAAATTGACCCTTCCTAAAAATAATGTGGGTTCAGCGACTATGGACCTACAGAGTTATTTTGCTAATTTAAACGATGTAAGCACCATTCCCAATTATTATCCTACAGGTATTATGGATAAAGATACTTTAACCTGGTTGGATAATGCTTTTATATCGGGCAATATAAAACAAGGAGGTTTGTTATTCTCTGGCAAATTTAATCAATACCCCTTTTCCCAAGATGAAGGTGTCTTTGAAGTCTTGCTTGATGCGCGGGATGTGGAATTACAGTTTTCACCTGATTGGCCGCATTTAAAGCATATAAATGCAGAAATTGCATTTCAACAACAAGGGCTTACAGTAATATCAGGTCATGCAGAAGTAAATAATATGCATATAAGCTCTGTTTTAGTTGAAATACCGGATTTAGAAAAAAGTAAAAATGTAGTCGTAAAAGGGTATGCAACAGGAAAAATAACGAATGGTTTAGAATTTATGCAACAGACCCCCTTAAAAAATATTGCAGATAATTTTTTAGATGTTATTAGCCCAACAGGAAATATAACGGTATCTCTGGATTCAAAAATACCTTTAGTTGAAACTTTGCAAGCTCAAGTGGAAGGAATGATTGGTCTCAATAAGGTGGGCTTGCATATTAAACCGATAGACTTAAATGTGACCAATCTTAAGGGTGATTTAAAGTTTACTGAAAAAGGGGTGTTTGGCAGCGACATCAAGGCATCGGCGTTAGGAAGCCTTATCGCTATTAATATAGATACTCAGAACGCCAATACCACTGTAACGAGCTCTGGGAAAACGAGTATTAAGCAACTACAACAGCAGTTTAGTTTTTTAAGTGCGGCATTGTTGGCTAAAAACAAGGTACAAGGTAAGTTTGACTATCAACTAAAACTGCAATTGCCGGCAGCAGAAAGGTTAGATGCTAAATTAAATATTAAATCAAATTTAGTTGGGGTGACAATGAATTTGCCGGGACTATTGAAAAAACAAGCGCATGAAAAGAAACAGTTAACCTTAAACTTTTCCTTAAATAACAAGCCACTTTTACCCTTAAAAATAAATTTTAATAATGCCGTTAAAGCGGCAATATATATTGATAAAAATCAAAAAAAAATACATTCGGCCAATATTGCTTATGGAGAAGGGTTAGCAGCCATGCCTAAAGAGCAAGCCGTTAAAGTTAATGTGAGTCAAGCAAGGTTTGACTTAACAGAATGGCTGGCATTTATGGGTAGTTATAATAGTAATGTTAAGACACCACCCTTGGTTAATAAGTTAAGTTTTAAAACCTCTCATTTGTTATGGAATAATCAGGATTATGGCAATTTTGAACTAGCAATGACTCATAATAAGACGCACTGGCTAGGCCATTTACTTTGTTCATCAGCAGAGGGCGATTTTATTATTCCATTTAAGCAAAATAACCACAATAAAATTAAGTTGGATATGAATTATATAAAACTCTCAGAGCTTGTGAGTTTAAAACCAGGAAAGGAAAGTTCCGAGATAATTGATTTACCCCTCATTGATATTTATAGTAAGCAACTTTTATGGAATAGCACTGACTTAGGAACACTAGAAATAGGGATGGAACGTATTTCGGAAGGTTTTAGATTCAATCCTGTCAGTGTTATATCTGAAGACCTGGAAATTAAAATGAGTGCAGACTGGGTAAAACAAGGCAAAGGAAGTGTAAGCTATTTTTATGGTGAGTTAAATGCAGCAGATATTGGCAAAGTTATGTCAAAAATAGGCTTGGGTGATGATATAAAAGAAACTGAAGCAAAAATCGATTATTCAGGTCAATGGCCAGGTGCCCCTTATCAGTTTTCACTGGCCGAGATGGAGGCGGACGTAATTTTACAGTTTAAGGGTGGGCGAATATCCAGCATTGAACCAGGTTTTGGGCGTGTTTTGGGCTTTTTAGCAATGGAACAATGGGTTAAACGTCTAACCTTGGATTTTGGTGATTTGTATAAAAAAGGGCTTAGCTTTAATAAAATTACAGGATTATTTACGCTAAGCAAAGGGATTGCCAAGACAAAAAGACTTTTTGTTGATGCCATTCCCGCTCAAATTAGCCTCTCAGGTGATACTAATTTGATCTCAAAAACACTTGATTATAGTGTGGATGTAATACCAAAAAGTTCAGGTGCATTACCTATAGCTGGTACAATTATCGGTAGTATTGCTGGCACAATTACTCAAGCGGTGACCAGTGATTACAAAAAAGGCTACTTTTTTGGGTCAAAATATCATTTATCAGGAAAGTGGGGGGATCTAAAGCTAAAAGCCTTGCAAGATGAGGGAGGCCTTTTTAATAAAACCTGGGCAGGATTCATTGATTTATTCAGGGATACCCCAGTGATAGAATAACTCTTTCTTGCCTTTAAAACTGTATTAAAGCTATGAGTTCAGATAAAGCATACAAGTAGAATAGAAAAACCATTTAGAAATATTAAAAATAATTGAGAACAAGATGAGTAAATGTGCGGCCATTCAAATGGCATCAAGTCCAAGTGTTGGGTCCAACTTATTGGAAGCAGGAAAACTGATAGCAGAAGCAGCAAAAGCAGGGGCAAAGTTAATTGCATTGCCGGAAAATTTTGCCTTGATGGGTGAGCACGAACTAGATAAAGTCAGAGTGCGAGAACAGGATGGCGAAGGACCTATTCAAACATTTTTATCTGATACAGCAAAAAAATATGCCATTTGGTTAGTAGCAGGTTCAGTTCCTTTAGTTGCTGATGTCGATAACAAAGTGAGAGCGGCTTGTTTAATCTATAACGACAAAGGGGAGCGAGTTGCACGCTATGATAAAGTGCATTTGTTTGATGTTAGCGTACCTGGTACCAATGAAGAGTACAGAGAATCAGATTCTATTGAAAGTGGCGACCAGCCGGTAGTAATTGACACCCCATTTGGCCGTTTAGGTATTGCCATTTGTTATGATTTACGTTTCCCCGAATTTTTTAGAAAAATGCAGGAACAGAATGTGGAAATAGTGATTGTACCCGCAGCATTTACCGCAGAAACAGGTGCGGCGCATTGGGAAGTGTTAATCCGGGCCAGAGCCATAGAAAACCTATGTTATATCATTGCACCTAACCAAGGCGGTTTTCATATTAACGGGCGAAAAACATTTGGTCATAGCATGATTGTTGATCCATGGGGAGTCATTTTAGATTGCTATAAAACAGGTGCTGGATTTGTTAGTGGAGAAATAGATGTGGAGCGGCTACAAAAAGTAAGAGCTTCATTTCCGGTATTAGAACATCGACATTTTTTTTGTAAATAAAGATGAAGTTTAAAAAAATCAACTTGGTATTTTTAATAGCTATATTGGTAACTGCCTGTTCAGACAGCTCAAATATACGGTATAGAGATACTAGCTCCCTTGAAACACCTCCTGTGATGGTTATAAAAGAAACACCAAAAACGATAGTAAAGCAGGAAGAAGAGATTGAAAAGAAAGGTTTAGGTGAGGTTGTATCAATATCAAGCTCTGTTAAATATCCCATTCTAAAAATTAAAAAAAACTTTGACCGTTCATGGGATATTGTAGAACAAGCTTTAAATTTAGCTGAAATAGAAATAACAGATAAAGATAGAGATAAAGGGCTTTATTACCTTAAATTTGATCCAGATAAGATAGCATCCAAAGACTCAGGAGTAATGGATAGCCTGAGTTTTTTCTTATTTAAAGATGAATATGCAGAAGCGGCTTATAAATTAACGGTGCAGTGGAAAGATACCGATACCGAAGTCAAGGCTGAGCTTATTGAACAAGAGAGTGATGACTTATTAGATGATGGTGAAGATAATTTTGAAGACCCTGTAGACTCAGGAACCATACTTATTAAGCGCCTGTATAAAACAATCAGAGATGACTTACCCCTGGATTGATTTTATACTTAGGAATAAGCTCGAAGTAAATTATGTAACTTATACTTCGCGCGGTCACGACTGCGGATTTCTAAGCACTGAATTTTTGCCGATAGCTGCGTTGCTGAAACAGTTGCGTAGCTTGCTATGCGCCTGTTTCATCGCCTTGCTATCGACAAAAATCAGCAGCTTATAAATTCCGCATCTGTGACCGCGCGAAGTATATCTGGGTAAGAGGCTTCAGTTCGCTCTACAACCATAAACAGTGGTTTATTAAGGAATGAGAATTCAATAATATATAAAAGATATAGGATGTGCTGACGACAGGAAGCGCATCACCTAAGAACCACCTAACCAATTTTAAAATACTCAAAAATAAAAATGTTAAACCAAGTAAAACAATCAATATTAGCACCGTATGGCATGCAAGAAAAAGATATTGATACCATTATGGACAACATGCTTAGTACCCGAATAGATGAAGCTGATATTTATTTTCAGTCCAGCCATTTTGAGTCTTGGGTATTAGAAGGAGGTATTGTAAAAGAAGGGACACATAGCATAGAAAAAGGCGCAGGTGTAAGGGTGGTTTCTGGTGAGAAAACAGGGTTTGCCTACAGTGATCGTATTGAGCTTAAGGTGTTGCTTGAAGCGGCAAAGAATGTAAAAGCGATTGCAAGACAAGGCTATAACGCACAAAGAAAAATAGCGAGCATAGTAGACAGAGCTGAATATTACCCCGCTATTAATCCGCTTAAATCTCTTGCTGACCAAGAAAAAATAGATCTATTAAGAAAGGTCGATATAGAAACACGCAAGCTTGATAATAGAATTGAAGAAGTTATTGTCAGTTTAGTGGGTGTTAATGAACAAATTTTAGTGGCCAACCAAGATGGTTCTTTAGTGGCAGATATTCGGCCTTTAATACGAATGAATGTGACGGTTATTTTAGCTGATAACGGTAAACGTGAACAGGGCAGTATGGGGGGAGGAGCCAGAACGGATTATGGCTATTTTTTAGATCAAAATAAAGCAATAGAATACGGTAAAGAAGCCGTAAGGCAAGCTACTGTAAACCTGGAGGCGGTTGCAGCCCCTGCGGGAAATATGACGGTAGTATTAGGCCCAGGCTGGCCGGGTATCTTGTTGCACGAAGCCATTGGACATGGTTTAGAGGGTGACTTTAACCGTAAAGGCACTTCAGCCTTTAGTGGCAAAGTTGGAGAACGTGTTGCATCCAGCCTTTGTACTATTGTAGATGATGCTACCTTAGCAAACAGACGAGGCTCTCTCAATATAGATGATGAAGGCATACCCGCAGAAAAAACGGTATTGATAGAGAAAGGAATTCTAAAAGGCTATATGCAAGACAAAATGAATGCACGCCTGATGGGAGTTAAATCAACTGGGAATGGTCGGCGAGAATCCTATGCACATATCCCCATGCCAAGAATGACCAATACTTATATGCTTCCTGGCAAGGACGATCCAGAAGAAATTATTAAATCAGTAAAAAAAGGATTGTATGCTAAAAACTTTGGCGGAGGGCAAGTTGATATTACTTCCGGTAAATTTGTTTTCTCAGCCAGTGAAGCTTATCTTATTGAGGATGGAAAAATCACGCGCCCGGTAAAAGGAGCAACTTTAATTGGAAATGGCCCTGAAGTGCTAACAAAAGTCTCTATGGTTGGAAGTGATTTAGAGCTTGATCCAGGCGTAGGTACCTGTGGCAAAGAAGGTCAAAGCGTGCCTGTTGGGGTGGGTCAGCCCACCATTAAAATAGAGGGTTTAACCGTTGGTGGAACAAGTGTGTAATTAATAAGCAGGTATTATTACGCTCTTAACTTTCAGGTAAAGGAATATACTTACACAAAGCCACAGAGACGCTAAGAAGAGCTATTTCTTTTCTTTGTGTCCTCTGTGGCTTTGTGTGAAAGTTTTTGTTGAAATACATCTTTGTCTTAACTTAAGGCTATGTCACCGTTAAGTGTTGAAAAGTTGAAGTCGCTCTTAAAAAGCCCTTTCCTGCTCCATGCAGTCGACCCAAGCCATCTCCAGCAGGAGAGGGTTTAAGAGTCAACTAAATTCCACATTTAACGGTGACTTAGCCTAACTTAAAAAAAGTAATTTTTTAAGCTTACCAGCTATAGGTTAATAGTCATGTAAGGTTTTATAGCTGTGTTTTTAAGCAGTTTAGTTTATAAAGAGGTTAGAGAGGTTGAGTGGATAAATTAACAAGTATGAATGTATTTGTTCGTGTCGCAAAAGCAGGAAGTTTTGCGGGGGCTGCAAGAGATTTAGGTATCTCAAGAGCGATGGCAACAAAGCATATTATGCATTTAGAAAGTGCATTAGATACCCGTTTATTAAATAGAACAACGCGAAGTTTAAGTTTAACTGAGGTGGGAGTTTCATATTTAGAGCGCTGTCAGCAGGTTTTGATTGATGTGGCTGAAATGGAAACAGCTGTGACACACTTACAAGCTGAACCTCGTGGCGTGCTAAAAATTAGTGCGCCACCCGTGATTGGTGCAACACATATAGCTCCGGCTTTGGCGGAATTTTTAAAACAAAATGATGATCTCACTGTGGAGATAATCCTAAAGAGTAGCCATGTTGACTTGATTGATGAGGGAGTTGATATTGCAATTTTTTTAGGTAAGTTACAGGATACCAGTTTGGTTGCCAGGAAACTGGCAAGTTCAGCATTGGTTGTCTGCGGTGCTCCTGAATATTTTGAGCAGCACGGTATCCCTGAGGAACCTGAGGATTTGGTTGATCATAGTTGCCTGGTAAATTGGGCTATTCCCCCGAGAGATAAATGGAAATTTAGAGGTATTCTGGGGGAAAGAGAAGTTAAAGTAAGTGGACGTATGCAGGCAAATGTTGCCGACCCTATTCGGGTTGCTGCAAATAGTGGTTTAGGTCTGATTATGTTGCCTAAATATATTGTTGGAAGAGATATAGAAAAAGGCAAGTTACAAGTTGTACTTGAGCAATATAGTATTGCACCGCTGGAAATTCATGCTGTTTACCCGCATCGTAAATATTTATCAGCCAAAGTTAGAGATTTCCTAGATTTTCTGCAAGCATGGATGCCAAATCGTGTGGGGATGGGATGAATCAAAAGGCTATAGAACAAAAATGGGATGGTATTTATAAAAATACAGATAACTCTCAGGTTGTTGATGTGTTACTGCAGAATGATTATTTATTACCACGAAAAGGACAGGCCTTAGATTTGGCCTGTGGTTTAGGGGGCAATGCATTGTTTTTGGCAGCCAAAGGGTTGAAAGCACATGCTTGGGATATTTCATCGTTAGCATTGAAAAAACTGCAAAAAAACGCTGAAAAAAAAGCACTTAAAATTGCTATAAAACAGGTTTATATTGAGCCAGATTGCTTGCCAAAAAACACCTTTGACGTAATTGTTTTAGCTCATTTTCTTGACCGTTCTCTGTGTAATGCGATAATGGATGCCTTAAAATCAGGCGGGTTGCTTTTTTATCAGACTTATGTCAGAGAAAAAATTGACTTGAGAGGTCCTAATAACCCAGCATTTTTATTAGCTAGAAATGAATTATTACAGCTCTTTAGCCCAATGACTGTATTGGTTTACAGGGAAAATAGCCTTGTTGGTGATTTAGAGTGTGGTGAGCGAAATGAAGCTCTTTTTGTAGGTCAAAAGTATTAACACAAAGATGATAGAAAATTTAAATCCAAAGCAGTCTTGGGCTTTGCTTCAAGACAACCCAATGGCAGTCATGATCGATGTACGAACAGCAATTGAGCATTCTTTTGTAGGTTGTCCACTCAATAGTATTCATATTGCCTGGAAAGAGTTTCCAGGAATGCAATTAAATGAGTCATTTGTTGCTCAAGTAGAGGAAAAAGTAAGTGATAAAAGTATACCTGTATTGCTTTTATGTAGAAGTGGTGTGCGTTCAGTTGCAGCTGCAACAGCCTTGGAGGCAGCTGGATTTGAGAAGTTAATAAATATAGTAGAAGGCTTTGAAGGTGCTTTAGATGAAGAAAAACATCGAGGTAATATTGATGGCTGGCGATTTCATGGCCTTCCTTGGGAGCAGGGCTAAATAAATAGTAAAGCCTTGTTGGGGCTAGATAAAAACAAGCGATACGAAGTAAACATTATTTTTTAGCACTTAAGTCAAATGGTGAGTGAAAACCTGATGTTAGCGTATATAAACAAACATAAACAAAATAGAAAAATATTAAAGTGATAGAAAAATTAAGAAATATAGCAATTATTGCTCACGTTGATCACGGCAAAACAACTTTGGTTGATAAATTATTAGAACAGTCGGGTACTTTCTCAGAACATGAGCAACTGTCTGAAAGAATGATGGATTCTAATGAGCTTGAAAAAGAACGTGGAATTACTATTTTGGCAAAAAATACTGCTATTGACTGGAATGGCTATCATATTAATATTGTGGATACACCAGGACATGCCGACTTTGGTGGTGAAGTTGAACGTGTTTTATCAATGGTTGATTCAGTTTTACTCTTAGTAGATGCAGTAGATGGGCCTATGCCTCAAACACGGTTTGTCACCCAAAAAGCATTTGCTTTAGGACTAAAACCCATTGTTGTAATTAACAAAATTGACCGCCCAGGCGCACGCCCAGACTGGGTTGTTGATCAGACTTTTGATTTGTTTGATAATTTAGGTGCAACGGATGAGCAACTAGATTTCCCTATTATTTACGCCTCTGCTATTAATGGCTATGCAGGGTTAGAGGCAGATGTTTCAGCTGGCGATATGACACCCTTATTTGAAGCAGTGATAGAAAAAGTACCACCACCTGCTGTTGATACTGATGCACCTTTTCAGATGCAAGTCATCAGCCTTGATTACAATTCTTATGTAGGTGTTATTGGTATTGGGCGTATTCAGCATGGAACAGTAAAACGTAATATGCCGTTAACATTAGTTGATACTGAAGGTAATAAGCGTAATGGGCGGATGTTAAAGCTATATGGTTTTATCGGTTTAGAACGTGTGGAAATTGAAGAGGCACAGGCTGGAGATATTATTGCTTTTTGTGGTATTGAAAAATTACAAATATCAGAAACCTTATGTGACCCTGCTAATGTAGATGCATTACCCGCTTTATCTATTGATGAGCCTACGGTAAGTATGACCTTTCAAGTTAATAACTCGCCGTTTGCAGGTAAAGAGGGTAAGTTTATTACCACGCGCCAAATATTTGATCGTTTAGAAAAAGAGTTACAGCATAATGTGGCTTTACGTGTTGAAACTACCGATGATCCCGATAAATTTAGAGTATCTGGACGTGGTGAGTTGCATCTATCTGTTTTGATTGAAAATATGCGTAGAGAAGGTTTTGAAATGGGCGTTTCTCGTCCAGAAGTTATTATCAAAGAAATTGATGGTGTTAAATCAGAGCCTTTTGAGTATGTGACGATTGAGGTAGAAGAAGAGCATCAAGGTACGATTATGGAAAAACTAGGTGACCGTAAAGGTGATCTAAAAGATATGGTTCCAGATGGTAAAGGGCGTATTCGCTTGGAATATATTGTACCTTCTCGTGGTTTGTTAGGTTTTCAAACAGAATTTTTAACAGCAACATCGGGTTCGGGTTTGTTCTATCATGTATTTGATCATTACGGACCTTTAAAAGAAGGTGATGTTGGTTCGCGTATTCGTGGTGTACTTATTTCCATGTCAAAAGGCAAGGCGGTTGATTACTCCTTGTACCCACTACAAGCGCGTGGTGAATTGTTAGTCGTCAATGGAGATGAGATTTATGAAGGTATGTTGGTTGGGATTCACTCACGTACCAATGATTTAGTTGTTAACCCCACTAAACCTAAACCATTAACTAACGTCCGTGCTTCAGGAACAGATGAAAGCTTAACATGCGCTAAAATCCAAAAAATGACTTTAGAACAAGCGTTGGAGTTTATTAGTGATGATGAGTTGGTGGAGGTTACGCCTAAATCCATTCGCTTACGTAAAATTTTATTAACGGAAAACGAAAGAAAGCGAGCATCTAGAGCGTAGTTATTTGACAAACAAAAAAGCCTCAAGGTTTAAATCTTGAGGCTTTGTCAATCGCTTATTGCTTGGTTGGCATTGGTTACTCCCATCCTTGGCAACATCCTGTTGATAAGTCCTTAAAAATCCCTCTCCTGTTCAGCGATAAGTTATTGTGCCAAAAAAACCAATAAAAGTAAGTCGGTTAAGGATGAAATTTCTGTAGGGTGATGATTACTTAACGGCTCTGTAGAGACAAGAGATGTCTTGTTTCTACAATAGTTGTGAATATTTTCCTATAGCCTTGGTTGTATTGCTCCTATTACCAACAGCTTTGATAAATAAAATGCAACTAACGATTAACGCTATTTCTTTGCATTAGCAATAATTTTAGATTAGTTTTATCAGTGAACTATAGTAAAATACGCACAATTCAAATGTAACTAGGTAAGTAATGAGCCCGCGTACTGCAATAGTCGAGCGAAATACGCTTGAAACACAAATTAAAATCAAAATAAATCTAGAGGGTACTGGCAAAACTAAATTCCTAACGGGCGTTCCTTTCTTGGATCATATGTTAGATCAAGTGGCTAGACATGGCTTGATAGATATGGATATAGAGGCAACAGGTGATTTGGAAATTGATGCTCACCATACGGTAGAAGATATTGGTATTACCCTGGGGCAGGCGTTTGCTAAAGCTTTGGGGGATAAAAAAGGTATCGTTCGATATGGTCATGCTTATGTGCCATTAGATGAAGCATTGTCTAGAGTGGTTATCGATTTTTCTGGCAGGTCTGGACTGTACTATGAAGTGGACTATCCAAGAGGTATGATTGGTTCATTTGATGTTGATTTATTTCGTGAGTTTTTCCAGGGTTTTGTTAATCATGCAGGTATTTCATTGCATATAGATAACCTTAAAGGCCGAAATGCTCACCATATTGCAGAAACAATTTTTAAGGCTTTGGGTCGAGCAATAAGAATGGCAATAACAGCTGACCCCAGAATGGCAGGTATTATGCCATCAACAAAAGGCTCACTTTAAGCGACTCTTTATTCTTTCTTTTAATCTTTTAAAAATTTATGTCATCAGTAGCGGTTATTGATTACGGAATGGGGAACCTCCATTCTATTGAAAAGGCGTTGCAACATGCAGCTCCAGAAGTTGATGTGCAAATAGTATCGGATGTTAAGGCTATACAACAAGCTGATAGAATTGTATTTCCTGGTGTTGGGGCAATAAGAGATTGTATGTTAGCTCTGGATAGTTTTGGCTTGTCTGCTGTTATTAAAGATGTTGCTAAAACAAAGCCTTTTTTGGGGATTTGTTTGGGTATGCAAGCGTTGTTGACGGATAGTGAAGAAAATAATCATACGGCTTGCTTGGATGTTTTTAAAGGACATGTTGAGCATTTTTCAAAAGATTTGCTGGATGCAAAAGGTGAAAGATTAAAAATTCCACATATGGGCTGGAATCAAGTTAAGCAAAAACAACATCCTTTATGGGAGGGTATTCCTCAAAATAGTCGTTTTTATTTTGTGCATAGTTATTATGTAAACCCAAATAATGAGTCAGAGGCTATAGCAACGACAGAATACCCAAAAGAATTTACCAGTGCATTAGCAAAAGAAAATATATTTGCCGTACAATTTCACCCAGAAAAAAGTCAGACGGTTGGTTTGCAACTGCTGAAAAACTTTTTATCTTGGGATGGAAAGCAATAAAGAATAAATAACACAAAGCCTAGGACTTGGACAAAAATATGGGGCGTAATGCTTTAGCCAGCTTTAATTATAGCAATAAGCTGGCTAAAGCATTACGCCCGAACGGACCTAAAAGCTCTTCCTTGGTGACTCCGTGGCTTTGTGTGAAAATAAAATAAAGTTCAGGCTTTAACCCCATGAGCTAAACTGATTAACTATCGAGAAATATAAAATGTTGCTAATACCTGCAATTGATTTAAAAGAAGGTAAATGTGTTCGTTTACGTCAAGGACGCATGGAAGATAATACTGTATTTTCGGATGACCCGGTCGCAGTTGCTGGAAAATGGGTGGCACAAGGCGCAAGACGTATTCATTTAGTGGACTTGGATGGTGCTTTTGCTGGTAAACCTAAAAATGCTGATATTATTAAAGTTATTGCAGAGACGTACCCAGATGTACCGGTGCAAATTGGTGGAGGTATCCGAGATGAAGCAACTATTCAGGCCTATTTGGATGCGGGTGTGCAATATGTCATTATAGGTTCAAAGGCAGTGAGTGATCCTGATTTTGTACGTGAAATGGCAAGTAAATATGCAGGCCATGTTATTGTAGGTTTAGATGCCAAAGAGGGTATGGTTGCTACTGATGGGTGGGCAACTGTTTCAGACCGTAATGCGATTGATTTGGCTAAAGAGTTTGAGGCTAATGGTGTTGTTGCTATTATTTATACTGATATTGCTAGAGACGGGATGATGAAAGGTGTCAATATTGAAGCAACGGCTAAGTTAGCGAGATCCATCACTATTCCAGTAATTGCATCGGGGGGTATTACTAATATGGATGATATTCACGGTTTAGGTCAGGTTGCTAATGATGGCATTATGGGGGCAATAACAGGACGGGCAATTTATGAAGGCACGCTCGATTTTGTTGAAGCTGAAAAAATTTCTAAAACTTACGCTTAATAAATCACTATGGGATTAGCTAAACGAATTATTCCTTGTCTGGATGTTGATAATGGCCGCGTTGTTAAAGGCGTAAAATTTGTTGATATTCGAGATGCAGGTGACCCTGTTGAAGTTGCTAGGCGCTATGACCGAGAAGGTGCTGATGAAATCACTTTTTTAGACATTACTGCAACCAGTGATAATAGAGATACGATTGTTCATGTGGTGGAACAGGTTGCCAGCGAAGTTTTTATCCCGTTAACCGTTGGCGGTGGCATTAGGGAGCTTGATGATATTCGCCGTATGTTAAATGCTGGTGCAGATAAAGTAGGCATAAATAGTGCAGCTGTTTTTAGACCTGAGTTTGTAAAACAAGCAGCGGAAAAGTTTGGTTCACAATGTATTGTCGTGGCAATTGATGCTAAAAAGGTGAATGCAGAAAATGAACCAGATCGCTGGGAAATTTTTACTCATGGTGGGCGAAAATCAACAGGAATTGATGCAATAGAATGGGCTATCAAAATGGTTGATTTTGGTGCAGGAGAAATCTTATTAACCAGCATGGATAGAGACGGTACACGAATTGGCTTTGATTTAGAACTAACACGCGCCATTAGTGAGGCGGTAATAGTCCCCGTTATTGCTTCGGGTGGCGTGGGTAATCTGGATCACTTGGCCGATGGTGTTATTAAGGGTAAAGCGGATGCCGTTTTAGCCGCGAGTATTTTTCATTTTGCCGAGTACACAATTGAACAAGCCAAATTAAAAATGCAATCGCGTGGTATTGAGGTGCGATTGTAATGACTGAATCCTGGTTAGATGAGATTAAATGGACGGAAGAAGGCTTAGTGCCAGTTATTGCACAAATAGCAGGTTCAGGTCGGGTTGTTATGTTTGCCTGGATGAATAGAGAATCTTTAAAGCTGACCGTCGAAAAGGGTTATGCTGTGTATTGGTCTCGCTCTCGTCAGCGATTATGGCGCAAAGGTGAAGAATCAGGCAATCAGCAAAAAGTAATTGATATACAACTTGATTGTGATGAAGATGTGATTTTGCTTAAAATTGAACAACAAGGTGGAGTTGCTTGTCATACAGGGCGTGAAAGTTGTTTTTACCGCAGTTTGATTGATGGGCAGTGGCAAACAAAAGAAGCGGTTTTAAAAGATCCCCTAGATATGTATAAAAAACAGGTCACACAAAGACGCTAAGGCACAAAGAAGAGCTGGAGCGAAACACTTAAAGCAAATAAATGAAAATAAAATTGGCACGATAATAGTTGATAGTGCAATTAGTGTGCATCGAGGTTTAGGTGCTGGTCTGCTTGAAAGCGTTTATGAAGCTCTTACCTTTGTGCTTCAGTGTCTCTGTGTGATAAATTATTACGTAACATGGATTTAGTGTGAAAAAAATGAGTGATGTTTTACAGCAATTAGCTGATATATTAGAACAACGTAAACAAGAACCTGCCGATAAATCTTATGTCGCAAGTTTGTATGCAAAAGGCTTGGATCATATCCTTAAAAAAGTGGGTGAAGAAGCCACTGAAACGGTAATTGCTGCTAAAGGTGGGGATAAACAGCAGATTGTTTATGAAACGGCTGATTTATGGTTTCATTCTATGGTGATGCTGGCTGACCAAGGGTTGGGGCCTGATGATGTGCTAAAAGAATTGCAACGTCGTTTTGGGTTGTCTGGCCTGGAAGAAAAGGCTCAGCGCAGTAAATAGCTTGTAATAAATTGAGATTGGAGTGAAAAATGGGTATTAGTGTAACTCAATTGTTAATTATCCTAGCGATAGTTGTCGTATTATTTGGTACTAAGCGCTTACGTAATTTGGGGGGGGATTTAGGAGGCGCAATTAAAGGCTTTAAATCAGCAGTAAAAGAAGGAAGTGAGGATAAAAAAATTGCTGATGATGAGGGCGATAAAGTTGATGATAGTGTAAGATCTAAACAACAAGAAAAATCAGAATAGCATGTTTGATATAGGCTTTTGGGAACTTTGTTTGGTTGGACTGGTTAGTTTACTGGTTATTGGGCCAGAAAAATTACCAGCAGCTGCTCGCATCGCTGGTTTTTGGCTGGGTAAGACTAGAAATATGGTGGCCTCGGTTAAAGCTGAAATAAAAGAAGAGTTACAAGCTGAAGAAATGCGCCAAATTTTTAAAGAACAGTCTGGCATAGATGAACTTAACAATATACTAGAAGAAGGATCTAATACAGTTAATGAAGTGACTTCATCAATAAAATCATTACCTGAGGAAATAAAAGAAACTGATGAGTCAAAATGATCCAGCCTCTGATGAGCAGCCTTTTATTAGCCATTTAGTCGAATTAAGTGGCCGTCTAAAGCGTGTTGTTGCATTTATTTTGGTCGTGTTTTTATGTGCAGCACCATTCGCCAATGAAATTTATACCTTTTTGTCGGGTCCTCTGCTTCAGCATATGCCTGAAAATAGCACTATGATCGCGACAGATGTCGCCTCTCCATTTTTTACCCCTTTCAAATTAGCTTTAGTTGCATCAATATTTTTTTCAGTCCCCGTTATTCTTTATCATTTTTGGGCATTTGTTGCACCAGGTCTATACAGTCACGAAAAAAAGATGGTTTTACCCTTAATTGTTGCCAGTACAGGGTTATTTTATTTGGGTGTAGCCTTTGCTTATTTTGTGGTTTTCCCTTTAGTTTTTGGCTTTTTAACGGCAGCCGCACCTGAAGGCGTAGCTGTTATGACTGATATTGCAAAATATTTAGATTTTGTACTGACTTTATTTTTTGCTTTTGGTTTGTCGTTTGAAGTACCTATTATTACTATTATTTTGGTGTGGACAGGCCTTACCACGCCTGCCGGTTTATCAGAAAAGCGACCGTATGTAATTGTAGGTGCGTTTATTATTGGTATGTTTTTAACGCCACCAGATGCTATTTCTCAGACTTTATTGGCAGTGCCAATTTGGTTGTTATTTGAAACTGGCTTATTGTTTTCGCGTTTTTTTGTTAGAAAAACGGAAGAATAATGGATTATTCAACCCATTTAAGGCAAGAAATGAAAAAAAATGTATTAATTACAGGCGCTGCAAGAAGGATCGGTGCCGCATGTGCAAGAATGCTACACCGGCAAGGTTGTAATATTTTTTTGCACTATAGATCGTCAAAAAAACAAGCACTTCAGTTAAGCCAGGAATTAAATAATATAAGGGTAGGTTCTGCCGAAATAGTACAGGCTAATTTATTAAAAGTGGGTGAGTTAGACTTATTGGTCGAGAAAGTAACATCAACTTGGGGACACCTTGATGTGCTGATTAATAATGCATCGGCATTTTATCCGCAACCAATAAAAGATGTTACTGAGCAAGATTGGGATGAATTGTTAGGGAGTAATTTAAAAGCTCCCTTTTTTTTAGCACAAAAATTTTCTGAGTTATTAGCCGAGAATAAAGGTTGTATTGTTAATATTATAGATATTCATGCTGAGCGGGGATTAAAAGGGTATCCCGTTTATAGTATTGCAAAAGCAGGTCTGGCATCTATGACAAAGGTTTTAGCGAAAGAGTTGGGGCCTGATATACGCGTAAATGCTGTTTCACCTGGGGCCGTTTTGTGGCCAGAAGCTGAAATGTCTGAGCAGCAAAAAGCTGAAATAATACAGCGAGTAGCATTAAAGAGGACGGGATGCCCTGAAGATATAGCTAAAGCAGTTAGCTTCCTAGTAGATGATGCGCCTTATGTGACGGGACAAATTATTACTGTTGATGGAGGAAGAACTTTGTTTTGTTAATAATGTATATTGCTAAATGATGTTCTGATAAGGAAAAGTACAAAAACCTTACATTATTATCACTAAGTTTACCGAGAACGTAGCGTTTTTGATCGTTCAAGCTGTAGAATAACCTAAAAACAGTCTAAATTTGGTAAACAGGCTATCTAAACAAAGATATTTCAGGTAGCCAAATATATCTATTACGACTACAACCAAAATATAATGGTTGTCATTAATTTTCAAGACCAGCTGCAAGCAGCAGCGATTCAGAGCATTATATATTTTTTCACCCCCTATAACTCTATGTTCCAGTTTTTAATTGTTGCTTTTGTAAAGTGCTGAAAAACG
>CAYYNM010000008.1:7619-32886 GCA_964472945.1 uncultured Methylomarinum sp. | reverse complement strand
CCTAAAATAATGAGTAAATTTTATATTGTAGATTGATTTATTCACAGCCTCTCAGCTTATGTCCTTAAACTAAAAATATATTCACACAAAGCCACAGAGACACAGAGAAAAGAAAAACAATCACTCTTCCTTAGCATCTTTGTGACTTTGTGACTTTGTGTGAAAAATTTCTTTTGTCAGGTTTTGAACATCTATTTAATATAATCGCATTAGCCCCCTCCTCTAAGCAGGTCCACATATCGACTATTTTGCCGACTTTTCATTTTTAATTAGCCGACAATATCACATAAAAACAGCTTGTTTTGTCGCGATCTGATGATAAAAAACATATATCTGGACAAAAGCTAACAAATTAGGCAAAATTACCGAATTAAACACTTTTGACACAGCAAGCTAATGGCAACGATTACCATTCTTAATGGCCCGAACCTAAATTTACTTGGCGTTCGCGAACCCGGACACTATGGCAATAAAACCCTTAAAGATATTGAAAAATCTGTTATATCAAAATCTGCAGATTTAGGTCATAACCTTGATTTCCAACAATCAAATGCAGAACATGAAATTGTTGAAATGATTCACCATGCATTTCAGCAGCAAGTTGACTTTATTATTATTAATCCAGCAGCTTTTACGCACACCAGTATTGCTATTCGTGATGCATTACTTGCAAGCAAAATACCTTTTATAGAATTGCATTTATCAAATGTTCATGCGCGTGAGCCTTTTAGGGCTCACTCCTACTTTTCCGATATAGCCGTAGGGGTTATTTGTGGGTTAGGAGCACATGGATATGATCTGGCATTACAGGCCGCTCACCAGATATTAGAAGAGAGAAAATAACGATGGATATTAGAAAAATAAAAAAATTAATCGAGATTATTGAAGAATCAGATATTGCCGAAATCGAAATCAGTGAAGGCGAGGAGTCAGTACGCATTAGCCGCTACTCTGCTAACGTTTTAGCCCCTGTAGCCGTTACTGCAGCACCTATAGCAGCTCCTGCTGGCATACCTACTATTGCAGCCACTGTAGATGCAGCCGCCGAGCTACCAAGTGGTCATATTGTTAAGTCCCCTATGGTAGGAACTTTTTATAGCGCGGCATCACCTACTGCCGGCTCACCTTTTGTAAAAGTGGGTCAATCAGTCACTGAAGGTGAGACACTTTGTATTATTGAAGCAATGAAAATCCTTAACCAAATTGAAGCAGATAAGAGCGGTGTTATTAAGCAAATTTTGGTAGAAAACGCTCAACCCGTTGAATATGACCAACCTCTATTTATCATAGAATAATCCAGCTTAGGTAAACACATGTTCGATAAAATTGTAATTGCCAACCGTGGAGAAATTGCCTTACGCATCCTTCGCGCTTGTAAAGAATTAGGTATAAAAACTGTTGCTGTTCATTCTGATGTCGATCGTGACTTAAAACACGTCCGCCTTGCTGATGAAGCTGTATGTATTGGCCCGGCCTCTTCTCTTGATAGCTACTTAAATATTCCAGCCATCATTAGTGCCGCCGAAGTGACTGATGCTGAAGCCATTCACCCAGGCTATGGTTTTTTATCAGAAAATGCTGATTTTTCTGAAAAAGTCAGTTTAAGCGGCTTTGCTTTTATTGGCCCAAAAGCTGAAACCATCCGCATGATGGGAGATAAAATTTCTGCTAAAAAAGCCATGTTAGCTGCGGGAATTCCTTGTGTCCCAGGTAATGGCGAACCATTAACTGATGATAGCCAAACCAATCTCAAAATGGCTCAGGAAATAGGCTATCCCATTATTGTTAAAGCATCTGGTGGTGGGGGTGGCAGAGGTATGCGAGTAGTGCATACTGAAGCAGCATTAGTCAATGCAATTGCATTAACTAAAGCAGAAGCGGCAGCAGCCTTTAATAATGATACTTTATATATGGAGAAGTTTTTAGAAGACCCTCGCCATATTGAATTTCAAGTATTAGCAGACAGTCATGGAAATGCAATTCACCTTGGAGAACGAGATTGCTCTATGCAACGTCGTCACCAAAAAGTGGTTGAAGAGGCACCTGCCCCAGGCCTGACTGCCGAACAACGTAGCACTATGGGAAACCTTTGTACGAAAGCCTGTACAGATATTGGTTACTTAGGCGCAGGTACTTTTGAATTTTTATACGAAAAAGGTGAGTTCTTCTTTATTGAGATGAATACTCGGGTACAGGTTGAACACCCCGTAACAGAAATGATTACCGGTTTTGATATTGTAAAAGAGCAACTACGTATAGCCGCTGGCGAACCATTATCCAAGACTCAAGACGAAATCACCTTTACCGGTCATGCCATAGAATGTCGTTTAAATGCGGAAGACCCAAAAACTTTTATGCCGTGCCCTGGCACAATTGACCAGTTTCATATGCCAGGTGGTCCAGGCATTCGTTGTGAAACACATATTTACAATGGATATAAAGTACCGCCCTATTATGATTCAATGATAGGTAAACTTATTGCCCATGGCGAAACCAGAGCAAGCTCAATTGCTCGTATGCAAACAGCTTTACAAGAAATGGTGATTGATGGCATAAAAACCAACATCCCACTACAAGTAGATATAATGGCTGATAGTGCTTTCCAGACAGGTGAACAAAATATTCACTACCTGGAAAAGAAACTAGGGATTTCTTAAGAGCAGGCTAAAGACTCAAGACGAAAGACTAAAAAGAGCAAGAGCAAATTCGGAAGGCTCGTCTTGCGTCTTGCGTCTTGCGTCTTGCGTCTTGCGTCTTGCGTCTTGCGTCTTTAACCTTTAACCTGCTCTCCCCTATGTCCTGGCATCAAATTTCTGTTATTAGCAACAAACAAGCTGCACCTGACATTGCTGATTTTTTTAGCGAAATAGGTGCTGTGTCCGTTACCTATATGGATGCTGAAGACCAGCCTGTCTATGAACCAGCACCTGGCGAGACAAAAATTTGGGCTCTTACTAAAGTTATTGCCCTTTTTGAATTAGATAGTGAGCCTGAATTAATTAAAGTAGCTTTATTCTCAAAGTTTAAAGATCAACTATTACAAGACTGGTTTTATGAAGTACTTGAAGACCAAACTTGGGAAAGAACCTGGATGGAACATTATCGGCCCATGAAATTTGGTGACTCACTCTGGGTCTGCCCAACGGACCAGGAAATCACTGAAGCAAATACCACTTGCATGACTTTAGATCCAGGATTAGCATTTGGTACTGGGACTCATGCCACGACAGCTCTTTGTTTAGAATGGTTAGCCAATCATGACCTAAACGATAAAGTTGTTATTGATTATGGTTGTGGTTCGGGAATTCTTGCTGTAGCCGCCCTTCTTTTAGGGGCAAAAGAAGCACATGCCATTGATATAGACCCTCAAGCAATAACAGCAACTTTAGCCAATGCAGAAAAAAATAATGTATTAGCTAAAATTAAATGCTATTTACCTGAAGAGTTTAAAGTATTTCAAGCAGATATTGTCGTTGCCAATATTCTAGCTCAGCCGCTTTGTGAGTTATCAGAATCTATCACCTCTCTGGTAAAACCTTCTGGATATTTGGTTTTATCGGGCATATTAAAGGACCAAGCAGAACAAGTAATAACAGCTTACCAACAACACGACATACAAATTGAGCCACCCATCATACAAGATGACTGGTGTCGACTTGATGGTATAAAGCAATAGCGACCATGTACACACTATGCTCTGAATGTAAGCAACCATACTCCATTACAGTAGAAAAACTTCGCACAACACACGGCATGATAAAGTGTGAAAAATGTTCAACTATGTTTGATGCTTTAGAGTTATTAACTGAAGGCTCAATAGCCAATAATATTGAAGAAGATAATTTCTTTAATAACCCTATTAAAAAAAAGCAACAATTCAAATACTGGGGGTTAGGAACAAGCTTACTAATAGCTCTTTTTAGTTTTCAAATCTATTTTTTTGAAGGCTATAATCTCACTCAAAATACCACATTAAGACCTTGGTTACAGCAACTCTGTAGTCAATTAACAAACTGTCAATTAGCAGGTTATCAAAACCTTGATGAAATTAGTATTTTAAAGAGCTCTTTTGAACCTCAAAACAATCACTATTTATTTAAAACAATTTTTATCAACCAATCGATTTTTGCACAAAAACAACCTGCAATTAAACTAACATTGCTCGATTTTAATGGATATTCTTTTGCGCAAAGAACCTTTTATCCAACAGATTATTCAAAACATCCAGATAAGCAACTTGAACCTGATATTGCTGATAAAATAACTCTTTTTATTGCAAAGCCATCAAGTAAGATTGGTGGTTATCGCTTTGAGTTAATATAACTTATTCTAGTATAAATTTGGTAGTGAGTGAATCTAGTGAGTGAATCTGTTGATAAAGCTATTTTAAAAACTTATCCATTATTGGGGTGCAGACTTTAGCCTGCTCTTGCTATGAAGAATGCAGGTTAGAACCTGCGCGCCAAAAAAGATTGTTACTAATGAAGGTATCTTTGTTTAAACCACAAATTTAATCCACCACCATAAATTCAACCAAACAAGGTTTTTAGCCCTAATGGCACATCCAGAACTATATTTAAAAAAAAATGAAGACAAACGCTTACGCAAAGGGCATCTTTGGGTATTTAGTAATGAAGTTGATACCAAAAAAACACCCTTAGATAGTTTTTCTGCAGGTGATATGGTGCTTATAAAAGATAGCACGGGTAAATCATTAGGCAGTGCTTATATCAACCCAAACACTTTAGTCTGCGCTCGACTCATTGCTAGAAAACCTGCTCAAAAAATGGGCACAACTTTCTTTAAAGATAGAATAAGCACCGCCCTAAATTTTAGAGACCGATTATTTCCAGGCAAACCCTTTTACCGCTTAATTTTTGGTGAAAGTGACGGGCTACCAGGCCTTGTTATCGACCGCTTCGGTTCGGTGCTATCCGTGCAAATTACAACAGCAGGTATTGAAAAACAAAAAGAATTCTTAATCACTTCATTAGTTGAGTTACTCTCTCCAGAAGCTATTATTTTAAAAAATGACAATAGCCAAAGACTGTTAGAAAACCTGTCACAACAATCTGAAGTTATTTATGGCTCCTTGCCTGAATCGATTATTATTGAAGAAAATAATGCTCAGTTTCATTTAAATGCTATCGATGGCCAAAAAACGGGCTGGTTTTACGATCACAGAGATAGCAGAGCAAGACTGGCTAAACTGGCTAAAAATCAACGTGTATTAGATTTATTTTCTTATTCTGGCGCATGGGGAATTCCAGCTGCAATGGAAGGTGCAACAGAAGTTACTTGTGTTGATAGTTCTGAAGCAGCATTATCCTTGGCTCAAAGTAGTGCGAAACTCAATAATGTGCAAGATAAAGTGAATTTTGTGCGTAGCGATGTGTTTGATTTTTTAAAGCAAGCTCGTGAAAATAGAGAACACTATGACATTATTGTTTTAGACCCACCGGCATTAATTAAACGCAAAAAAGATTTTAAAGCGGGTTATGAAGCCTACCGTCGATTAAATAATTTAGCCCTTCAAGTGTTAAGTAAAGATGGGGTTTTGGTCTCAGCCTCTTGCTCCCACCACTTGAGTAAAGCTAATTTACATGAGATTTTACGTTCTTCAGCACGCCATATAGACCGCCATTTAAGCTTTTTTGCTACGGGAAGCCAAGGCCCTGACCATCCTATTCATCCAGCCATACCAGAAACAGAATATTTAAAAACTTATTTCTGTTCAGTTTCTAGCAGTTTATAATAGCGATATGAATAAGATCAAAGAACCCTGCCCTCTTTGTGGTCAAGCAGTTGAAATCAAAGGTTTTAGCTTAAAAACTACAGAAGGGGTGAAACATTTTTGCTGCGCTGGATGCGTCAGCATTTATCAATTACTAAACGAAGACAAAATAATAACTAAAACAGAGGAGACAACATGAAAGCTTGTGAACAATGCGCTGCTGATAGAGTGCGGATTGGTGAAAACCATACAAAAACATCAAAATTATCCAGAGCCATAGGTTTAATTTTTATCTATTTACCTATTTTTACATTCCCCTTTATCATATTAAGCGCTTACTGGACATACTATAGTTTGATTTTATGTGGTGCTAAAAATGTAAAAAAATGGGGGGATTATATCCCCGATAGAGCAACGCACCGTTATTCACTAAAAAACCAGATTACTATGGATGGCTCATTTAAATTTAGTTTAGCCCAATCTAAACTTTATTGGATTTTAAACTGTACCGTCTATTGCCCATACAGTGTAGCACTTTTTGAATGGCATGCTTACCTGGTTAAAGTAGTAGAAAACTGGTGGTGTCCGTTCACACATGGCGAAAAAGAAAATTATAAAAATGGTTCTATCGACAAGTCTTTTTGGCATATTTATCCAGAAGATGCAGCAAAACTACACCCTGATGATAAATGCAACCCTATCTTCACTGATGAGCATGATAAGGATTTGTAGAGCAGACTAAAGGCTCAGGGCGAAAGACTAAAAAAAGCAATAGCACATTCGGAAGACTCGTCTTTCGCCTAAAACCAATCAAACGTGATTATTTTTAATATTTCATGTATTATGCTCTGCCCTTGATAAAGATCATCTCATGCAAATAGGCCCTTACACTCTTCCAAACAAACTTATTCTGGCTCCAATGGCTGGAATTACTGACCGCCCCTTCCGCGAATTATGTCGGCAGTTTGGTGCAGGTCTGGCAGTATCTGAAATGGTCGCATCAAACCCTAGCTTGCAAAAGCATCGACGCACTTTACTCAAAACTGATTATAGCGGTGAGACTGGGATACGTTCTGTACAAATTTTGGGTACAGACCCTCAACAAATGGCAGATGCAGCCCTGCTTAATCAGCAACGCGGTGCTCAAATTATTGATATCAATATGGGCTGTCCAGCAAAAAAAGTCTGCTCGGTTGCCGCCGGATCTGCCTTACTTAGAGACGAACTATTAGTTAAGCAAATTCTTGATGCCATTATTAATACTGTCGATATCCCGGTAACACTTAAAATTCGCACTGGCTGGGATAAAAACAACAAAAATGCTATTAATATCGCCAAAATTGCCGAACAATCTGGTATTGCTGCCTTAACTATTCATGGAAGAACGCGAGCTTGTAAATTTATCGGCGAAGCTGAATACGACACCATAAAACAAGTAAAGCAAGCTGTTAGCCTTCCTATTATTGCTAATGGCGACATTACTGATGCACAAAAAGCAAAACAGGTATTAAAATATACCGGTGCAGATGCCATTATGATAGGTAGAGCTGCTCAAGGTAAACCTTGGATTTTCAAAGAAATTCAACAACAACTTAGCGGCAATACAAGTTATAAAAAACCACCCATTAAGGATATTCAATTAGTTATTAATAATCATCTGGAAAACTTATATAGCTTCTATGGTGATTTAAGCGGTGTTAGAATAGCCCGTAAGCATATTGGCTGGTATTTTGATAATTTAGGTGGTTTCCCTGCCTCTCTTAAAAAAGAAATTTATCAAGCAATTACCCCTTTACAACAAATATCCTTAGTTAATTCAGCATTCTCTAATACTGAATTTTCCTACCTATAATGTTTAGAAAGATATGGAATTAATGCATCAAAGCCGCAAAGTCATTAACATTGACACAAAAAAAATACCGATTCCTCTATCAATTCATGTAAAAAAAACGGTAGAACATTATTTTGACCAACTTAATGGTCATGATACTAGCGGTTTGCATGCCATGGTTATTAGTGAAGTAGAGAAACCACTTATCGAAGCCGCCTTAGACTATTGCGGACAGAACCAGACTAAAGCATCAAAAATACTGGGCTTAAGCCGTAGTACCTTGCGTAAAAAATTAGATCTTTACGGCTTATCCTAAAAACCAAGCCCCACCTTTAACCCTTTTGAGATTTTCATGAACAAAAAAATTACTCGCGCTCTAGTTAGTGTTTCTGACAAAACAGGAATCCTCGATTTTTGTCGAGAATTAGATAAACTTGGTATTGAATTACTTTCTACCGGGGGAACGGCAAAGTTACTGGCTGAAAATAATGTCGCTGTTACCGAAGTCTCTAATTACACTGGGTTTCCAGAAATGATGGACGGTCGAGTTAAAACCCTGCATCCTAAAATACATGGTGGTATTTTAGGGCGACGTGGAATTGATGATGAAATTATGTCAACTCATGGCATAAAGCCCATTGATATGGTTATCGTTAATTTATACCCTTTTGAACAAACTGTTGCCAACCCTGATTGTGATTTGGCAACTGCCATCGAAAATATTGATATTGGTGGCCCTACCATGATTCGTGCTGCTGCAAAAAACCATACTGATGTTTCTATTATTGTTGACCATAATGACTATGCTGCAATCCTTGAGGAATTAATAGCTAATAACTCAAATATTTGCGCACAAACACGTTTTAACTTGGCATTAAAAAGTTTTGCACATACCGCTAACTATGACACTGCTATTTCAGTTTACCTGGGCGCAATAAATAAGGTTCAGTTTCCTGAAATATTAAACCTACAATTCCAACATACTCAAGCAATGCGCTATGGTGAGAACCCTCATCAAAATGCTGCTTTTTACACGGAGAAAAATCCCGCTGCCGGGACTATTGCAGCAGCAACACAAATACAAGGCAAAGAGTTATCCTATAATAATATTGCCGATGCTGATGCCGCTTTGGAGTGTGTTAAATCCTTTACAGATCACCCCACCTGCGTAATTGTTAAACATGCAAACCCATGTGGTGTTGCACAAGCCGAGGATATATCTAAAGCCTATGACTTAGCTTTTCAAACAGATCCAACCTCTGCTTTTGGTGGTATTATTGCTTTTAACCAGGAACTGGATGAAAAAACAGCAGCCGAAATTATTAATCGTCAATTTGTTGAAGTGATTATTGCACCTGTTATTGGTGATACTGCTAAAGGTATTTTGTCTAAAAAGAAAAATGTACGTGTACTAGAGTGTGGTATTTGGGATCAAAACAACAAAGCTGAACTTGATTTTAAACGGGTTGCCAGTGGCTTATTGGTACAAGATAAAGACTTTGGAAAAATCACTCAAGGTGACCTTAAAGTTGTAACTAAACGCCGGCCTACAGAACAACAAATGGCTGATATGTTATTTTCCTGGAAAGTCGCTAAGTTTGTCAAATCCAATGCCATTGTTTATTGTAAAAATGGCCAAACCATTGGCGTAGGTGCGGGGCAAATGAGTAGAGTTTACTCGGCAAAAGTTGCTGGTATTAAAGCCGCTGATGAGAATTTAATCGTTGCTGGCTCAGCCATGGCATCTGACGCTTTCTTCCCTTTTAGAGATGGTATTGATGCCGCTGCTGAAGCAGGGATTACCGCAATTATCCAGCCAGGTGGTTCAATGCGTGATAATGAAGTAATTGAAGCAGCCAATGAGCATAATATTTCCATGGTATTTACGGGTATGCGTCACTTTAGACATTAAATAAATCACCAGTAGCTTGGGTTAGCTTATTAAGCGCAGCGCGATAACGTAACCCGACATTTTTAGCTGAAATGTCGGGTTACGTTTTTTCACTACGTTCAAAAATCTAACCCAAGCTACGTCTCAACTTTAAAAAGCACGAGAACCTCAATGAAAATCCTTATCGTCGGCAGTGGTGGTCGTGAACACGCCCTTGCCTGGAAAGCTAAACAATCATCATCTGTCAGCACCGTTTTTGTTGCTCCTGGTAATGCAGGCACAGCATTAGAAGACAATATTTCAAATGTCGATATTTCTGTTGAAGATATTCCAGCTCTTATTAAGTTTGCGCAACAAGAAGAAATTGCTCTGACCATTATCGGACCTGAAGTTCCTTTAGTGATGGGTATTGTTGATGCCTTTTCAAAAGCGGGCTTAAAATGTTTTGGCCCTTCAGCAAAAGCAGCTCAATTAGAAGGTTCCAAAACTTACTGTAAAGATTTTATGGCTAGGTATAAAATTCCTACTGCCGAATACCAGACATTTACAGAAACAACAGCCGCCATAAACTATATTAAAGTTAAAGGTGCTCCTATTGTTGTCAAAGCTGATGGCTTGGCCGCAGGTAAAGGTGTGATTGTTGCCGAAACAGAACAGCAGGCTATTGCGGCTGTTGAAGATATGCTATCTGGCAATAGTTTTGGTAATGCCGGTCATCGCGTTGTTATTGAAGAATTCTTAACGGGTGAAGAAGCTAGTTTTATTGTAATTGCCGATGGCGAAAATGCTCTGGCTATGGCCACTTCTCAAGACCATAAAGCGCGTGACAATGGAGACAAAGGCCCTAATACTGGAGGTATGGGAGCATATTCACCTGCACCTATTGTTACCCCGGAAATTCATCAAAGAGTAATGGAAGAAGTTATCAACCCAACGCTCAAAGGTATGCGTGATGATGGTGCCCCTTATACTGGTTTTTTATATGCAGGATTAATGATCAATAAAGATGGCAATATTAAAGTTTTAGAATACAACTGCCGCTTTGGTGACCCAGAAACACAACCTATTATGATGCGCTTAAAAAGTGACTTGGTTGATTTATGTTTAGCCGCATTAGATAAAAATTTAAACACCACATCTAGCGAGTGGGATAAAAGGCCCGCCCTTGGTGTTGTACTGGCATCTGGTGGCTATCCAGATAGTTATAAAAAAGGCAATAAAATTTCAGGCTTACCATTAGAAGAACAAGCTGATAGTAAAGTTTTCCACGCAGGAACAACTGAAAAAGAGGGCAATATAGTAAGCTCTGGAGGTAGGGTTTTATGTGCTTGTGCATTAGGTGAAGACTTGGCTGACGCACAAACTAAAGCCTATAAATTAAGCCAACAAATACATTGGGACAATATGTTTTATCGTACTGATATTGGGTTTAAAGCCTTATAAGGCAACTCGCAACAAATAACCCACCCACCTTGCTGGTCTTTTTGCTTTTCTGCTTAATCTACTTGGTGGAGGCTAAATTTGTAATTTTAACAAATATATCTTTATAAGTAACAGCCTTTGGGGGCATGGGTTTTAACCTGCATTCTTTAGTGTATAAGAGCTGGCTAAAGCCAACGCCTCAATAATGGATAAGTTTTTAAAATAATTTTATCAACAGATTTGACCCTTTACTTTATTATTAATAAGTAACTTGCCTAAAGGTTAAATTTATCCTTTCAGTAATAAGCTTTTTGATTTTCGGTAACTCATGCCGCCAATTTTGCTGTATTTCACCCGCCATTATTAACAAATCACCATGCCTTAATACGATACCCAAAACCTGTTGACTGTTTTGATGGCGAAATTTTAGCAATCTTTGCTCACCCAAACTTAAAGATACTATTAATGGCTTATCACCTAACTCTTTTTCATTATCAGCATGACAGCCCATTGAATCATCACCATTTCTGTATAAATTTGCCATTACACTATTGAATTGACAGGGATAAAACTTCTCGATTTTTTGTTTGATCGACAATAAAGTTTTAGTCCAAGTTAGAGGCTGATGATTAACACCTGAATACTTATATTGTGCATTGTTATCACCATACCAACACATTAACCTTGGGACTCTAATCCACCGGCCATAAAGAAATATTTTTTCTTGTTGCCAGGCCAAATCTTGTAATAAAACGGTAAAAAGTTGATCTGCTTCGGCTTGCTGGTAAAACCGTTTTATTAAAAAAAGCTTACCACCATACGGTAATATATTTTTCAAAAATGGATTGTTGTTTGCAGATAAAAACTACGACTTGCTATGGGTAAATTGTCTTTATAACTATTAACAGCAGCTTCTTTACCTTGTGCATCAAAAATATTATGTACGGAAGCTGAAAAATCAATCCTATCAAAATACCGTTTGCTATTCAGTGTTACATCTACTGTTTCATAATCTTTTAATTGATTATTAGTGCTTGTTTTAGAGCTAAGTCTGTGCCCAATCCAGTTTAATTGTGTTTGTAACTGCCATTTTGGTAAGAAATTCCAGGTTGCTGCCACATAAACTTGATGTTCCGGCACATTAGCGATTCGTCGCCTGGTTTGTTTATCTGTCGCATATTGCCAGGCATAATTACCTTTTAAATCCCATTGTTCATTAAGCTTCCAATCCCATTCAAACTCAGTTCCATAGGCGGTCTGACCTTTAGTATTGTCAGCAGTTAGCACAGCAGTTTTCTGAGTGATCAAATCCTTAATGTCATAATAATAAAAGTTACTTGCAAACCTTAAATTGCTTATAGGCCGATAATCAAATGCTAGTTCTATTGTTTCTATCGTTTCAGGTTTCAGGTTAGGGTTACCATTAAATAACGCACTATTTTGTTGTTTTTGTTCTAAAAAGCTAGGTGCTCTAAAGGCCTGACCGTATAAAACTTTAGCACTTAATTGTTGATTAATTTCCCAGAGTAAAGCAACGCGTGGATTAAAAGTACTACCAAAATCAGAATAATTATCAAAGCGAACGCCAGCCGTTAGTTGCCAGTCTGAAGCAATTTGCCATTCATCTTGTAAAACCACAGACCAAATCGTGCGGTAGGAATTAGGCATAAAAATAAATTGTGTTCCGGTTACATCAGTAAGCGTTCCATCAACAGTCGTCTCTGTTCCATTTAGTATACTCGCGCCAAAATTTCGCCGCTCCTTGGTATGTAGCTGTTCATACCTAAACTCTGAGCTTACTCGTAATAAATGGTCGTTAAACCCTTTATAAATAGAACCCATTTCAAAAGAAAACACTTGATTTTGAATCTCTATCTGAGCAAGCATTCCATCAGGAAATAAAGTAAAAGGCGTTCCAAAAATACTATTCGGATTAACATTACCAGAAGCGTCTATAGGCAGTTTGCTACCATCAGGAAAAAGATGTAAGTCAGAGTCTACATTAGTATATAAATAACTGGCATGTGCTAACAATTCCCAATTTTCGATCAAATCCTCAGAAGAAAAGCGTAAATCTGTTAAATAATTTTCACCATTAACTCGCCCTTTAGTATCCAAAGCTCCTGCCGTTCCAGCTCTTAAACCACCATCTACTTCATTAAAAGCCCAAAAATTTACATCCCAGTACTTACGCTGTAAATTTAAGTGCGCATCCCATCTTTCAGCTTTGGTTTGCATTTCATTAGGCGCTAACGAAGCACTGGTACCAAGTTGTTTATCGAATTGTGATTGTGCATCACTACTAATAATTCGATCGCCATCATTATTATTATGCGCATATTGTAAAGTCGCTGCCACATCCCAACCAAAGCCATGACCGCTATGTAAGCCCCAGACACTTTGAGTATCCCATGAGCCACCACGAATCCCTACTTCAGTCCCTGCAATATCTTTGGCTTTTTTAGTCACAATATTAATGACCCCTGCAAAAGCATCAGCTCCGTATAACGCCGACCCTGGCCCTCTAATGACTTCGATTTGTTGAATGGCTTCTACAGGCAGTTGCATGCCCTGCATAAAACTACCTTTATAAGGTACGGAATAACGCGTTCCATTTAACAACACTAAGACTTGATTATTAATCCCATTTTGCATACCTCTCATAGTGTAAACGGCATCATTAGTGACCGCCTGAATACTGACATGCAAGCCAGGCACGGTTTCTAGTACCTGTGATAGCTCTGTCGCTCCCATGCTTTTAATTTGCTTTGCGGTGATCACTGATGTAACAGATGCAGACTGGTAAACGGGTTTTGCCGTACCTGATGCGATGGTTACAGATATATTCGCTAGCTGCTCAGGAGACATAGAGAAATAATCATCCATTTCTTCAGCCATCAAAAAGTGACTATGGATCAATAGAAACAGATTAAAAAATACTGCTATTTGAATAGAATGTTTTTTGTTAAAACAGTTGTTTAAATATTTCATAACAATTCATCCAAAGGTACGGGTTTTGCAATGCCATAACCTTGAGCATAATCCACACCCAATTTATTAAGTAGATCAAAAATCTCCTTATTCTCAACAAACTCTGCAATGGTCTTTTTGCCCATAACATGCCCTACTTCATTAATTGACTTAACCATGGCTAAATCAACTTTATCCTCAAGAATATCTTTAACAAATAAGCCATCAATTTTTAAATAATCAACGGGTAAATTTTTTAAATAGGCAAAAGAAGAAAGGCCACTACCAAAATCATCCAAGGAAAAATAACAACCCTTTTCTTTTAACTGCTGAATAAATTTTGTGGCACTATTTAAACTGGAAATTGCCGCTGTTTCTGTAATTTCAAAACAAATTTTTTCGGTAGGAATAGCATATTGTTTAAACATATCATTAATAAAGCTCAACATACTTTCATCCGATAATGATAGTCCAGATAGATTAACTGAACACACTCCTAGTTTATCCAAACAATCTTGATGATTAGCTAACCACTCAAATAAGTGTGAGATAACCCATTTATCCAGGTGAGTAGCTAAATTATAGCGTTCAGCTGCAGGCAAAAAAGCACCTGGCGGAATAATATTGCCTTGCTCATCTAAAAACCGAACTAGGGTTTCAAAATGCAAACCTTCTTGACTATGCTCCGCAATAGGAACAATCAGTTGACCATATAAAACAAACCGGTTTTCATCAAGGCCATGTTGAATTTTCTCTACCCATCGCATTTCACCCTGACGTAAAGCGAGCTCCTCATCATCAGGTCTAAAAACATGAACCCGATTCCGGCCTTTTTCTTTTGCTGCATAACAAGCGGCATCCGCTTCTTTTAAAGCATCACCAGCATTTCCCGTACTATAGTTAATCGATGAAATACCGATACTGACACCTACAGAAAAACTTCTATCTTCCCAGGCAAATTGAAAGTCTCTAATTATATTCCTAAGCTTTTCACAAGCGTGACAAGCCTCTTCCAGTGAGCAGTTATTCATCAAAATACCAAACTCATCTCCCCCTAAACGCGCCAAGGTATCTTCTTTTCTGATTTGTTTCTTTAAAATATCACCGAGTTGTCTTAATAGTTCGTCTCCAGCCATATGACCACTGGTATCATTAACAACCTTAAATTGATCCAAATCTAAATAACAAAGCGCATGATGAGTTCTATTATCATTTGCCTGTTGTACCGATTTTTGAACAACTCCATCAAACTCAACTCTGTTAACCAAATCAGTTAAAGCATCATGACTTGCCTGGTAGACAATTTTTTCTGCTAATAGCTTGGTTTCTGTCACATCCTCACAAACCAGTAAAAAATCAATTTGTTGGTTTTCATTATTGATAATGCGAGCTGTTTCTCTAACCCAAATAACTCTTCCATCACGACAAACCTTTCTAAGCTCTTGTTTATGTATTTTATGTGGTGATGCTAAACACAAATCAAACAGCATTTTTGCAAGTAATTGATCTTCTGGATGTACAAAGTCATAAATTGACCGACCTTGCAGCTCTTCACTACTTAAGTCCAACTGCTGAGCACCAAAACTATTCACTGAGACAATCATGCCATCTATACTCAAATGAAAAACCATTGTTGGATTATCATCATAAAGAGCTCGATAATGATTTTTAGCAACTGTTAGCTCCGTATTTTGGTGCTCTACAGTATCAACCATCGCATTAAAAGCATCGACTAATTCTCCTACTTCATCGTCCCCCTGCTTTAATGCGCGCAGTGAAAAATCTTGCTTATGCGTAATTTTGTGTACAGTCGCTAATAATTTATTAAGTGGTCGCGTAATAACAAGCAACAAAGGTGTTGTTAATAAAAAAGTAACAACAGTCGCCACAAAGAGCCCAACAAAAAGCAAAGTAATGGATTGCATTTTTCGTAGGAATTTTTTTTCTATATCGGCCTGGATATAAACCACACCTAACTTTTCAGTATCTAACTCGACTAATTTATAAATGTACAATTTTGTATGGTCAAAATAAGTCTGTTGGCCAATATATTGCTGAGGACAAAGTTTACCTTGGTAACTTGAAGCCTTAAAATTACTAAATATCTTTCCTTGACTGTCATAAATACAAGCTGACTGAACAGTTGTTACTTTTTCTAGGGCTGATAAATTTTCTTTAGCTAATTTTTGATCATCAAAAGATAAAGCAGCCGTACTTCTATTTGCAATTAACTGAGCCATTGTATACAACTCATTTTGTGCATTTTTCTTAAAATCTAAGGCTTCAAAGGTAAGCAATAAAAAAGCCGCAATAATTAAACCAGATATACTGGAAAAAAGTAGGATTGACAGCAGTTTCTTTTGAATCGAAAGGTTTTGCAAAGGTTTAATCATGCTCACCTCCTTCATAAACATCTGCCACTTCTAAAAGTTTTGCACTAACCTCCAAGCCACTTTCTCTCAATCTCTGTAAGTTAATATGTAAACGTATCTTTCCCTCTTGCTTAAAAAATGAAATCATTCCTCCTTGATAAGTAAATTGCTTTGATTCTCCGACTGTTAGTTTGAGAGGGAAAGAATCAATGGTTAAAGCACCTGATATTAATATACCAGCCTGTGAAGGTTCTGCTGTATAGATGATATGACAGTATTTGGCTTCAGATATTTTCTGAATTCGAATAAGTCGAATGGGTTTTCCCTTGACAGACCTTTTTTCAATGGGGTTTAAAATAGCTCCAAAGGGATCTTTACCTAGAATACATAAATTAAATGTTCCTAATTTATTTTCAGGCCAGGTAATAAATTTAGTAAAGTTATAAAGATAGCCTGCTTTAATTTTATATTCAATACTATTCTCTCCAGCAATTGACTGACTAAAAAATAAAGTACTTAAGATAAAAAAGAATAACCTCATTAAAAAAAATTTTACCTTACAAAAACTACATATTTATTTATAAACTGCATGTTACCAATTGATTTCATTATTTCCCCTAAAGATACATTTATACGGTGCATTGACAAATAGAAAAACACTTATGAGATAATATTTTTAACATAAAGAACACTGAAAACACAGCAGTTAGTGATCAAAAAACTCAGTGCACTCTGTGTTTTTTTTAAAAATTTGTTCCTGAGTAGGAGCGGCTTTAGCCGCGATGTCGCGGCTAAAGCCGCTCCTACAAAATACCATTTATTGCTTAACTTAGGAACGTGCATGAAACAACTTCCCGATTTCTAACTTGTCTTTTTGCTCCAGATGGAATGGTCTCATTCGTTGCGTAGCCAGCTATGCGCCTCATGAGATCATTCCATCTGAAACAAAAATCCTACGTTATAATTTCGGGAAGTTATTCCATGCACGCTCCTTAATGACAGAGCTCCAACCCAGCAAGGGAGGGGGCTATTAGCAAAATCCGTTTGCCCTACATACAGCTCGTCAGCAATAGGAACAGGCACTCATGCAATTTGTTTTTAACTTAGCTGAAGCTTAAGGGTAATCAGGAATTTCTTTATATTTCTTTTTGTTAAATTAATTTCGCTCGACTACTTGTAATGTTATGAAGATAATAAATTCAAGTATAGATTAAAGTTTCAGTAAATCTACTCTGCTGAAAAAAAGTATTTATTACCTTTATCATATAATAATGATCTTCAACCCCAGCACTTTCTCTTATACTGTGCATTGCCCACATAGGGTTTCCTACATCAATTGATCTAATACCTAACTTTGCTGAGCTTATTGGACCAATGGTACTTCCACAAGGAATATCTGTTCGGTGCGAATATGTTTGATAAGGTATATTACTTGCCTCACACCAGTGGATAAATTTTGCGGCAGAAATGCTTTCAGTGCTATACCTATGATTAGCATTGACTTTAATAACAGGCCCTTTATTAACCGTTACTTTATGCTCTGGCTCATAAGCAGTTGGGAAATTAGGCTGATAAGCATGTGCCATATCTGCACTGATCATAAAGCTTTGTGCTAACGCTCGTTGATAGCCTTCTTTATCAACCTCTGATGTAAAAGCAATCCGCTGTAAAATATCAGGTAAAAAACAGCCATTAGCCCCTTTGGTACTTTCACTACCAATTTCTTCATGATCAAAAAAAGCACAGACCAGAGTATTATCAGTTGCTAAAGTCGTTTCATTTAACATCGCTTGTAATCCTGCATGGCAGGAAGCTAAATTATCCAGTTGGCTATCTGCATAAAATTGTTGTCTCTCACCCCAAAAACTGCCTTTTTGAGTATCGTACACATTCAATTCCCAAGCTAAAATACTATCAACCTCAATGCTCAAAGCAGTTGCCAGTAATTTATCTAAAGACTTTGACGATAATTGCTCCGCAACAGACTCCGATAGAATCAAAGCCAGTTCATTTTGTTTATCTAACTTTAAGCCCTCTTCATTTACCATCCTATTCATATGAATAGCAAGATTAGGTAAGCGTAATAAGGCTTGATCAAATTTAACTAATTGACTGGCGATACTGCCGTCAACTGCCGTATAACTTACTCTACCTGCGAGGCTTAAATCTCTATCTGCAAATGTCGCAAGGATGGGCCCTCCATAAATTTCCACACCTAATCTAAGCAGGCCATCTGAATTTATAACAGCATTTGGCTTTATTTTTAAGCCTGGGGAGTCTGTATGTGCACCTAATATCCTATATCCTGTTTCTGCTAACGGCTTACTTCCCAGAACAAAAAAAATGATTGATGAATCATCTCTCACAACAAAATATCGTCCAGCCGGTTTAAAATACCATTTATCAGCCTCTTTAAGTTCTTTAAAATCAAATGAAATTAACTTATTTTTAATGTTTTTTACTGCATGAAAGGCACTTGGACTTTTATCAATAAAATCTAGTAATGCTTCCACTTGTTGCCGTGCTGTATTCATTTTTCTTGCAACTCCAAAGAAACTGAATTAATACAATAACGTAAGCCAGTTGGTTGAGGTCCATCCTCAAACACATGCCCCAAATGTGCATCACACGCTTCACATATTACTTCTACTCGCTTCATACCCAGACTGTTGTCAGAAATTTGTTTAATATTATTAGCATCAATAACATTCCAAAAACTTGGCCAGCCAGAGCCTGAGTTAAATTTAGTGTCAGAATCAAACAAACTTTTTCCACAACAGGCACATAAATAAATACCAGCCCTTTTACAATCTGTATATTTTCCAGTAAAAGGGCGTTCTGTCCCCTTATTTCTACAAACTTCAAATTGCTCCGCTGAAAGCATTTCTCGCCATTGTTGTTCTGTTTTTTGCTTGTCCATTATGATTTCCAATTTTTATATAACATTCATTCTACACTTAACTTTAACGCCCACAAGGCTTTATTCGTGCTGACAGCCCAGTGATACAAAGATTCCTCTCAGTAAAAATAGTCATAAAAAATATGTTATAATCCAGAAATATTTGTTTCTAAATAGAGAATAATCATGACCGAAATGATGACTGCTGGTATAGAGCTAATGTTTATAGGAATGGGGATAGTCTTCGCCTTTTTAGCTCTACTCATTGCAATGATAAATATTATGACAGCAATAATTCAACGCTTCTTTCCAGAAGAGCCTATCACAGCAACAGTTCCATCATCGGCTTTAACTAGCCATACTGATGCCGGCACTATTGCAGCAATTAGTGCAGCGGTACATAAATACCGCAACAAACATAAATAATTTATTTTATAGGAAACTTAAAGCCAGCCCACAAAGTAGGCTTTAATTAAAACTGACCCAAAAAAGTCACAGGAGATAAAATATGGCAAAGGTTAACAAACCTTTAGGTATTACAGAGGTTGTTTTGCGAGATGCACATCAATCAATCTTAGCAACTCGTTTGCGTATTGAAGATATGCTTCCTATTTGTGAAAAATTAGACCAAATAGGTTATTGGTCTATTGAATCATGGGGAGGGGCAACATTTGATGCTTGTATTAGATACCTAGGTGAAGACCCTTGGGAAAGGTTGCGTTTGTTAAAAGCAGCTATGCCCAACACGCCACAACAAATGTTATTTCGCGGACAAAATATTTTAGGCTATCGCCACTATGCAGACGATGTGGTTGATAAGTTTGTAGAACGATGCGCTGTAAACGGTATGGATGTATTCCGTATTTTTGATGCCATGAATGATATGCGTAATATTGAACAGGCGGTTAAAGCAGTTCTTAATACTGATGCACATGCTCAAGGTACAATTTCTTACACCACCAGCCCTTTTCACACGATTGATAAATGGGTTATTCAAGGAAAACAGATCGAAGATATGGGGGCTCACTCTATTTGTATCAAAGATATGGCTGGCTTATTAAAACCTTATGATGCTTTTGAATTGGTGACAAAACTAAAGCAAGCAACTGATATCCCTGTACACCTACATTGCCATGCCACAACGGGCCTAAGTGTCCCAACCATTATTAAAGCAGCTGAAGCAGGTATTGATAATGTTGATACTGCTATTTCGTCCTTAAGTATGACTTATGGACATAGCCCCACAGAAACCATCGTTGCAAGTTTAGAAGGCCAAGAGAGGGAAACAGGTCTAGATCTTATTAAACTTGAAGATATTGCAAATTATTTTAGAGGGGTACGAATAAAATACGCAGAACACGAGGGTAGCTTAAAGGGTGTTGATAGTCGAATCCTAATCTCTCAAGTTCCTGGCGGCATGTTAACCAACATGGAAAGCCAACTTAAAGAACAAGGAGCGGCGGATAAATTTGATGAAGTATTAAAAGAGATCCCCAGAGTCCGTGAAGATTTAGGTTTTATTCCTCTAGTAACTCCAACTTCACAAATTGTTGGCACTCAAGCTGTACTCAACGTTATTGCAGGTGAGCGTTACAAAACAATTACCAAGGAAACAGCAGGCGTATTAAAAGGTGAATATGGTGCGGCACCTGCTGCAGTCAATAAAGATTTACAAGCTCGTGTACTCAAAGGGGAAAAGGCGATCACTTGTCGTCCAGCCGACTTGATAGAAGCAGAAATGCATAAACTGATTGCTGAAGTCAAAGAAAAAGCAGAGGCCGAAGGGGTAACACTGGTCGAAAATATTGAAGAAGATGCTTTAATTAATGGCCTTTTTGCTCAAGTTGGCTGGAAGTTTATTGTTAATCGTAACAACCCTGATGCTTTTGAAGCCGCACCAAACCCTGAAGCATTCGCAGCAGCAAAAAAACCAGTAGAAAACTCCCCAACTGAAACATACTCTGTTAATGTTGACGGTAGGAACTACAATGTAGCAGTTGGACCTGGTGGCTCAAATATTAGCGTACATCAAACAAGTAACACCCAGGTAGCACCGACTCATAGTCATGGTGAAATAGTTGAATCACCCATGGCGGGTATCATCTTAAAAATGAATGTTTCACCAGGTTCTCAAGTTTTATCAGGTGATATTGTTTTAATTATGGAAGCGATGAAAATGGAAACCGAGGTTCGTTCAAAAATAGCGGGTACTGTTAGCCTGCTTAATGTAAAAGAAGGCGATACCGTTACCGTTGGTGAAGCTTTAATCACATTATAATTATCAATTAAAAGTATACATGACTATATACAAACCACAGTTAGATTAAAAATAAAGACTAAAACTTTGTAGAGCGGACTTCAGTCCGCTATAGAGCCTGTTTATACCGCTTATTGCGGACTAAAGTCCGCACTACAATTATAGCTGTGTTTTGTGTCAAAAGCCATGAAAGTGCTATTAGCCTCCTAGTGAGGCTAATAGCACTTTAAAAAGCTTTATACTTCGCGCGGTCACGACTGCGGATTCCTAACCGCTGAATTTTTGCCGATAGCTGCGTTGCTGAAACAGTTGCGTAGCTTGCTATGCGCCTGTTTCATCGCCTTGCTATCGACAAAAATCAGCAGCTTATAAATTCCGCACCTGTGACCGCGCGAAGTATATATCCCCATAACTTAACCTAAAAACACAAACGCTTTATGGAAAATCTTATTTCCCTATGGGAAAGCACAGGCCTTTATAACTTTTCAGGCTCACAAGCCTTTATGATGCTAGTGGGCTTTTTATTATTATATTTGGCCATCAAAAAAGGTTTTGAACCCCTACTCTTACTTCCAATGGGCTTTGGTGCTATTTTAAGCAATATTCCCATTGCAGGTATCGCTGAAGAAGGGGGTATTTTACATTACCTATACTTTGGAATTGAATCAGGTATTTTTCCTTTACTCATTTTTATGGGGGTAGGTGCGATGACTGATTTTGGCCCCATGCTAGCCAATCCAAAAACTTTATTATTAGGTGCTGCAGCACAATTTGGTATTTTTTCCACCCTTTTAGGTGCCCTAGCCTTAAACCTGATTCCAGGTATGGAGTTTACTTTTAAAGATGCAGCCGCCATTGCAATTATTGGTGGAGCCGATGGACCAACAGCCATTTATGTTGCCTCAAAGCTCGCCCCTGACTTACTAGGTGCTATTGCGGTTGCTGCTTATTCGTACATGGCTTTAGTTCCTTTAATCCAACCCCCCATTATGCGTGCTTTGACCACCGAAGAAGAACGTAAAATTGAAATGCAACAACTTCGTGTGGTTAGCCAAACAGAAAAAATTATCTTTCCCCTGATGCTGTTAACACTTTGTGCCGTATTATTACCTTCTGCCGCACCTTTAGTGGGTATGTTTTGTCTAGGTAATTTAATGAATAGCTGTGGAGTTGTAGAAAGATTAAGCAAAACATCACAAAATGAACTGATTAATATAGTTACCATATTCTTAGGTCTTGCTGTCGGTTCAAAACTCAGTGCTGACCATTTTCTTAAAGCTGAAACACTCGGTATTTTAGCTTTGGGAGCCATTGCTTTCTGTATCGGTACAGCATGCGGAGTACTTATGGCAAAAGTGATGAATAAATTCAGTAGTACACCTATTAATCCTTTAATTGGTGCCGCTGGGGTATCAGCAGTTCCTATGGCCGCAAGAGTAGCCAATAAAGTAGGATTAGAAAGTAATCCTCACAATTTTCTACTGATGCATGCAATGGGGCCTAACGTAGCAGGTGTTATTGGTTCAGCTGTTGCGGCAGGTATTTTATTAAGCCTAGTTAAATAATTGCTCAGCTTAGTTGTTACGAATATAAAATATGGTTATTATCAAACTATAAGTTGATTATAAATAAAGGCTAAGACTTTGTAGAGCGGACTTCAGTCTGCTATAGAGACCCTTTGTACCGACTATTGCGGACTGAAATCCGCTCTACAATCAGGCTTTCCATCTAAGGCGGGACAACCTCTTATTTTGTAGGGTGGGCAGCTTTTTTTGCCCACCATCATTGTAGACCTTGGTGGGCAAAAAAAGCTGCCCACCCTACTTATTTTGAATGAGAATTGTCCCGTCTTAAGTTGATAGCCTACAATCATAAATTGTGGCTTGTTAAGAGCCATAACTTTCTTTACCCCTCAACCCTCCTTTTCCAAAGGGAGAGACTACGACTTCAGCTTTTCAAATATTCTTTTGTCAATTTAAAAACTACAGGACTTAATAAAACAAGAGCAATTAGATTAGGGATTGCCATTAAGCCATTCATTACATCAGCCATTAACCAGATAACATCTAGTTTACCCATTGCACCAACAGGTATTGCACACAGCCATAAAATTCGATAAGGCCAGATGATCTTTACTCCAAATAAAAATTCGGCACACCGCTCACCATAATAGCTCCAGCCTAATATAGTGGTAAAGGCAAAAATAACCAATCCAAAAACAACAATATATCCACCCCAGCCAGCTATTCCAGTATTAAATGCCAGTGTTGATAGTGCAGCCCCGGTTTCTCCACTTGACCAGGCTCCTGTAATAATAATAACCAAAGCAGTCATGGTACAAATAACTAAGGTATCTATAAATGTACCCAGCATTGCAACCATACCTTGCTGAACAGGGCTATTGGTCTTAGCCGCTGCATGTGCAATGGGCGCACTGCCTAACCCAGCCTCATTAGAAAACACCCCTCTTGCAACACCAAAACGGATAGCAGCCCAAACAGCAGCACCTGTAAACCCACCAACAGCCGCAGTTTCTGTTAATGCACTGGAAACAATTAACAGTAAAGCACTAGGCACTTTCTCTATATTTACCAAAATAACAAGTACTGCTCCCACTATATATGCCACAGCCATAGCAGGAACAAGTTTAGATGCAACAACAGCAATCCGGTTTAAACCTCCTAAAATAACTGCAGCAGAGAAGATTGTTAACACCACTCCTGTCTGCCAGGCAGGTATATGAAACGATGCTTCAACAGCATCAGCAACAGAATTTGCTTGCACCATATTACCAATACCAAAAGCTGCCAGCGCACCTAATAAAGAAAAAATCACAGCAAAAAAATGCCAATTTTCACCCAAGCCATTTTTGATATAATACATAGGACCACCAACATAGCGCCCTTCCTCATCAATCTCTCTATACTTCACCGCCAATACGGCTTCAGCATATTTTGTTGCCATCCCAAATAAAGCTGTCATCCACATCCAAAACACTGCGCCTGGTCCACCCAAAGCAATAGCAGTGGCAACACCAGCAATATTACCTGTGCCAATCGTTGCAGACAAAGAGGTCATAAGTGCCTGAAAAGGCGAAATTTCCCCTTTTTGGTCATTATTACGTGTACTCCAGAGTAAAATAAATGCTCTGTAAGTATAACGCCAAGGGAAAAACTTCAGACCAAGCATTAAAAAGATTCCAACACCCAATAAAAAGGCCAGCATAACTGGCCCCCACACTAAGCTACTCAGTTGAGTTAACAACTCTTCAAGTCTATTCACCTTGATAGTTTATTTGCTTCTTCTGCTTCATCATAGTCAACACCCACACTAATAATAAAACTGGTTGCCTGCTCAATATTCATCTTTGATTTAACAACTTTGGATTTATGCACAATAACGGTAAAGCCCGAGGTGGGGTTAGGTGATGTAGGTACAAATAAAATATACATTTCGTTTTCTTTATTCGTGACATAAGCGGGGACCCATAGGCCTTCCTTGGGGTATTCAATATAAACCACCTCTCTTGCTTCCTTCAACTCATGTCCTGAGAACATATTAACTACTTTTTTAATAACCCTATAGATAGTATTTAAAAGGGGGATCCGGTCAACAACAGTATCAATGCCTGAAATAATCCACGATTTACCCACGATACTCAAACGATAGCCCACATAAGTAAATACAGTGAAACTACCTACAAATATGATGACCGTGATTAAATAATTATCATAATAGCCATAAACAAATCGAATTAAGTCAGAAAACCGGTCATTTAAAAAGAATACAATTTGACCAATCACATAGATAGGTAAAAATGCCAGAACACCAATCAGAAAGTAGTTAAATATTTTTTTCATGCTCATACCTTTTTTAATAATTATTATAGTT